>CAZKTE010000112.1:0-1509 GCA_964555625.1 uncultured Isosphaeraceae bacterium | reverse complement strand
CGCGTGGTTCAGTCGGAAGAGCAACTCGTGGCGCATCCCAGCGACCACAAGCCACGAGATGATTGCGCGTCCGACGAACGCCCAGATCAGGAGCGTCACTACCCGCGAGAGCAACTCGGCGATGAGGCTCATGAGCCTCCAAGCTCCTTGGCGCGCCGGTACGCTGCCGTCACCGCCTCCAGCAGCGCCGAGCTGAACCCATGCGCCTTCAATGCACGCAGTGCCTCGGCCGTCGTCCCGCCGGGCGACGTCACCATATCGCGCAGCGCCGCCGGGCTGAGGTCGCTGCCGCGAGCCAGCTCAGCACTCCCCGCCACGGTCTGGACCGCCAGCGTCGTGGCCATATCCCGTGGCATGCCGACGTATACGCCCGCTTCCACCAGCGACTCGATGAATGCGAACACGTACGCCGGCCCGCTTCCTGAGACTGCCGTTGCCATGTCCAGGTAGCCCTCGTCGGCGACGTACCATTCCTGGCCAAGGGCGCCGAGGAGCGCTGCTGACGTTTCCAGCGTCTCCTTCGGGACCGCTGCCGTCGCGGTCCACACCGACATGCCTGCGCCGATCTGCGCGGGCGTGTTCGGCATCACCCGGATCACTGCTTCGTGACCAAGGCTCTTGGCGAATTTGGCGATGGGTATGCCGGCGACGATGGAGAGCACCGTCTGCATGACGCCGAGCGTGCCGGCCAGGTCAGCGAGCACGTGATCCAGGTGCTGGGGCTTGACCGCGACGATGACCAAGTCCGCATCTGCTGCGGCGTTCTGGTTGGTTGCGGTCACGGAGACACCATAGGAGCTGGCGATGGCCTCCCTCCGTGCGTCCACGGGCTCCGCTACGCAAACGTCGGACGCTTTCAGCACGCCACCTGAGAGTGCTCGGGAGAGGATGGCCTTCGCCATCACGCCCCCGCCGATGAACGCTGTCCTCATACCCGTTTCCCTTAGGCAACCCTCGCCGGTGATTTCACCGGCGAGGGTTGCACCAGGTGGAATATCGAACGCCGGAAGTATACCATCGCGCTCTTCCCGCTCTCGGGCGACTCGGTCCGCCGACCCGCTCAGGCGCTGCTGATCGTGCCGTTCGCGGCGAGGTTCGCGGCGAGTCTGATCGCGTGGATCATACCCGTGGGGTCGGCGGTGCCCGTGCCCGCGATGTCGAAGGCCGTGCCGTGGTCCACGGAGGTGCGGGTAAAGGGCAGACCGAGGTTGGTGGTCGTGCTGGCCACCCAGTCGTGCACTTTGATCGCGATGTGCCCTTGGTCGTGATACATGGCCAACACCACGTCGTATCGCCCATCGATGGCTTGGCCGAACACGCTGTCTGCGGGTATGGGACCGATCACGTCGATGCCGCGCGCCCGAGCGTCCTCGACCGCAGGAGCGATGGCTTCGATCTCCTCGCTTCCCATGCCCATCTCGGATAGCTTGGCGGCCAGATCCTCCATCTCGCCTGCTGCTCCGTCGAGGTCGAGTTGTTCGTTCGTCCGGCGGCTGAAAAATCCTCCCT
>CAZKTE010000111.1:0-1560 GCA_964555625.1 uncultured Isosphaeraceae bacterium | reverse complement strand
TCCCGCTCGCACGATTCGGCGTCGATCCCCACCACGACGGGATAATGCTCAAGCCGGCTCTGGTGGTCGCTGACGGTGGCGTGATCCACCGGGACGTGTTCAGCCAGTACGGCCCGATGGCCACCTGGGTCCACGCCCTGTGGGTCGTGCTGCTCGGACCGACCCTCTGGGCGATCCGAACTGGCACAGCGCTGATGCTGGTCGCTGCAGCCACACTTTTCTTCGTCGCGTGGCGGCGTGCGTTCGGCCAAGGCGTCGCCCTGGTCGCGATCTCCTGCGCCCTCCTTCTTACACCGTTTTTCAGTCCGGAGATTCCTCCGAATCCCTGGTCAGCGGATGTCGCCTTCCTGTTCGTTGCGCTGCTTGCCCTGGTGCTCACGACGAACTGGAGGCCGCCGTTCAGTCCGTTGTGGGGACCACTGACAGCCGGTGCTGTCGTTGGAGCCACGTTCTTGGCTCGGCTCAACGTCGGCGTTTTGCTCGCTGTCCTGCTCGGCCTGAGCGAACTCCTCAGGCGGCGGTTCAGGCGGCTCGCATTTTTCGTTGCAGGGTTCGCGGTGGTCGTCGGCCTCGCCGCACTGTCACTCGGGCTGGATGGAGCGCTGGACGAGTGGTGGCTGCAGTCAGTCGAGATGCCCCGTACTTGGTTGTCCAATGTCGCAGGGTCCTCAGGTGGGTTCTTCATCCGTCATCAGGTGTTCACGTTGGCGATCCCCAGTGCCGCCATTGTGCTCATGACGGTTACGGCGGTCGGTGGTGGTCTGGAGCGCTCGGTTGAGCGCAAAAACCTCGTCGTCCTGCGTGCTGCGTTCGCGGTCGTGATCCTCACCGTTGTCGTCGTCTACCACGTGGGTTGGTCTCTGCCCGGTTGGAACCGGTGGGATGCCAGTTGGGCGGTGATCGTGCTGACGATCGCGGCGGCGCCGTTCGCCCTCGGATGGTGGAAGGGCGGGAATGGCATTTCCCATGGAACTGGTGATCCGGACGAGCGGTCGTGGCTCTGCGGGAGCCTGTGGCTGGTCGGCCTCGCCGCTTTCGTCCAGATCTACCCTGTCGCTGGGCCGCGCTACCTCTGGTGGGCCACAGTCCCTGCGCTCGGGCCTGTTGTCCACCTGCTCCGGCGCTTCACCCTTCCGGGCCCGCGGCGGGCTCTTGTCGGTGCGCTGGCAGTCGCCGTTTTGCTCCCCATCGCCGTGCAGCAGGCCTGGCAGACGTTGCATGAGGAGCGGGTCTCCATCCCGGATGTGCCGGTGCTTGAACACATGTTGATGAGCGTCGAGTATGCGCAGGCTCTTTCCGCGAACCTCGAGTCCGTTCAGGCGTACCTCGAAAGTCGCGTCCATCAAGACGGCCAGTTCCTTCCCCCGGTCTTGAGCCTGTGCATGGACGGGCTCTATTCGACGTTGTCGCCAAACCGCGCGACGCCGGACCCCTACTTCGTGTTCTGGGCATTTCCTCAGGGGGCCTTTGACGATGCCGAACGAGGCCGGTTCATCATGGCGACTCGCCCGATCGTGTGGTGGTGCCCGCCGGCACCCGATCCGTATCTTCTGGCCAGGG
>CAZKTE010000110.1:0-1655 GCA_964555625.1 uncultured Isosphaeraceae bacterium | reverse complement strand
GTGGACTCGCTTGAGCCCGCGCACCTGCTGCCCGGCCGCCGCGCTCTCCTTGCGGAAGCATGGCGTATGCGCCATGTACTTCAGCGGCAACATTCCCGGTTCGAGGATCTCCTCGCGGTGCAGGTTCGTCAGCGGCACCTCGGCCGTCGGGATCAGCCATAGATCCTCTTCCTGGTCGTGGTACAGCGCGTCGGCGAACTTCGGCAGGTTCGAGCTGCCGATCATCGCGTCGCGCAGCACCAGGAACGGCACGCCCCATTCGCGGTAGCCGTGCTGGTCGCGATGCAGGTCCAGCATGTAGCCGACCAGCGCCCGCTGCAGCCGCGCACCGGTCTCGCCGAGCACGTAGAACATGCGCCCGCTGATCTTGGCCCCGCGCTCGAAGTCGGTGATCCCCAGCGACTCCGACAGCTGCCAGTGCGGTTTCAAACCGAAATCATAAGAGAGTCGCTCTCCCTCCTCCCAGACGACCACGTTGCCTGAATCGTCTGGCCCGTCCGGCACGTCATCTGACGCGATGTTGGGCATGCCAAGCATGAGCTCGCTCGTGCGCTCGTCGAGCACGCGGAGCGCGTCGGTGAGCGCCCTGAGCCGATCTCCAATTTCGCGCACCACCTGCTTCTGGGCCTCCGCCTGCGCGCCGTCGCCCGCCTGCATCAGCGCGCCGATCGCTTTGCTCGCGGCGTTCCGGCTCGCGCGCAGCGTGTCCGCCTCCGCGATGTTCGAGCGCCGCCCAATGTCCAGCGCCAAGACCGTGTCGACCACGTCTGCCGGCTCGTTGCGCCGGGTCAGCGACCGGCGCAACACATCCGGCTCGCGCCTGATGAGGTTGATGTCAATCATGCGTCCCTAGTCCGGTCCTTAATCAGACGGGCTTAGTCTTTGTACGACGGGTCTTTCTTGTCCAGCTCACGCCGCAGCCAGTTCCACGCCATGGATCCCGGGTTATCGCGCAGGAGCCCTGACGTCTGCTCGACCGCCGCGACCGGTGCCTGGTGCAGCGGCTGCCCTGTCGACATGGCGAGCACCTGCACCAGGCACGCGCGTTCCAGGTTCCACATGCGTCCCCAAGCTTCGGCCACGCTTTTGCCCGTGGTCACCAGCCCATGATTTCGCAGCACCATGTTGTTCTTCGTGCCCAGGTCTGTCACTAGTCGCTCGCGCTCCTCGGGGTCGACGGCCAGCCCCTCGAACTCGTGGTAGGACACGTCCTCGTGAAAGCCGTAGGTGTCCTGTTGGAGGGGAAGGAAACCGCCCTCCAGCGCCGAGACCGCCATACCGTACGGCGTGTGCGTGTGCATCACGCAGTGCACGTCGTGGCGCGCCGCGTGAACCGCGCTGTGGATCACGTACCCCGGCAGGTTCACCGTCGGCCCGCCCTCCAGCACCCGCCCGTCCAGGTTGATCCGCACCAGGTTCGAGGCCGTGACCTCGTTGTATCCCAGCCCGAACTCGTTGATGAAAAATTCGTCCGTCGTGCCGGGCACCCGGGCCGTGATGTGGTTGTACACCAGCGTCGTCATGCCAAACATGTCCGTCCGTCGGTGTGCCGCGGCCAGGTTGACACGTGCTTCGTAGACCGACTCCGCGTGATCCGCCTGCTCCGCCTTGCTGACCATGCTGCTCAGAAAGGGGAGCGACCTGGCTCGCAGGGA
>CAZKTE010000109.1:0-1667 GCA_964555625.1 uncultured Isosphaeraceae bacterium | reverse complement strand
CGTTCACCTTCGAGGAGGACTACGTCGGCGCCAAGATGCTCGGCGATCCCGAGTTCATGATCGGTGACAGTGCCATCTGGGGCGCTGACTATCCGCACGAGCAGGGTCAGACCTGGCCCAACCCGGACCCGGCCATAGACCGCATGTTCTCGCAGTTGAGCCCCGAGCTGAAGCACGAGATCGTCTGGGGTCGGACCGAACGCCTGTTCCGCATCAAGGGCCCCGAAGCCGCAGGCAAGTAGCGCATGGCCGCCACGCGCTACACCAAGGAGATACTGCTCGCCGACGAGCGCAATCGGAACGTCTCGGCGGTCGTGCGCTATGGGCCTCATCTGTTCCTGTCCAGCTCCGATGGCCATAGGGACATCGTTACCGAGCAGGTCGACATGGAGCTCGACGACAAAGCCACGCCGCAGTGCAACAACTCCTACGGTCGCCAGGCGCTGCGCCTTCAGAAGGCCGGCTACAGCGGCGATGACGCCATCTGGATCGAGAACTTCACGTCGGGTCAGTCGTGGCGCCTCGAGCGCATGGCCACGTGGCCCGACCATTTCGGCGAAGTGGGACACGCCCAGGCTGTCAGCTTTGGCTCCCAGGCTAAGATGTCGGGCGTCAACATGCTGACCGCCGTAGTGCAGGCGCTGACCCCAGACGTGGAGCGTCACGTACTGGTGCCGCAGCCAACCCGTGGCCGGGCCTCCCGCATCACGCGAGCGGGCGATTTCACCTATGTGATCGGGGTGCGCGGAAGAACCAACCCGTTCACCGGTGAGGAGGCGCCTGAAGAGGTGCCCGAGCAGTTCGATACGGAGCTTTTCTACACCTACGAGTGGCTGCGCTCGCACATCGAGCATGCTGAGGGCGGCAAGCTCGACGACCTGGTGCGCAGCGACGGGGCTTTCCGCCAGATCACGCTCGCGCCACATTATCGCGACGAGCTGAAGAAACGATTCGGCGGGAAGCTGCCTCTGGCCACCTACGCGCTGGGCACGCCGTTGAGCGGGCGTGGCGTCATGGAGATCGGCGGTATCGCCGTCAACCCTGGCGGCACCAAGGAGATCGCCTGGCTCGCCGAGGATTCCGACGAGGCGCAGGCGGTGAAGGCCAACGGGTTGGTGTTCGCGTCGCGGGCATCGGGCCTTGCCGACGTAGGGACCGGCGCGATCAGGCAGGACTTGTACGGCGATTGTGCCGCGCAGACGCGGCAGGCGTTCCGCCGCCTCGAGGCGGCGCTCAACCGGTTCGACTCCACGCTAGCCGACGTGCTGCGGCTCGATGTGTTTCTGCACGATATCTACTATGAGGACGATTTCATTGCGGCGGCGGAGGAGTACTTCGGGGCCGAGCCACCGGCCATGAACATCGTCGGAGCCGATTTGGAGAACAACGCCGAAGTCGAGCTCTCGGCCATCGCTGGTGGCTCGTGACCACGGGAGCGGAGCCAGTTGCGGCTGGCGTCGATGCGCAGCTTATAGTCGACGCGATACTGAACCTCGGCGTTACCCACATCATCGTCGTGCCGGACACTTTCCAGCGTACGCTTATCGCCAAGCTTACCGAGCGGGACTCACCGAAGCTGGTGCGCGTCTTCACCGAAGACGAGGCCATGGGTGTCAACGCCGGTCTCTACATGGGGGGTCAGCGACCCATGATGCTACTCTAGAACA
>CAZKTE010000108.1:0-1678 GCA_964555625.1 uncultured Isosphaeraceae bacterium | reverse complement strand
CGTTCATTTCGGGAATTTCGGGTCAAGGTTCAGTCTGGCCGTAAGAACGAACCCACATCCGATCCTCTTGGGGCAGATTGGGCCCCACCGGCACCGTCCACGGATGGAGCAACCTGCCGCCGTGATCCACCGAGAAACTTGAGTCCGCCTTGCCAAATCCTCGCTGGTTAGCCAAGTCCTTTGCGACGCGTGCGCGCGTCATCATTCCACCGATCCCAACGACGACCAGCCCCAGCAGCAGCGCTATGATCGCAATCACGACCATCAGTTCGACCAATGTAAAGGCACCACAACGGCTGAAATCCCGTCGTGTCACGACCGTCATATTGGAAGGATGCTGCGCCATAAGAACAACCGATCATAGGCACACTGCGCGCACTGTACCCACCCACTGACACCGTGATGTCAGGAATGGAGCATGCATGGCATCCCTTGAGCGATAGGATAAGGGTCGAATGGACACCGGCTCGTTGCTCATCGGATTCGCCATCGGGGCTGTGGCCGGCATCTGCGTCGCGGCCGCCTGGCTGGCACGCCGTGCAGCCGCCGCCGGCGAGGGCGTACGACGCCTCGAGGCGCGCGAGGGGGAGCTCGTCGCCGAGGTCCAGCGCGAGCGCAATGCCCGCGAGGAACTCGATCGCCAGGCCGCTGCGCTGCACGCACAACTCACCGCCGAGCGCCAGCGCATCGAGGACACCCAGAAGGGACTCGAGCAGGCGCAGCGGACGCTCACGGACGCCTTCGCACGCATCAGCCAGGAGTCGCTGCAGGCCAGCAACAGCCAGTTCCTCAAGCTCGCCGAGACGAAGTTCAAGCCATTTGAGGACCTGCTCGGCAGGCAGCAGATCGCCGTCGCCGCGCTCGAGGCCAAGCGCGCAGAGGACTACGGCTGGCTCAAGGAACGATCGAAGCAACTGCTGGACTCCAACGAGACGCTCCGTGCGCAGACCGCCAAGCTTGAAACTGCGCTGCGTCGCCCTGATCAGCGTGGGCGATGGGGCGAGATGGCGCTCCGCAACGTCGTGGAGTCCGCCGGAATGACCGAGCACTGCGACTTCGACGAGCAGGTGTCGACCGGTGGTGAGGAAGCGCAGCGACCGGACATGGTCGTCCACCTGCCCGGTGGCGGCGAGGTGGTCGTGGACGCCAAGGTACCCATGGAGCACTACCTCGATGCGTGTGAAGGCGAGGGAGACGTGGCATCGATGCTCGATCAGCACGCCACGCAGGTCGAGCGCCATGTCAACGCGCTTTCAAGCAAGCAGTACTGGAAGCAGTTTGAGCAGGCGCCGCAGTTCGTGGTGATGTTCATCCCCGTAGAGTCGGCACTCGTAGCCGCTCTGGAACGACGCCCGGACTTGCATGCCAAGGCGATGAAGAGCAATGTCCTTGTCGTAACCCCGATGCTCCTGATCGCCCTGCTTCAGGCCGTCGCATTCGGTTGGCGGCAGGAGTCCGTAGCCGAGAACGCGCGAGAGATCGCGCAGGTCGGCCAATTGCTCTTCGAGCGGCTCTCGGTCTTCCGGGACCATCTTGATCGCCTGGGTGATCGCGTGCGACAGGCTACGGAGGCCTACAACAGTGCGGTTGGGTCCTTCAACACGCGCCTTGAGCCCGGCGCACGGCGGCTCAGTGATCTACACGCCAGCGGTGGCGATGAAATGGAGCCGCTTACGCC
>CAZKTE010000107.1:0-1703 GCA_964555625.1 uncultured Isosphaeraceae bacterium | reverse complement strand
GAACCCGTGACCTCACCCTTACCAAGGGTGTGCTCTACCACTGAGCTACGGTGGCAAGATCGCTCAGTCTCGGGCCGCATGCGGCCCGCCTGCTACAGCATCCCTGCAGGTGAAGTGGCGTCCTGCCACCTGCGAGAGACCCCTTCCAGATCTCCCGAAGAAAAACCCGCCCCGGGATGGGACGGAAGGCGAGAGTGTACCCAAAGCCCCCGTCTTGGCAAGGGCGCCGATGATGATTACACCCCCCAAGCACCGCTGGCGCCTGCAAGATCGCCGCTACCGTTGGTGCAACCGACCGACCCGCCAACCCTGACCCTGCAGCGTGCTCTTGTCGTCGGGATCGTCAAGCCCAAGCGTCGTCCAGGGCATCAGCCGCTCGACGTGCCCATCGAGCAACAGCACCATGCACGACTCGCCGTAGCGAAAGTCGACGTGACCCACCAGGTCCGCGGCGCCGGCCGTGGCGCCGTCAGTGAGCAGCGTCGCGGCAGCTAGGTCGCAGGTCCAGGGATCCTCCTCGACGGCGATCGTCTCGCCGGCCACGGAGTCCACCAGATAGATGCTCCGCTGGGGCGCCCGGATCATCCCCGAGGTGTAGTAACGATCGACCTGGCTGTCGCTGTCGCCGCGATCGACATCACTGCGCGCATCGAAGAAGTCGTTGGCGGCGAAGAACCCCGGGAGACCTCGTTCCTGGGCGCCGTCGGCGAACGGGGTCGGCCCCAACTCGGCTGCCACGTGATTGCGAGAGTTCTCAAAGTGCGAGCGGAAGGGGTTCTGGAAGTCTGGGTGCGCATCGTAGATGCTCGCATCAGGGGAATCGCTCTCCCAAGTCAGGTGGGTCGGGTCGTCGACCTCTACGTCGCGCAATGCAAACGTGACGTGCATGTTGTTGTAGGTCCAGAGGAGATCCGTCCAGGTCCCCCTGTATTGCAGGTCCGCCAGATGTTCGTCAGCCCGCACGGTTACCGCCGTACCCGCAGCAGCCTCATCCTGATAGTCGAACTGACTGGGCAGCACGCGGCTGTCGTGGTCGCCGCTCCAGGCCTCCATCCACGTGGCGATGTCGCGCAGCCCCTGCTGCGTCTGCGCGGTGCGGGCCGCCGCGGTCGACCCGCTGACTGCCACGAGCACCAGCCCCGCGAGGATGGCGATGATCGAAATCACCACCAGCAACTCGACGATCGTGAAACCACGTTGACGACGTGCGTGCATCGGTGAATCGTAGGCAGGCGGTTGCCTGCCGGCGCGCCGTGGATCAGTCGAGATTCATCGTCATGAGGAACTCGGCGTTGGAACCGGTCTTGGTCATGCGATTGCGCAGCATTTCCATGGCCTCCACGGGGGACATGTCGCTGACGACCTTGCGAAGACGAGTCACCAGGTCGTGCTCCTTTGACTCCAGCAGCAACTCCTCGCGGCGGGTGCCGGAGGCGGCAATGTCGATCGCAGGCCAGATGCGCTTCTCCACGAGCTTGCGCGTCAGGTGCAGTTCGCTGTTACCCGTGCCCTTGAACTCCTCGAAGATGACCTCGTCGGCCTTGGACCCCGTGTCCACCAGAGCGCTGGCGATGATCGTCAGTGATCCGCCGTCCTCGATGTTCCGGGCGGACCCGAAGAACTTCTTGGGCTTGATCAGGGCCTGGCTGTCGACGCCGCCCGTGCCGATCTTGCCGGAGTTGGGCATCGCGTTGTTGTAGCCA
>CAZKTE010000106.1:0-1746 GCA_964555625.1 uncultured Isosphaeraceae bacterium | reverse complement strand
GAGTGACAACCACATCTTCGACGAGTCGAATGTTGTCGTGCTTGAAGAGCTCTCTGTGCAGCCCGGCGGCCATCGCCCGTCCGTCGCCCATGATGACTAGGTTCCGCTCGAATGAATGACCCGGATGCACGATTTGGAGAAACTGTCCGCGCTCGTTCTTGCGGAACTTCACCCCGTAGCGGCACAGATCCATCGCCCGTTCGGTTGCCTCATCCGTCAGGACCTTGATCAGGTTTTCATCGCCGAGGTAGCGTCCTTCGTAGCACGTATCCTCGAAGGCGATCGCTGTGCTGTCCCGTTCATCCTCCATCGAAAACGCGGCCTGGTACGACGGGCAGGCCATCGTCGTGGCGCCGCTGCGCGCGGCTTGTCCCTTCGTCAACAAGACGACCCGTGCACCGGCTTCCGCCGCCGCGATGGCTGCGCGCATACCCGCGCCACCTGCGCCAACCACGACGACATCGGATGTCGTTACGTCATGCTTCATGCTGGTCATTCGCGTAGGTGTGTGACCGCTAGTGCCTTACCGACCGACGGCCTGCAGGGTGACACCCGCCGTCTCGAGCGCGGCCTTGAGTCTCTCGGTGAGCCGCTCCGCCCCCTGGGTGTCGCCGTGCACGCAAATCGTCTCGGCGGCGAGGGTGACAGTCGAGCCGTCAGTCGCCTGGACCGTGCCGTCGAGCACCATCTGGAGCACGCGTGAGACGACCCGCTCAGGGTCATGGATCACCGTCCCGGCCTCTCGACGCGAGGCCAGAGCCCCGTCGGGCGCATAAGCGCGGTCGGCGAATGCCTCCGCCGCGACACTGAGGCCGGCAGCACGCCCGGCGATGAGGAGTTCCGAGCCTGCCAGGCCGAAGAGGATCAACGAACGGTCAAGGGCCGCGATGCCGCGTGCAATCGCGGCCGCGATGTCGGCGTCGCGCGCGGCCAGATTGTAGAGCGCACCGTGCGGCTTGACGTGCTGTAGCCGCGTCCCCTCGGCCGCAGCGAGCCCGGCGACCGCGCTGACTTGATACATGACGAAGTCCTCGACCTCGTCCGGCGTCACCTTCATCTCGCGTCGCCCGAATCCGACCAGGTCGGGAAACCCCGGGTGCGCGCCAATCGCCACGCCAGACGCGAGCGCGAGCCGGATCGTCCGTCGGATCACCGAGGGATCCCCGGCGTGAAAGCCGCAGGCAATGTTCGCCGACGTGATGCTCCGCATCACGGACTCGTCGTTGCCGATGGAGTAGGAGCCGAACGACTCCCCCATGTCGCAATTGAGGTCGATTCTCATGCAGAAAGTCGAGTCGGCACTCGGTGGGGACGAGCCGAAGTGTGGAATTCAGCCTTCGCCCATCCCGATCGTAGACAACCCGACGGCGTTGTCAAGTCACGCGAGAGGCTAGCAGCATCGGAGAAGTTACTCCCCCCTCCTTATTCTTCGAACAGTGTCAGGTCACAGCGCCACTACTGCCCACCAGACGCAACGCACGCTCGGGAACCTCGCGCCCGCGAACTGTGAACCTACTTGCCGCCGCACCCTAGCTCACCGGCGAACTGCACCACCGTTTTCGCCAGTGTGCAGCGATCCTCTGCACTTCGCATCACGATATCGGAAAGTTTCACCGCAATACCCAAATTCGCGATGTCCGCCTCGAGCCATGCGTCATCGGTGTCGATAAGCAGGCCATCGATCAATCCACGATAGTGCTGCGCTATCGCGGTGGCGGAACAGATGATGCCAAGTTCGTTCATGAT
>CAZKTE010000105.1:0-1779 GCA_964555625.1 uncultured Isosphaeraceae bacterium | reverse complement strand
TCTGCGCCGAAAAGAACCTCGTCGGCCTCGCGTCCATGGACCAGCGCACCGAGGAATGGCGCCAGGCCTACCTGAACACGCCGCACGGGAAACCCATCGAGCTGTCGGCGGCGTTTCGCTCAGACGAGCAGCAGGAAACGCGTGGCATACACTGATGCGGCATTGGACGCGGCTGCCTAGCCTAGGACGGAGAAGCGGCCGGGGAGCAGGCAACGTCCGGTAGCCGCGAGCGCCAGCTTGCCGCCGTGGCCCGAGTCCACGGCGAGGTCCGCGAGCAGGTGCAGCGTCACGGCGAGGGCCTCGCGTGGTGGTTCGACTTCAACGCGGATGGCCTCGGCGATATCGAGCGTGTGAACAGTGAGCTCGAGGACTCGCGTGGCGAGGTAGTCACCGAGCCGCATACCGCCGTTGTCGTAGGCGATGATCGTGTCTTCTTCGGCGCCTTCGATGGCCCCCAGGGCGCGGTCAAGGCCAGCGTTGATCGCGTTGGTAGGCTCTGCTCCAAGGTCCGCGCCGGCTACCCTGCCACGCTGCGCGATCTGGTCGTTGGCGCCGGCAGGGGCTAGCGAGATGTGGTAGTGGTCCGCGGCACATGCCACGTCGACGCGGTCCGCGCGCCGCGGTCCGTACTCCTCGACCCGTGCTATGGAACGGCTGGTGTGGCCGACGAGCTCACGCACGCTCCACACGCCGAGAGCTGGCTCGTCCCATTGCGAAGTGCCAATCCGAGCGACAGTGTCTACGAAGAACCGTGCCGCCTGCTCGAACGCGCCTCTGCTCATCTTCGGGCGATCTACCGCAGTGCCTTGGCTGCCTTGACCATGTGCTCAAGCGACTCCTTGACCTCGGGCCATTTCCTCGTCTTGAGCCCGCAGTCGGGGTTCACCCAGATCTGCTCCGGCGAAAGGACCTGCAGAGCCTTGCCGATGAGGTCGTGCATCTCCTGCTCGGAGGCGACGCGTGGGGAGTGGATGTCGTAGACACCGGGGCCGATCTCGTTGGGGTAATGGTAGGAGCTGAAAGCGGTCAGCAGCTCTCCGTCGCTGCGGGATGATTCCATGGAGATGACGTCCGCATCGAGATCCGCGATGGCGGAGATGATGTCGTTGTAGGCGGCGTAGCACATGTGGGTGTGGATCTGGGTGCGGTCCTCCACGCCGGACGACGCCAGCCGGAAGCACTCCACCGCCCACTTCAGGTAATCGTCCCAGTCCTCTTTACGCAGCGGCAGTCCCTCGCGAACAGCTGGCTCGTCGATCTGGATGATCTTGGAGCCGGCTGTTTCCAGGTCCACGACCTCATCGCGTATGGCGAGGGCGAGCTGGCGGCAGGTAGTGCCGCGCGGCTGGTCGTCGCGCACAAAGGACCATTGCAGCATGGTGACGGGTCCCGTGAGCATACCCTTGACCGGCTTGGAGCTGAGAGACTGGGCGTACTTGGTCCACTCGACAGTCATAGGCCCGGTGCGTCGTATGTCGCCAAAGATGATCGGCGGCTTCACGCAGCGTGTCCCGTAGCTCTGCACCCAGCCATTCTTGGTTGAGGTGTAGCCGTCGAGTTGCTCGCCGAAGTACTCGACCATGTCGTTTCGCTCGGGCTCGCCGTGGACGAGGACGTCCAGGCCTACCTCCTCCTGGAAGCCGATGACCGCCTGGATCTCCTTCTTGATGAACTTGTCGTAGGCGGCATCGTTGATCCTACCCCGGTTGTGATCGGCACGCGCCTTGCGAATCTCGCGTGTTTGCGGGAATGAGCCGATGGTGGTGGTCGGGAAGGCCG
>CAZKTE010000104.1:0-1788 GCA_964555625.1 uncultured Isosphaeraceae bacterium | reverse complement strand
TGTCGGATCACCCGCAGCGGCGGCGAACACCACCTGCGGCTGGAGGCCGTCGCCACGGAGCTTGCCTTCCACATTGGCGGGGAGATAGAGGTTCTTACGCCAACCGGTGGGGCCATCGTCGTAGATGGAAACGAGGTGCGATTCGAGGACCTTCGCTTCGGCGCGCGACACGGCGGCATCGATGACGGGACGATCGCGTTGCGTGGCAGCGTGCGCGTCGACGAGGACGCGAGACTCGAGCTCGTGGGCGGATGGGTCGGCGGACAGGCGGGACTTCCGATGGTCCGCGCCATTGCGCAGATCGCCGGTGGCCAGGGTGCCGTGGGCCTCCTCGATCGCCTCTCGCCCCAGGGCCGCTTTGACGCGGACGTGGAGGTCTCGGGGACCGCAGGGAGCATGGACTACGCCGTGCGCTTCGAGCCGGCGAGCTTCCAGGCGACCTTCGGGGATCGGCGCATCGACGTCGACCTCGATGCCGGTGAGGCACGACTGGTTCCAGGGGAGCTTCGGCTGGTCGACTTCAATGGGCGTCTCGGGAAGGGGGCCTTCGCCGTAGGTGGCACGATCGAGACTGCTGACGGGCTTGATGGTGCGCTGCAATTGGACTGGAGGGGCCCATCCGATGACCCTTCGCTGCTGACGATCCTGCCCTCCGGGGTCGAATCGGCATTCGAGGCGATCTCACTCTCCGGCGGTGAAGCGAGACTCGATGGCGGCGTGCTTGCGATCCGCGGATCCTCGATTGGGTCCCTGGATGTCACCTTCGACGGGGGACTTGAGGTCACGGACGTGTCTCTTGTGGCAGGAATCCCGATGGAGCGAATTCGTGGACGCATCGACATCCATGGTTCGTATGCCCAGCAGCAGTTCGAGGCGTTCGATCTGGACCTGTCTCTCCATGAACTGACAGTAGCTGGCCGGCGGATCCGGGACATCGACGGCGGGCTGCACCTGCGTGGGGGTGGCGCCGGGCTGCAGGTCGGCACGCTGCGCGGCCGCAGCGGCCAAGGTGCCATCACCCTCGATGGCCGCATCGGGGTCGGAGACGATCTTGGCTACGAGGTCGCCATCATGCTCGCGGGTGTGGCGCTGGGGCAGTCCGGCGGCGATGACGCCGTCGCGCATCTCGAGGGCGAGCTCGATGGCTGGTTTTCCGTGGCCGGTCAGCGCGGAGAGGATGCGTCTCGTCGCGGTCGAGGGCGTCTGCGGGTGGTCAATGGCAAGCTGGCATCCGTGCCCGCCGCGCTGCGGGCGCTGCAGCTCCTGCAGCTGGCTCCGGCCCTCAACGCGGTCATCGACTGGGCAAACATCGACCTCTACGTGGATGGACCCACAATCATCCTCGATCGCATCGAGTTGGCCAGCCTCGAGGAGGGCGAGGATGAGGCGCGGTACTTTGAGGTCCTCGGCAGCGGCACCATTGACTTCGACACGCTTGAACTCAGTGCCCGTCTTCGGCCTCGCTCGGGCTGGGCGGGCATCCGGGACCTCGTCGGGATCCTCAGCGATCAGGTCTTCGGCATCGAGATCAAGGGCCCGCTCCTGAACCCGACGGTCTCGGTGCTGCCACTGCCTTTCCTGCATTCCGGCGACCAGTAGCGGCCTGCGGCTACCATCTCGCCCATGGCGCAGCGTGAGGGCATTGACAAGACGATCATCGACCTCGTCGAACGGGTCGGAGGGATGGCGGAGGGGGACCCTCGGCAGTCGATGATCGCCGAGATGATTGATACCTGTCTGAAGATGGCCCGCGAGGGCCATGACAGCGGGCAGGTCAAGCTTGCCACC
>CAZKTE010000103.1:0-1869 GCA_964555625.1 uncultured Isosphaeraceae bacterium | reverse complement strand
CTTCTGGGCGCCGCCGCCGGTGCGCTACTCCCTGCGGGCCCCTACGTGATGATGCCGCTCCTCGGCTCGCTCTTGGGCGCCGGCGCCGGCGTCGGCCCCATCGCCGCCTTCATGACCGCCTGGAGCATCATCCCCATCTCGCGCACCCTCGTTTGGGAGATCCCATTCCTAGGCGGAGCGTTCGCCGCCAGCCGGACCCTCGTTTCCCTTCCCTTCCCCTTCGCCTCCGGCTTCGCCGTCCCCTACGTGATCAAGCTATTTGAATAGCCTGATGACTCGGCTGTTTGACTGTGCGCCTAAGCTCCCCTATGGCGTCCGAACTGACGCCCCTGGGCGGAGCGCTGGCTGCGACCCGTCCCGCGCGTAGAGAACCCGCTTGGAGTCCGTCCACTGAAGGACGACCTTCAGCCCGGCACCGTACCGGTCGAGCAGAGGCACACAGACTAAACCCGTCGATACACCACAACGCGGATCGGCGTCGGGTTGTACCCATTCACCGGGTTGTGCACCTGCGCGCAGTTCGAGATCACCGCCAACACGTCGCGCTCGGCGTGCAGCTCCACGTAGTCTCCCGGTTGCGAGAACCCCTCCGCCATGTACATACGCCCGTCCTCGTGCACCGGTACGTTCATGAAGAAGTTGAGGTTCGTCGTGATGTCCTTCTTGCCGAGCCCGTGCTTGCCCAGCTCGCTCACGAATGTATCTCGACAGTTCGCGTCTCCTGGCTCACCGTACCGCAGCAGGTTGCTCTCAGCGCTGCAGCACCCGCCGATCGTGTCGTGCTTGCCGTACGTGTCCTCGCCGACCGTGAACAGTGCGCGACCCATGTCCGAAAGCAAGCGGCACCCCGTCGTGAGCTGGATCGTGCCCGCCACCTTCATCGAGTCGCACGCGTTGTACCGCTCCGAGGGGTCGGCCGCGGCGTAGCACAGGAAATCGACCGCTTGCTTCCCCTCGAGATCCACGATCCGAAGCGTCGTTTGCTCCGGCACGACCATCGACCACCCCGTGCCCGGCTGCACCACCACGTCCTCGAGCACATCTCCTGCCATCTCAGCCATAACTACCCTCCCCGCGCGTGCCCCGTGCGCATCATCTCTAGCGTCTCGTCCGTCGACCGGATCCGTGCAAACCGCGGAAAGATGTGCTCCATGAACATATCCCCCACGTCGTTCTCGATCGACGTGCAAGCGTCGCGCACGATCACCTGACCGAAGTCCATGTCGCGCGCCTGGAAGGCCGTGGACACGATGCCGATCTCGATGGCTCCCCCCGCCAAGATGATCGTATCGATCCCTCGCGTGCGCAGGCTGAGCGCCAGCTTCGTATCGTGGAAAGCGCTCCATCGATTCTTGCGGATCAGCGTATCGCTGTCTGAGAACTTCAGCTCCTCGATCACCTCGCCGCTCCACTCGCCGCCTGCCACCACGTGCTGCGGCTCGAAGCGGTCCGTCTCTGGGTTGTCCCATGGCTTCAGCATGGAGTTCGTATCGCTGTACACGCGCGCCACGTCCAGCCCGTCCCGCCGGTGGTCCGCCTTCGCGAAGAACACAGGTATGCCGAACTGGTCCGCTGCGTCCCGTAGCTTCACGTCGTTCGCGAGCACCGGCGCCAGCTTCTTCTCGTCCTCTGCACTCTGGTGGAAATACGCGTTCAGCGCATCGAAGAACACCAACCCCGTCTTCGCCGGATCAACCGTTCCGAAAGGCATGTTTCCCTTCCTCCCCTGCTGCGGATCGTACCTAGGCTCTAGGTGTAGCGAGAGCCTAGCATGCTGCACTGCGGCCGTTCGCGAGGAGCGACGCCACATTTTCACTCGCCTGAGCACTTCTAACCATGCAAGGTCAACATGCCCCGACTTCAGCTGGC
>CAZKTE010000102.1:0-1954 GCA_964555625.1 uncultured Isosphaeraceae bacterium | reverse complement strand
CCGCGACCGCCACCGCGATCTCCACCACCGTCGGCCACCGGTGGTCCGCCACCGGGCTCGCCGAACTCCTCGTCGATGGGCTGGCTCTGTCTGGCCTGGTCGCGCAGGTCACGGAGGCGCGGATCGATGGCCTGTTCCCAGGGCCGCACGACCTGCACTCGGCCGTCGCGGAGATTCTGAAGCAGGACCCAGTCGCCGCGGTCGGCGCGCCGATCGGCCTCGCCGGCATCAAGCCAGGGCAGCATGTCCAGCACAAACCAGTCCGTGGCGAAGGTGTCATCGTTTGGCGCAGCGAGCCGCTGGCCTGTGGCTACCTGGAACTGGTCCTGATGCCACGCGCCGTCGGTGAACCTGTAGACCTCGGCCACCACGCGGCCGGCGTCGAGCACGTCATTGGTCGTGCTGGTTCCCGGCGCCATTGCCCGCAGCAGGAACCACTGGCTCGGCCGTTGCACCTCAATGGGCCCGGACCAGTCGCTTGTCAGCGAGGCCAGCTGCACGTTGTTGGCCAACGGCTGCTGCTCGGGATAGAGGCTCGGCTTGCGACCGAAGAACGGGTTCGCTACGTCCAGGGTCATCCGGTAGCGGTAGACGTCTCCGGGCTCCACGTCCAGATCGTGCGCCCAGATCCATCGTTCACCGCCGAAGGAGGCCGCCTCGTCTGCGGCAGCCGCCGCGTCCACCTGCATCAACTGCTCGAGCAGATCCTCTCGCTGCCGTGCAAGGTCTGCCTGCTCGGTCTCGGTCTGGCGAATGGTGTCGCGTATGCGATTGATCTTTTCCTGGTCCGCTGCCGAGGCGCCTCCACTGCCGGCGCCGCCGCCGGCCCCGAGGCTGCCCCCTCCACCGCCGCCGGCGTCGCGCGCCGCTTCCGCCTCGGCGCGCGCGAGCGAACGGCGCAGGCCCTCGAGCCGCTGCTCGATCTGCCGCTGCTGCCGCGCGAGGTTTCGGATGCGGCGACGTAGATCCGCGCCGGGTCCGTCGTCGATGATCTCCGGTCCCTCCGGGATCTCGACCCAAGCATCGGGATCGAGGATTCCGTCCGGCGAGAATCCCTTGAGGTCATAGAAGTCAGGCGCAATGATCTCCGGCTGCCGGCCCTGGATGCGAAGCTCGCGGAGCATCTCGTCGCGGCGCGTCGTGTCCACGTCGCCTATGGCGATCTCGCCTCGATAGGTCAGTCGCCCGGGCATCGCCTCGACGACCATCGACTCGCTCCAGATGCCGTTTCTCAGTTGCTGTCGCTCGACGCGCATGTCCAGCACATCCACCCGCTCGTCGAACCACTGGGCAGGAATGGCCGCCGCGGTGGCCTGAGCCTCCCCGAAGCGCCGAAGCACCTCGTCGAAGTCGAACTTCGCGGCGACCTGCACCCAGGTGGCATCGTGTGGGGGACCGCTGTACTTGCCGGACAACCCCTCGATCTCATCGATGGGCTCGGTCGCGACCGTGCCGAACCATTGGTGGCCAAGCACGTCTGTGGGTGCTGGAATCTCCGGTTCGATGTAGGTCCGCAGCTCCGCGATGAGGTCCTGGTTGACCGCCAGGTCCGCAGTCAGGTCTAGTCCCGGGAATCCCACGCGATCTGCGGGTGCAATCGAGGCGGCACGCGCGGCGTTGAACACGCTCAGCAACGGTCGCGGGGATCCGAAGTCCATGGGCGACGGAGCATCATCCCGCAGCCGCGGCTTGAGTCGCGATGCGACCTCAGAGAGTTCATCATCGACCGTCGCGGTCGTGACCTCCCGGGCACCACTCTTGATGCTGATGGCCGTACCAAATGTGCTCCAAGCGAACCACCCGAAGATCAACACCGCAACTCCAAGCACGGCGTACTCGATGTAGCGCTCCCAGGTGGACAGGCCCTTGAGTTTCACTGCTGCACCGCCCCGCCGGCAGTTGCAATGCCCAGCGCCGTCTTGATGGACGCGGGCATGTGCTCAGTCGTCCAGGC
>CAZKTE010000101.1:428-2051 GCA_964555625.1 uncultured Isosphaeraceae bacterium | reverse complement strand
GATCAGCCCGCGCGTGCGCGGGTAGCACCCGGCAGGGGCGGGCTGCATGAACGCAAGGGCCTCACCGTGGTCCACCTGCACCACCAGCTCGGGCGCGATCAGGAAGTCGCCGTTTCTTGTGGCGTTCAGGCCGTGTATCGCCAGCACGTTCTGGCCGGGGTGGAGCGCTCCGATGTGAGCGCTGACATTGAAGTCCTCATAGATCACCGCGAACCGGTTCTGTTGCCACCCGGTGGCGGCGTGGTTCCACGAGGGACTGGGCGGGGCGTTGGCCCGCGCGACCTCCTGGCCATTGACGTAGGCGACGAACCCATCGTCGTACTTCATCCGAAGCGTCATGCCTCTGACCACCGACGGGTCCGAGCATGAGAACGGGACGCGGACATAGGCCGTCGCGTTCACGTTGTTCATCTGCTCGCGGAGGTTGAGGTTGATGAGCCCGCGGTTCACGAATCCAGAGAACCCGTCCTCGTGTCCGACGCCGGTGGATCCGGAGATCCACCCGGGCAGGGCGCCGACGTTGGTCCAGGTCAGACCGAGTGAGCCGTTCGCCGGTACCAGCTCCGTGCACCGCGCCGGGTATGGAATCGCCGGCGGCAGGGCCGTGGGGATCAAACCGAACGAGTAGTTGCTCCGTTGCGCTGGGTAGGAAGGAGCGAAGCTGCTGGCGATGGTGACCCCGTCCGGCTCGACGAGCGCGAGATACTCTCCGTCGCCCTTGAGCTTGAAGTTCGTGTGAAGCTCCTGACCCGCGACGGCGCGGTTCTTGTCCGACGCGAATACGACGACATGTTGGCCGGCTTCGAGCAAGCCGCTCGGGAACTGCCACTTGGTCAGCTCTGCCGCATCATCGGTCAGGTACCAGCCGCCCAGGTTGACCGTGTTGGTTCCCGGGGCGTGGACCTCGATCCAGTCCGAGAAGTCGCCGTCCTCGTCTGCGAGAGCTGAGGCGTTCCTCGCCATGAACTCGGTGATGATCGCCGACTGGGCCACGGCGACCGGGGCGAGTGACAGCATGACGCAGGCTGCCAGGACGTACGCGGATCTCATGGAGCGTTCCTTGCGGGCGGGGCGAGGCGAGGCGACCAAGGAGGGTATGGTAGCGCTCAGGCGTGACCAACGTGCGCGGGTGGGGCAAATCGGCTCGCTGAGACTCTCGTGAGGTCGCTCTCAAGGGCTGAACTTGATCTCCAGCCCGCTGCTCGCGACGGCGTTGGTAGCCATCATCGCGCAGCCCTGGCGGTAGAGGCTGATACCGACCTGCGACGGCGATTGCTCGATACCGAAACTGTCGCGATGATGATGCGCTCACCATGACCACTCCCGATCTCGCTCACCTGCCTTATCTGGTCGATCTCGTCGACGACGAGTCGCCGCTGGTGCGCGATACGGTGCTGGCCAAGCTGGCCGAGTATGGCGACGGCCTGGAGCAACACCTTCGAGCTCTCCCCGAGCCGCCTTCCGCGGACACACTGCAGCGTCTTCGCGATTGGCTGGACCAGTACCGCGGCCGGGTCGAGGAGTTTCATCAGCAGGCCGAGGTGGGCACGGTGCTGCGCAGCGCGCTGTTCGCCCCCGGCGACCTCGTGTGCCACCGGCGCTACGGCTACCGCGGCGTGGTGG
>CAZKTE010000101.1:0-418 GCA_964555625.1 uncultured Isosphaeraceae bacterium | reverse complement strand
TGGTCAACGGAGACGCCAGTTGTCAGGCGGGGCAGGACTGGTACCGCAGTAACCGCAGCCAGCCAGACCGCGACCAGCCCTGGTACCACGTCTTGATTCATGAATCGGACGCCGTGTCGTACGCCGCGCAGACGAGCCTGCTGCCCGACACCTCAAGAGACGAGGTGCGTCACGCCCTGGTGCCGGTGCTCTTCGATCGTCGGGACGACGGTCGTTACGCCCGTAACGACAATTCGTGGCCCCGCAGCCCGTAGAACTCGCCCGATTGCCTCGGTTACTCTGCGCGAGCGGCACACCGTGCCGTGGCCGTAGCCCGAACCTTCGGAGCTTAGTCGCGATGAACTGCGCATCCTCGCTGCCGTGAGTGTGATCGTGCTCGATGGCCGCTCGATGAGCTGCGACACTCTCCACCAGATTG
>CAZKTE010000100.1:0-2162 GCA_964555625.1 uncultured Isosphaeraceae bacterium | reverse complement strand
CAGAAACTAGATCGGCGTGGGAAGTGGTTCGATCGCTGGCGATCAGCGTCGCCGGTATTTCGCCACCGATACCGCCGTAGAGGAGTTTTGGCCTACTCTGAAATAGCTTTCTTGTTTGACTGCGCTATCGAAACTGCACGGCGGTCGCCGTCGGAAACCCGTGCGGCACCGGCTGTGTGACCTCACCGGTCGCCGCCCACTCGGCGCCCCGCTGAATCAGCGTGGTGAACCCGACGCACTCCATTGCCGGCCAGGGGCCCGAGCCTACCGGCGCGCCGCCGTCCACGTGCCCCATCGCGGTGCCGAAGACGCGGCCCTGCCCGTACCGCACCGTGTGCGCGATTGGCTCATGCTCGCCAGTGCCGTGGGTCAGCTCGCCCCAGTGCGCCTCGCGCGCCGGGTCCGAATAGGCGGTCGCCAGGATGGTCATGTTCTTCGCCGGCCCCCGCTGGTTGCTGTAGAGCTCGTCGGTGCCGTGCAGCCAGACTGACGGCAGGCCGCGCATGATCGGGTGGTCCGGCGTGCGGGTGATGACCTCGTACTCGTGGGCGTCGACGCACTCTCCGGCGTGCCCCGGACGATCGTCCAGCACCAGCTTGCCGTCGCGATACTTTACGAACGGGCCGGCCGCCTCGTCGCGTCCGCCCCAGCCGCCGATGCCCATCATCTCGTTGAAAGCGGGCCAGTCCTTGAACGTATGGTTCACGGCGTGGCCGAACACCATGCCGCCGCCGTTGGCCATGTAGCGCTCGAACGACTGCTCGACCGCCGTTGGCCACCGGTCGCCGTTGTACTCGAACACCACGACGTCATAGCTCGCGAAGTCGGGGCTGAACCCACTCATGTCGGCCCCGCTCGGCGGACTGGTCACCACGTCCACCTCGAAGAGCCCGGTGTCTTTGAGAATGTCCTTGTAGTGCGCGCTGAGCACCTGCCAGCCGTGATTGTTCTGGCCCGTCAGGACCATCGCCCTCAGCAGGTCGTTCTGGTCGGCCTGAACGAACGATCCGGCCGAGGTCAGCAGGCCGATGAGCATCACGGAGCAGAGCGTTCGACGTCTCGTCATGTTGCACATGGCGTCTCCATCAATCTGGGGCCAACGAGGCACTCAGCGTCGCATAGCAGCCGAAAAAAACCAACCGAAAACCTCGACGGAGGCTAGACGCCCGAAAGTGATCCAGCGCAACGCTGCGGTCGCGCGCCTGACAGAACGCGCGGAGGGTGAACGCCTGGTGATCAGCCAGGGTGCGGAGGACGAGGCCAGCAGTGCCGCGACGCTGGCTGCCTGTGGGTTGACTCAGCGAGCGCTTGAGGTCAGCCCAGAGAAGCTCCCTGTCAAGACGTTGACAACCTGATTCATAGGACTTTTGGCGCAATTTCGCCCTCGGCCAAGTGGCGCACGGACGCAAACTCCGTGCGCAGGGGAACCTGGTGCCCGGCCGATTCCCGCCTGGACCTCGCGGAGCTATAATAGCCTGGTTCACAACCTGAGTAACCTGACCGGGCAGGAGGTGGTTCCATGTGGTTCATATCGTTCATGACGCTCTTTGTCGGGCTCGGCTTCGGGAACGCATTCGCGCAGGATCCGTTCGCGGACGTGACGAACGAGCCCCGTCCCTCCGAATTCATCCAGTGGGATGCGGAGTCGTTTGCCGAGTTCAAGGGCGAGCTCGAAGACCAGCTTCGTGAAGGGCCGGGGATTCTCGGTACGCCGTTCGCCGTCCTGAACGCGCTCCCTCGAGCCGACCACCGACGGCACGATGTGCAGATCATTCATCGGGCCGGCTACACCCAGCCCGAGATTCACGAGACCAAGTGGGACATCTACGTGATCCTGGACGGGTCGGGAACCGCCCTGCTTGGCGGCGAGCGCGTGAACTGGGTGGAGGGCCTGCCACGCGAGGAGCAACGGCCGGAGCTGAGTGGCGCGCAGGAGTTCCCGATCACCAGGGGCGACATACTTCACGTGCCGGCTCGCTCATGGCATCAGGTGAAGGTGCCGGACGGAGAGTCGATCACCTACGCGCTGATCAACGTGTTCGAGGACTAGCGATGCCCACGTCGCGGGGTCGAATCGCGATCGCGCTCGAGCGTCGCGGAACCAGGTACTCTCGTCGATTCCCAGTCGAGCGCGGCCTGAGCCGACGGGGGTTGGGAGCGGA
>CAZKTE010000099.1:0-2174 GCA_964555625.1 uncultured Isosphaeraceae bacterium | reverse complement strand
ACGAGACGCTTGAGTCGATCGGTCTCCGTCTGGATCACGCGGTAGAAGTCCTGGCGAGCGGCCTCGTCGTCCGCATCGCCGTCGACGAGCATCTCGATGTACGCGGCAATCGAGGAGAGCGGTGTTCGCAGCTCGTGGCTGGCCTTGGACACGAAGTCACCCTTGAGCCGGGCAATCTCGCGCTCCTCCGAGAGGTCCCGCAACACGGTCACGGTGGCCCGCATCGGCTCATCCTCGTCACCCACCGTGCGACGCAGGATCTCGAACGCCACCGGCTCGCCATCAACCTGAATCTCCTGCTCGGCGCTGCGGCCATCGCCAGCATGGCCGCGGGATGCGGTCTCGATGGAGGATGAGAGCCGCCGGTCCGAGACCACGTCGGCTACGGGACGCCCCGCGGCATCCGCGGATGCCACGCTCAGCAGTCGAGATGCGTGCGTGTTGGCATGGAGTACGTCGCCATTTGCGTCGGTGACGAGGATGGCGTCCCGAAGGACGTCGAAGACCGCCTCGACCTGGCGACGGCGCGTGCGATCGATGGAACCATGAATGCGTGCTGCCTCAAGCTGGGTGCTGGCCGCGTCAGCAGCGGCGCGAGCGCTTTCCACGTCGGCCACAGCGCGATCTGCGCGCCGGACCGCCCTGCGCGCAACGGCACAGGCGATGGCGGCAGTCGATGCCGCTGCGAAACACGCGATGGAAACGATGATCAGTGCCAGCACGAGTCCAACCTCCGGGGGAGGCATCCCCCATCGGACCCGCGTGGCTCTGTTCAGGGAGCCTGGGACTCGAGGGAGAAGATCTCGAGGACCGTCGCAACGGGCCGGCTTCCCTCGGCCGGCTCGATGCGGGGTGCCTCGATTGAGATTTCGGCTGTTTCAGGAGCCTCCATTCGTCCAATCAGGCGATCAATGGCGGATTCCACGCCCGGCACAGCCGCCTTCTGGAGCCACTGGAGTGCTTCATCGCGGTTTCCTGCCTCAAGAGCCGCCACGCCACGGAAAAGGGGCTCATAGCGGTGCCCTGGAGCTAGTTCGCTCAGTCGCAGGCCACACTCGGCGACCCGCCGATAATCACCCATCTGCCAGGAGATCAGGCCAAGATCGGCCCATGCTTCCGGATCGTCGGGCGTCTGGCGGGTCACTTCCAGACAGAGATCCCTTCCGGGTACTTGGCTGCCGGTCGCAGCCAAGCAGAGGCCTCGAAGCCGCTTGTGAACGGATCGCAGCTCACCGCTGTCCGCCTCGAGCTCCTGGAGGACCCAGAGGCACTGCGCGAACTGGCCCGCTCGCCAATGCGCCACGGCCACATCCTCGAGCAGGATCGAGTCGCTGGTATTGAGCATTCTCGCTTCGTCGAGAAGACTGGCTGCTTGATTTGCGCTGCCTTGTCGCAGGTACAACTGGCCCAGAAGCGCAGGCACGGCCGGATGATGCTCGAAGTGATCTCGCTTCTCCTCGAGCAGCGTGATCGCCGCATCGACACGATCTACCGCCGCAAGAGACTCGGCCGCCGCAAGGAGGTATTGCGGATGCGTCGGATCGCGGTCCATCGAGTGCGTGTAGGCCTCGAGGGCGGCCTCGTCATCGGACCATCGCTGGTGCACGACGCCCATCAGGTACCAAGGCTCGGCCGTGGTCTCGTCTTGTGTGGCCGCCGACTCCAGCGACGCACGGGCCTCGTCGAGCCGGTGCATTTCAAGCAGGATGCGGCCGCGGAGCATGTGGAAATTCGTGTTGTCCGGGTAGCGGTCAATGGAGCCGTCGATGATCGTCAGTGCCTTCTCGAACTGCCCGACCTCGTAGTGCTGCTTGGCCTGCTGCGCGGCCAGTTCTGCGTTGACACTGTTCATGCGGTCGTGGGCTTCTTCGCGCGCCTGGAGCCCGGTCCGCGTCGGTCCACTACATGCAACAGCGAGCAACATGCATGTCGCTATGGCTGCAAGTCGTCTCATCGGCCCGTCTCCGTTGCCAGCGGGGATGCCGGGTATCGATCAGCCTCCGAGAGCAGCAGCAATCGGACGAGATCCCGTTCCCAGTCGCTCTGGGTCTCGTCCGTGATGCGGTCCCGCAGGCGGATCATCTCCGGCTGCAGGGTCGCGGTTCGCCGGGCGAGGTTGATCCAGAAGAGCGCCTTGTCCAGGGCCTGGGCCACCTCGTGAGGCTCGATCAGTC
>CAZKTE010000098.1:0-2490 GCA_964555625.1 uncultured Isosphaeraceae bacterium | reverse complement strand
CACCTGATGTCGACTGACCCGGGTGACGTACCAGGCCTTGACGGGCAGTACCACGACCAGGTCGAGGGCCGCATGATGTACGGCCGAGCCTGCTCGGTCATCCCCGTGGAGTTCGTCGTCCGCGGCTACATCGCAGGCAGCGGCTGGAAGGAGTACGGGCAGTCCGGGAGCGTCTGTGGAATCCCCCTGCCCGATGGCCTTGAGCGCTGCGGGCCCCTGCCCGAGCCGATCTTCACGCCCGCGACCAAGGCCACGGAGGGCCACGATGAGAACATCGACTTCGAGACGGCCTGCGGCATCGCCGGAGCGGCGGTCATGGAGCGATTGCGTGACGTGTCGCTTCGCATCTACAACGCAGGCCGTGCTTACGCGGCGACCCGCGGGATCATCCTCGCGGACACGAAGTTCGAGTTCGGCTACGCCCTTGATGGCGATGGGAATCCCACCGACGAGATCCTGCTCATCGACGAGGTGCTCACGCCGGACTCAAGCCGCTTCTGGCCGGCCGACGACTACGAGAGCGGCCGAGAGCAGGACAGCTTCGACAAGCAGTACGTGCGAAACTGGCTCGAGGAGATCGTGACCGCAGGCGACTGGGACAAGACTCCGCCCGGGCCGAAGCTTCCCGAGGACGTCGTGGCCAACACCCTCGCCAAGTACAGAGAGGCAGCGACGCGACTCTTTGGTTGATCAGCCCTCGGCCGCGTCGACAGTATTGCGAAGCAGCATGGCAACCGTCATGGGCCCAACACCCCCAGGGACCGGGCTGATGTAGCCAGCCACCGCTGACACCCCCTCGAAGTCCACATCCCCAACCGTGCGAGCCTTGCCGTCGGCGCCGTTGACACGATTGATCCCGATGTCAATCACGACCGCGCCCTCCTTGACCATGTCGGCGGTGATCAGGCCCGCTACGCCCGCGGCGCAGATGAGCACGTCCGCCTCCCGGGTAAGCCGCGCCTGGTCGCGGGTGTGGACGTTGGTCGAGGTCACGGTCGCCTCAGCCCGCATCAGCAGCACGGCCATGGGCTTGCCCACGATGGTGCTTGCGCCCACGCAGACGCAGTCTGCGCCCTTGAGGTCGATGCCAGTCGATTCGATCATCTCCATTGCGGCCAGAGCCGTGCAGGGCACGAGGCTGCGGCGGCCGAAGACGACCGAGCCGATGTTGACTGGATTGACGCCCTCGACATCCTTGGCGGCGGCGATCCGCGACTGGATCGCATCCGTATCGACGCCATCGGGCAGCGGCAGGTGGACCATGATGGCCGTCACGTCATCATCGGCGTTGAGGCCATCAATGACCGCCTCGATCTCCTCTTGGGTGGCGGACGCCGAGAGGCGATGGAGGCTGTAGGCGATGCCCACCTCCGCGGTGGCCTTCTCCTGACGGGTGGCGTAGATCGCCGCGGCGTCATCGCCCTCGACGAGTACCGCGTCGAGCCGGACCCCTTGGCCGCCCTCGGCCAGCGTCGCAACACGCGCAGACAGGTCCTTGCGGACCGTCGCCGCAAGCGCTCGGCCATCTATGAGAGTGGCACCCATGGCAGCGAAGAATACCACTGGGCCGGCAGCAAGGTTCGCCTCGATGGTCTCACCAACTACCATGCCTTCATGAGCGAGGGCCCCACCTTCCTGGCAATCTCGATTGGAAACACCCACGCTGCCATCGCCACTGTCCGCGATGGGCAGGTGCAACCCAGTGTCCGCTGCGATGCGGGCGACACCCCGGCGATCGTCGACGCGGCGCTCAAGGCTTGGGCGGCCATGACCCCGGAGGCCACCGGGGAAGCGGGTGCGTCCATCGTGCTCGCATCGGTCAACGAGGAGCCGGCAACGGCAGTCGCAGCGGGCCTCAAGGACCAGGTCTCCCAGGACATCTGGCGCATCGGCGATGACCTGCCGGTGCCCATCGGCCGCCACCTCGATCCCGAGTCGCTCACGGGCGTCGATCGCCTCCTCAGCGCCGCTGGCGCGTGGGAGGCCATCAAGCAGGCCTGCGTCGTCGTCGATGCGGGCACCGCCGTCACGGTCGACTTCGTCGATGGCGAGGGGACCTTCCATGGCGGAGCCATCGCGCCGGGCGCAGCGATGCAACTCGCCGCGCTCCACGGTGGCACCGCAGCGCTCCCGGAGATCACCTTCGAGGCCCCCCTGCAGGAGGCCTTCGGCAAGAACACCGCCCAGGCCATGCTCCAGGGAGTATTCCATGGCATTCGCGGCATGGTGCGGCACCTGACCGAGCAGTACGCAGATCGCTACGGCGCCTACCCGCTGATCATCGCCACCGGCGGCGA
This sequence comes from uncultured Isosphaeraceae bacterium, assembly GCA_964555625.1. Classification (GTDB taxonomy): domain Bacteria; phylum Planctomycetota; class Phycisphaerae; order Phycisphaerales; family SM1A02; genus CAZJKE01. The sequence goes on along the minus strand of CAZKTE010000098.1, from coordinate 193 downwards.
CGCGGAGGTGCTGTTTGGCGATGACGAACTCATCGAGCGCATCGTCCCTGACCTGCAACTGATGGGCATGGTCGCAGCGGTTCGCCACGCGCTGGCACCCGAAGCAGATGCGTGAGACCACCTGGACGCGCCTGACGGCTCCGTCGCCTGGAGCCATTGCCATCCTGCAATTGACCGGCGATGCCCAGGCCGC
>CAZKTE010000097.1:0-2537 GCA_964555625.1 uncultured Isosphaeraceae bacterium | reverse complement strand
CATCATCTACCCCTCCGGTACCTCCGGCCAGCCCAAGGGCGTGATGCTCAGCGCGGGTAACCTCGCCTCCAACGTCGACCAGTGCCGCACCTGGGTGGGGTTCAAGCGCAGTGATCGCTTCCTTGGCATCCTTCCGCAGTTCCACAGCTTCGGCTTCACGGTCACGACGCTCTTGCCGGCGGTGCTGGGCGCCCCGGTGATCTACAACGCCCGCTTCAGTCCCCGCCGCACGATCAAGTTGATCCGCACGCACCGACCCACGGCGATGCTGGCGATCCCGTCCATGTACAACGCGATGCTCCAGTCCAAGAGTGCCAAGGCCTCAGACTTCGCGAGCGTCCGCTGGGCGGTCTCCGGAGGCGAGGCGTTGCCGGATGCGGTGTACGAGGGATTCAAGGATCGCCTCGGAGTGTCGATCAACGAGGGCTATGGGCTGACTGAGACCTCGCCCGTCGCGAACCTCTGCCGCCCACATGAGCATCGCCGCGGCACCGTTGGCAGGGCCGTCGACGGCGTCGAGCAGCGCATCGTCGACGAGGGCGGTGCGGTCCTTGGCCCAGACGAGGATGGCGAGGTGCGCATCAAGGGTCCGAATGTCATGGTCGGCTACTACAACCTGCCCGACGAGACCGCCGCCGCCTTCGACGAGGACGGGTACTTCCGCACCGGCGACATGGGTCGACTCGACGAGGAGGGGTTCCTGTCCATCACCGGTCGCATCAAGGAGATGCTCATCATCGCCGGTGAAAACGTCTTCCCCCGCGAGATCGAGGATGCCCTCGAGGCGCACCCGAGCGTGAGCGCAGCAGGCGTCGTTGGCCGATCTGACGCCTCCCGCGGCGAGGTGGCGGTGGGATTCGTGGAACTCGTGGAAGGCGCCGAGTTCGACGAGAAGGCCCTGCGGGCCTTCTGCCGCGATCGCCTCGCCTCCTTCAAGGTGCCACGGGAGATACGACACCTCGAGGAGCTGCCCCGCAATCCCACTGGCAAGCTCATGCGACGCGCGCTGGCGGCGATGCTGGAGGAGGACGCATGAGCGTCGATCTCACCCTCGCCCACAGCCCGGATCCCGATGATGCCTTCATGTGGTGGCCCCTTGCCCACCGCGACTGCCGGGCGGCGGCGATCAACACCGGCGCCTTTCGCTTCGAACTGCTGATGGACGACATCGAGACGCTCAACGCTGACGCGGAGGATCGCCGCTGGGACATCACCGCCATCAGCATTGCCCAGTACCCGCGTGTCGCCCGGGAGTACGCCTTGACGGCCTGTGGCGCGTCGATCGGGGATGGCTACGGACCGCAGCTGGTGGCCTGCGCGGGAGCCACGCTCGCGGACCTGTTCGCCTCGGGGGGTCCAATTGCCGTCCCGGGCGAGCGCACCACTGCGCTGGCGACGCTGCGGCTGCTTGCAGGGGAGGCGCCACTGCACTGGGTCGTCGAGCCCTTCGATCGGATCATTGACCTGGTGGCAGATGGCACCTACGAGGCAGGCCTGGTGATTCACGAGGGGCAGCTCACTCACCACGAGGCGGGGCTGGAGACGCTCCTGGACCTGGGCGCCGCGTGGAAGGAACGCACGGGCCTCGTCCTGCCCCTTGGCGGAAACGCCATTGCCAGAGACCTCGATGCGCGCCACGGCCAGGGCACGACTGTCGCCGTCACCGCATTGCTACGACAGTCAATTGACTGGGCCATGGCGCACCGGGACGAATCCATCGCCTACGCATCGCAGTTTGCACGTGGGCTTGACGCGGCGGGGACAGATCGATTCGTGGCGATGTACGTCAACCGCTGGACGCTGGACTTCGGCGAGGCGGGGATCGCCGCAGTCGATCGACTGCTCGCGGACGCCGCCGCCGCCGGCATCCTCCCGTGCGTCGATGGCGTGGTCGTTGCCTAGCGCAGGTCTGCTTCGCCCAGCAGGGTGAATCCCTTGCGCGTCAGTACCTGCGAACCGAGCGTCAGGTCATCGGTTGCGATGGCCACGAGGTTGTGACCCTCGATCGACGTGCGGAAGAGCGCGTAGATGAAGTGGATGTTGAGCTCCGCGCCGAGCAGGTAGAGGCAGGCGTCGGCCAGCGACCGATCGTCGTCGAGGGCGGCAATGACGACCTCGGACTCGCTGAATGCGATGTCGAAGTCCCCGAGCATCACTCTTGCCGCATCGGCGTCGTCGGTGATCATTCGAACCACGGCGTGATCCGATGAGTCGATGACATTGAGCCCCACGACATGGACGTCGGCGGCATCGTCGAAGTGCCGCAGGAGATCAAGGAGCCGGCCCACGCGGTTCTCGAGGAAGACGCTGAACTGGCGCACGTGCGGCGCCTGGAATCCCTGCATGGTCTCCGCGGGTACCTGCGACACGGCTACAGGTTACCCCGAGCCGGCCCCGGCGGCCGGGCCACCAGAGTCGATCGTGGGCGTGCGATCAGCGGGAAGCACTCCGTCGATGGGCTGGCCATCGTCGCCGAGCCGCTGCGGCTCGTAGGCGGGGGCCCGGGTCCGCAGCACATTGACCGCGAGGATCTCGTC
>CAZKTE010000096.1:0-2585 GCA_964555625.1 uncultured Isosphaeraceae bacterium | reverse complement strand
ATCGCCGTCAGTCGCCGCGCGCCAATCCAATCCGCTAGGAACCCGCCGCCCATCGCGCCTGCGAGCCCAAGGAACACGCCTATGCCGCCGGTGATGTCCGTGTACTCCGTACGCTCCCAGCCGAGATCCTGGATTAGCAGCACGTTCGTGATTGGGCCAAGGAGTCCGCTGCCCACGAAAGCCATCACGCCAATGACGGCGCCGATGATGGTCGATCTCTGGGAGAAGGCGCGGCCCAGGAGTCGAAAGATCTCCCAGACGCTGCCTGCGGCACGCTCGATGGTCACCTCCGCGGCACGTCCGGGGGACCAGGGCATCAGCCGCTCGCCGCTGCGCTCACGAACCAGCAGCGGCACCAGGAAGATCACGACGAGCATCCCAGCCTGCACGATGAAGGTCATCGTCAGGTCACTTGCAGTCAGCACACGACTGAGCACTGCGCCCCCAAGGAAGATCCCGAAGTACTTGCTGCCGTACATGAGGCCGCTGACGCGGCCACGCTCGGATTCCTCGAGCAGGTCGACAGCCAACGCATCGACGCTGACATCCTGGAGGGAGTTGAAGCAGTTGTGTAGGAGGACCAGCCAGCCCAGCAGCGCAAGTCGCTGTGTCGGCTCTGGCACGAACGCCATCGCGACCACTGTCACGATCATCCCCGCCTGCGCAAGGAGGATCCAGGGTCGCCGCCGGCCCATGCTTGGGATCCCCCAGCGATCGATCACCGGTCCCCAGGCCCACTTGAAGGTCCAAGGCAGCACGGACATGGCCGTCAGCGTGCCGATGGCACTGACGCTGAGACCCCGCTCAGCCATGTAGGCGGCAAAGGTCACCGTGACGAAACCCCAGGGAATGCCCTGCGCTACATAAAGGATGCAGAGGGTGAAGAGTCGCAGCAGCGGGCGATCAGCAAGCGTCACGGGCGGCGATGGTAGCGGGGGCTAGGATGGCGGCATGAGCGATGATCTTGCCAGCAAGACCTGTGAACCCTGCCGTGGCGGCACCCCCCCGATGCCCCCGGAGGAAGTTAATGCGTACTTGGCGAAGGTTGATGGCTGGGAGGCCATCGACACCCACCACATCGTCAAGACCTACACCTTCTCGAACTTCGCCAAGGCGCTGGAGTTCACGAACACCGTCGGCGCAATAGCCGAGGAGCAGGGCCACCATCCGGACATCGCATTGGCCTGGGGCAAGGTCGAGGTAACGATCTGGACGCACAAGATCGACGGCCTTAGCGAAGCGGACTTCATCTTGGCGGCGAAGATCGACGCAGCGGCTGGCTAATCGGTGGGTGGTTGGCGATATGCCGCCACCAGATACCAGATGACCACTCCGGTCATCGGCACTAGGACCCCGGGAAGAAACCACGCCCCCATCACGCCTGAGCGACCATTGGCCTGCTCGACGGTGTCGATGGCGATCACAAGGAACATGCCCGAGACGATCGCTGCAATGGCTCCGAGCATTCGGTTGATCAGGCGGTACTGCCGCTCAGCGTTCTCTTCTGTGATCCGCACAGTGGTATTGGCCAGCCAGGGGTAACGCTGTACCAGCAGCATCGCCGATACGAGCACGATCGAGATCGCTGGCAGCAACCAGATCATCCAACTCGGCCCCCAGCCGTCGACTGCACCAGAGGCATTGAAGTGGATTGGTATGCGATCTGGGAGATCAGGCCAACTTACTAGCACGAGCACGGTTGCCCAGAGCGTGAGGGCGATCGCGACAAGTCGCATTGCCCAGTCGATAGAGGCGGCTTCTGGGCGGATCTTGGGCCGTGTCTTCTGATCAGTGAGTCCCACGCACGAAGGGTACCGACCTCGACGCTATGGTTCACGATGCCGTGGCGCGACACTGGGTCCTGTTTCTGCTGTTCCTTGTTCTCCCCGTCGCCGGATGTGGAGCCGCTGATCAGACACTTGAGGAGGTTCTTGAGAGCACCCTCGCCAAGCATGACATCCCGGCGATAGTGGCGATCACGCTGCGAGGCGACGAAGTCGTTGAGTCAGCGGTGGCGGGGGTGCGAGTGCGGGGTGGGGACACGCGGGCGACGTTGAACGACTACTGGCACCTAGGGTCCTGCACGAAGGCGATGACGGCGACGCTGGCTGGCCGCCTTGTCGAGCAGGACGCCATCGAGTGGAACAGCACGATCAGTAAAGTTCTGCCAGAGCTGGTCGAGGATATGCATCCGAACTATCGCAACGTCACCCTCGTGCAGCTGCTGACGCATCGCGGCGGCATTCCCAAGAACATGCTCGGCACTGAGGAGTGGAAGCGTGCTTGGAGACGCACCGGATCCCCCGAAGAGCAACAACTGGGCTTCGTCAAGGATGTACTGGCCATGGAGCCCACCGGCCCAGTCGGCGAGTATGTCTACTCCAACCAGGGCTACGCGATAGCCGGCTACATGTGCGCGGTCGCAGCGGGCGAGACCTATGAGACGCTCATGCAGCGGGAGGTCTTCGGACCGCTGGGGATGGATAGTGCAGGCTGGGGTGCGCCTCTGAGTCGCGGTTCAGAGCATCCAAACGGGCACAAGGAAGATGGAAAGCCATCCCGTCCTCACGGCGACAACCCCATCG
>CAZKTE010000095.1:0-2759 GCA_964555625.1 uncultured Isosphaeraceae bacterium | reverse complement strand
GGTCATGACGATCGATGCGGACATGCCGGTGCGGGACGCCCTTCAGGAACTTCGCCGCGCCGGCGGAGCGAAGTTCCTGAAGGGCGTCCCGCACCGGCATGTCCGCATCGATCGTCATGACCTCCTGCAGCAGGTCCTCGGTCGCCGCCTCCGGCTCCAGCAGCCCGTCGATGGCCCCAAGCACGCCGCGCACGCGGCCTGCGTTGTCGAGGACCGGAAGCCGGGTGCACTTGGTCGTGCGCAGCACGGTGGTGCGCCGTTCCGGCGAGACTCCGTCTGCGAGGCGTTGCACGCGGTGCCAGGGCACCATCTCGCTGCGGACCGTCAACTCTCGCATGGCCAGGGCGCGATCGGCCAACGATGCCTGCTCGGCGCTGACGGCACCGCTTCCAAGCCCTTCCCTGAAGAGCAGTCCGAACTGCTGCCGTGGCGACGGGCGGACATCCTGTTCGCTCCCCAGGACCGAACTGGCCACCCGGCCCATCAGGGCCACGAGGGGTACCAAGCCCGTCACCGTCATCAGTCGATCAGACCACCAGAAGATCGGGGCGCACGCGTAGGTCCATCGGTCGGTCTGTGCCCGGAAGAGGTCCTTGGGGAGGATCTCGCCGAACACGAAGAGCAGCGGTACCAGCACGAGCGTGTTGACGCCGATGGCCTGCCAGGGCGTCAGCTCAGTGTCGGAGAGCATCCGGGCCGCCCCGTAGCTGGCCAGATAGTTTGCGATGTTGTTGCCAACGAGCACGACGGCGAGCATGCGTGCCGGGCGCGCCACGACTGCAGAGAGCCGCCTGGCCGCTGCGCTGCCCGAGGCCCGCCGCACGTCCAGCCGGACACGGTTGATCGTGTAGAGACCCGTCTCAAGCCCGCTATAGACCGCGCTGAGAATGATCCCGGCGAGGACGGCAGTCAGCCCGCCGATCATTGGCCCTGCTCCTGGAGCGATGCAACGATGCGATCGACGCGGTACTGGTCCATCTCGTGGACCTCCAGCCGGACGTTGCCCAGGTCGATGGCGTCGCCGACGGCGGGGATGCGGCCGAGTTCTGCCATGATCAGCCCACCGAGCGTTGCTGCGGGCGATCGATCCACGAACTGGCCGAAGGCGTCCGCCCATTCCCGCACCGGCGTGTCGCCGTCGAGCAGCCATCGCTCGTCTTCGAGTTCTTGTGGCGGCCGCGGCTGATTAGGCTGGTTTCCAATCTCGCCGACCAGCTCCTCGAGGATGTCCTCGACTGCGACGACCCCGGCCGTGCCCCCGTACTCGTCCACCACGATCGCGATGGGAGATCCCGTCTCCCGGAAGTGCCTGAGCAGTCCGTCGAGCGTGGCGGCCTGTGGGATGAAACGCGGCTCGAAGATCGACTCGCGCAGCGTGCCGCCTCCTCGTCGCAGGTATCGCTTCACCTGGAGCATCCCGACGATCTCGTCGACGTCCTTCCCATGTACGGGAATGCGCGTCAGGTGCGTCTCGGACGCGATGCGCCGCACATCCTCGTCGCTGGCATCCGAAGGGAGCGAGATCATTCGTACCCGCGGCGTCATGACTTCGCGCACCCGTATGTGCCCGAATTCGACGACGTCGCGGAGGACCTGTTGTTCCTGGCGATCAAGCACGCCCTCGCGACTTGAGAGATCAACGAGCGCTGCGAGTTCTTGCCCGTCCAGCGGCCGCGGCGTCGAGGTCGTGGCCAGCCGCGAGAGGGGCCTCACCACCAGCACGTCTACGGCTCGACGGATCGGTGCAAACACCCGATGCAGCAGCAGCAGGGGTGGCGCCAGGAGCAGCACCGCGCCCATGGGCCGGGTTGTAGCGGCCATCTTCGGAAACACCTCTCCGGCGATGACCAGGACCAGCAGCGTGGCGGCGGCCAACGCGATCTCCACACCAATGCTCACCGGCAGACGCAGCAGCAGCACTGAGCCGGCCAGGAAGTAGAGGACGTTGACCGTCATGTTCCCCAGCAGGATGGTGATCAATACCTCGCGGGGGCGAGCGAGCAGTGAGAGGACTGCGCGCGCCGCGGGCGAGCCTCGGCGCCGCAGCTCGCCTCGCTGCGCCTCGACGAGCCGAAAGAGAGCCGTCTCACTGCTACTGAAGAACGCGCTGGCAAACAGCAGCGGCACCATGAAGACGACAATCGCCACGTCTGCCGCGGTGAGCATGCCTGTCGACGGCGTTGCAAGTGCCGCCGTCAGCACCAATCAACCGATCCGTCGCCCGTGGACAACTCGTGTAGGGTTTGGACGTCTCGCGGCGTGACGGTGGGCCAGTGGTTGGCACCCGCCTGGTCGAGTGCGACGGTGGGAAACCCGTCACATGTCGCGGCTGAGCCCGCGGTGGATGTCCCCGATGCCACGGCTTCGCTACTTCTTCGCGTCGTCGCCGGTCTCGTCGCCGGCGATGGCTCTGCGCATGGCCGTGTCGGAGATCACGTTCTTCATTCCGTAGTAGTCCATGACCCCGAGGTTTCCGCTGCGGAATGCATCGGCCAGTGCGCGGGGTACCTCCGCCTCAGCGAGCACGACGATGGCGCGGTTCTTCTGTTCCTCGGCGCGGTGCTCGACTTCTTGGGCAACGGCCATGGCGCGGCGCTGCTCGGCCTCCGCCTGGAAGCGCTTCTTGTCGGCCTCCGCCTGGTGGGCCTGGAGCTTGGCGCCGATGTTCTCACCGACATCGATGTCGGCGATGTCGATCGAGAGGATTTCGTAGGACGTACCTGCGTCGAGCCCCTTGTCGAGCACCGTCTTGGAGATGT
>CAZKTE010000094.1:358-2780 GCA_964555625.1 uncultured Isosphaeraceae bacterium | reverse complement strand
CTGGCTGTGGACCCGGACGTGCAGCGGCAGGGCGTTGGGTGCCAGATCCTCGAGTACGCGGAAGACCGCCTAGCGGACCTTGGCTGCGTCAAGGTGCAGCTGATGGTACGCACCGAGAACCGGCGCGTGGTTGGCTTCTACGAGGCGCTCGGCTACGTGGAGGAGCCCGCGGTTGCCATGGGCAAGCGCCTCTCGGCGATGCCACGACCGTCTATAATCGAGCCTGCCTTGCGAGACCACGCGCGCTAGAGGATCCAGTCCATGCGAGCCCTTCGGCTGGCCCTTGCACAGATGAACCCCACCGTGGGTGACACCAACGGTAACGCCGACATCATGTTGGGGTTGATCGAACGCGCCCGGGAGCAGGGAGCAGACCTGATCGCCTTCCCGGAGCTTGCCGTCACGGGATATCCGCCTGAGGATCTCTTATTCAAGCGCCAATTCCTGGCGGATGCTCGCAGCGCGACGGAGCGCGTGATCCGAGCCAGCCAGGGCATCGCGGTCATCGTAGGAACCCCTGATCTTCGAGACGGCACGACTGCCGTCGCGCTGTCTCCCAATCCGGTCCACGGGCGCCTCTACAACGGCGCGGCGGTCGGCTTCGATGGGGAGATGGTCGATCTGTATCACAAGATATTCCTACCGAATTACGGTGTGTTCGACGAGGAGCGCTACTTCGAGTCAGGCGACGAGTGCCCTGTCTACACGGTCAGGGGCGTGAAGGTGGGCGTGAACGTGTGCGAAGACATATGGTACGACGCCGGACCGACCACCGTGCAGCGGTCGGCCGGGGCCGAGGTGATTGTCAACATCAACGCTTCGCCGTACCACCGGGACAAAGGTGGCGAGCGCGAGGCGATGCTCGCCAAGCGAGCCAAGGACCACAGAGCGTTCATCGCCTACGTGAATACGGTGGGCGGCCAGGACGAGCTGGTATTCGACGGGCAGAGCCTGGTGCTCGCGCCCGATGGCCATACGGTCGCGCGCGGACCGCAGTTCACCGAAGGCCTGATAGTGGTGGACGTCGACGCCGACGAGGTTGACGGCCCCCGGCTGGAGGGCACCCTGATCGGGGCAAACCTCGATGCCATTGGCAGGCCCACGTTCTTTCACCTGTCGGACGCCAATGGCAATGGCGGCACTGCGAGTGACATCGCGACTGCGCTCGAGGCGCCGATGGAGCCGCTGACCGAGGTGTACACGGCGCTGGTGATCGGCACGCGCGACTACGTGCGGAAGAGCGGGTTCCGTGGCGCTGTGATCGGCCTGTCGGGCGGCATCGACTCCGCGCTGACGACGGCCATCGCCGCGGATGCGTTGGGGCCGGAGCAGGTCACGTGCTACTTCATGCCGTCGCAGTACACGGAGGATCAGTCGCGCGACGATTCAGTAAAGCTGATCGAGAACCTGGGTGTGCGTATGGTGACGATCCCGATCAAAGGCCTGTTCGATCACTATCTGGAGGAGCTTGCTCCTCTGTTCGAGGGACGGGCGCCTGATACCGCGGAGGAGAACCTGCAGGCGCGCATACGCGGCAATCTGCTGATGGCCATCTCCAACAAGTTCGGCTCCATCGTGCTCACGACTGGCAACAAGAGCGAGATGGCCACGGGCTACGCGACGCTCTACGGCGACATGGCGGGCGGGTTCGCTGTCATCAAGGATGCCCCCAAGACGCTGGTGCAGCAGCTTTCACGCCATCGCAACGTGATGGCCGGGCGTGAGGTGATCCCCGAGTCGATCATCGCGCGGCCTCCCACAGCGGAGCTGCGGCCGGACCAGAAGGACGAAGACTCGCTGCCTCCATACGCCGTGCTGGATGAAATCCTGAAGGCATACGTGGAGGACGATCTCAGCGTCGACGAGATGCTGGCCGCCGGCATGCCCGCGGACGCGGTGGCGCAGACGATCCGCCTCGTCGACCGCAGCGAGTACAAGCGGCGTCAGGCTCCTCCGGGCATCAAGATCACCCGCCGGAACTTCGGCCGCGACCGTCGCCTGCCCATCGTCAACCGATACCAACCAACCTAACCACGGAGCGCCTCGCACATGGACCCGATGATCCGGCGCGTCGCGCCACCCGACTATGACCGCATCCGCGAGTTGTTTACGGAGGGTGACGAGATGAACCTCGCGGCGATGCCGCACGTGTTCAAGCGTGCCGACTCCACGCGGCGGCGGCGGGACGAGTACTTCGACCTGATGTTGGCCGACGACCATTTCGAGTTCCTCGTGGCGGATGACGCGGGCCGAGTTGTGGGCTTCCTGCAGGCGCACATCGAGGATGCGCGGCGCGCGCCGAACCTGGTGGACCGCCGGACGCTGTTCATCGATGTGCTGCTAGTGACGGAAGACTCACGCAAGTCCGGCGCGGGCAAGGCACTCATGGACAGCGCCCACGCGTGGGGCCGCTCGCGGTCGG
>CAZKTE010000094.1:0-348 GCA_964555625.1 uncultured Isosphaeraceae bacterium | reverse complement strand
GGCCACGGACGTCGAGCTGAACGTCTACGAGTTCAATGAGGGCGCGTTGGCGTTCTACGATCGTTTGGGGTACGTCACGTCCAGCCGCCGCCTGTGGCGTGATCTCCCAGGGTGAGATCCAGGGTCGCACCCTGGATCCACCCGCTGCTGCGCTGCAACAGGGGCAGCCATGTGCCCACCCGCCTACCCGCGGGACGCTTGGGCATGAGGGGGACTCCCGTGCCCCCCGCCAGGGCGCCTGCCCTGCACCTGCAAGCCGCGCAGCGAACTCCCCGGAGTCCTTCCACATCCCTTCCACAGAGGACGTTAGTCCGGAGTCGTAGCGAAGCGTAGGCGCACCGTCAGACG
>CAZKTE010000093.1:0-2780 GCA_964555625.1 uncultured Isosphaeraceae bacterium | reverse complement strand
GCGCGGACGATTGCGCCGCCGGCCGTGTACTGGCTGGTACTGCCATTGCCACTGCCACCGGCTCCGCCACCGGTGCGGCAGTAGGAATTCTCGTAGTTCCAGTAAACCACCATGGTCTGGTCATTGCCCGTGTTGACGCCGCAGTGATTGGCCGTCAGGAAGAACGGCCGCTGGTCCTGCGCGGTGTTGTTGAGCATGCCCCCCGAGCAGGTCCACCACCCGCTGACCGTGTAGAGGCCCACGCAGGGAATCTCCGCGAACCACGGGTCGCCCTGAGAGCAGACGACGTCCACATTGCAGGATCCGGATCCTTCCGTGCCACGGGATCGTATTGCGCCAAACCCCCTGTACCCAACATTGATGCTCGTCAGCGCGATCTCCTCAGTGACCGCTGTGCGGTCGACCTTGTTACAGGTAATCGTGATGAGGAGCTCCTCGCCGAGTATCACCGGCAGCCACAGCTCGCCGTGGTCGGCGTTGTCAAGCTCAGTGAAGGGCGCCAGAGAAGACGTGCCGTCGGTGGCCTCCACTGTCATGGTGCCGCTCTCGGGCATGGTCCAAGCGATGAACCCCAGATTGATGTGGGGAGCGGCGGCACTTGAAATCCGCAGTCGCCAGCGAGCGTCTCCCTCCTCGTTGATGTCCCATGTGCCATGGGTCTCAGGCGTCACCAGGCACTCGTGCGCCACGGCGAAGCGCAGCGGCAGTCCATCAGCCGTCCGCCTGGCATCATCGGCTTGGAGCCAATCCAGATCCAGTGGTGCGATGTCGATGACTGGTACGTCCATCGGGTCAACATCTGACAGGGCGGTACTGCATGCGGACAAGGTGGCGATGGCAGTGACGATTTTGCGTTGCAGGTGCATCGGGTGTCAGTCCTCCTTGACAGATCTTGGCACCAATGTTGCTCGCTGGCAAGACGAATGTCCTGCCATCCAAATGTACAGCCCCCCCTGCCGCATGGGCAAGGGGGGCTGCATAAAGGGTCAGTCGAAATCTCCGCTGGGCATTACCCGGCGGCGATCCAACGAATGCACCTCTTACTCGCTGGCATCACCGGAGCATTCGCCGCCCTCGGTGCTGTCAGTTGCCTCGGAGCAGCACTCGCTGCCCTTGTCGCTGTCAGTGGTCTCGCTGCTCTCGCAGCAAGCCTCCGCAGCATCGGTGCTGTCCGTGCTCTCGGCGGCCTCGGTGCTCTCGCACGTCTCCGCAGGAGCGCTGGACTCGGTGCTCTCGCCGCCCTCGGGCGTTCCACAATTCTCTGTGTTCTCGTTCATGTCACTGGTCTCCTCTGGAGCCGTAGGCTCCTTTGCTGCGGCGCGACGGGCCCGCTTCTCCGCAGCCTTCTCGGCCTTGCGGATTTCTCGTTGACGCTTGGCGAACGAGTGCTGGCTCCGTCTCGCCACGTGGCTTACCAGCCGCCTCGGCGCTGACCGCCGCCACCACCACCACCACTGTTGGTCTTGGCCTTGGCCTCGTTGACCTTCAGGGTGCGACCGTCCAGATCCTGGCCGTCGAGCGCTTCCATCGCGCTGCGGGCGGCACTGTCATCGGACATCGTCACGAACGCGAAGCCGCGGGGCCTCCCGGTGTCACGATCGGTGATGACTGCGACCTCGTCGACGCCGCCGTGCTCGGCGAATGCCGTGCGGAGTGCGTCCTCGGTGGTATCAAAGTTCAGATTTCCAACGTAAAGCTTCAAATCACTATCTCCAACTTGCGAGGGCCACGTTCGGGCTCTCGCCAGTCGTGTAAACCTCGTTGCCATTGCAGCCCCGCGACATTCGCGAGGCTAAGCGGCGGATTGTACCCGAAACTGCGCGATTGGCGCGACTTCTGCCAAGGAGTCCCTCCTATTGGCGACCTAGGGGCAGTTTCGATCCACCACCCAACTGGGATTGCCCTCGAGATCCGCCAGGGCGGCGAACCAGAAGCCGTCAGCCTCGTTGAAGGTCGGCCCCTGGGGTATGGCGCCACCGGACTCATCCACAGCCGCGCACAGGGCCGGCACGTCATCGACCTCGAATTGCAGGACCACGCTGTTGGTCGAGCGGTCGCCCACCGCCACGCCCATCTGCGCCGCATCGGCGATGCCCACCTTGATCCCCGAGGGCGTCTCGAGGTTGGCATAGTGAAACCCATCCTCGAAGCGTCGCGCGACGCTGAATCCCAGGACCTGGCAGTACCAGGCCACCATCGCCTCGAAGTCCTCGGCGAGGATCACCGGTTCTCGCGGTTTGAGGTCCACCATCGTGGACATGATGTTACCGCGTGCTGGGGTTGAACACACCCGATGGTCGATGAGCCAGATGGCGTGATCAACGAGCTCCTCGGGTGGACCTTGATCGTGGTGGGCTGCGTGAGCGCTGTCCTTGCGCTGGCGGCGATCTACACCTGGCCGCGCGGCGATCGATGTCGCTGCCCCGGGCCGCGCCTCCATTGGCGTAAGCGGGCCTCCGTTCTGCGGTGGCTTTGGCGGGGCCGCTGCTGGTACAACCTCACCGGCCACTGTGGTGGCAATCATCTGATCTGCCCGGAGTGCGGCTCGGACATGGCCTGCAGGCGGTTGCTGAGGGATGGTAGGCGGCTGGGCTTGGGCCGCCTTGGAGCGATCCTCTGCCTCGTTGCGATGGCCGCCGGATCAATCTGCTGGGTTCGCGGCGGCTCCTGGACGGCCGCCGTGCCGACCTTGCCGCTCGTTGCCCTCTCCAACACCGACCTGGGATCGCACCGCACATCGCTGCGCGGCGAGGCCGCGCAACGCCGAGCCGATGGGCGGG
>CAZKTE010000092.1:0-3325 GCA_964555625.1 uncultured Isosphaeraceae bacterium | reverse complement strand
GGCTCCTGGAGTTGATTCGGCGGGCTCCAGGCGTCGAGCTCCGAGACGGCGGACGTGCTGTTCCCCCCGGCGACCTGTGCCCAGGGGATCGGCGGCCCCACGCCAACCGACACCCAGAGGGCGTCGAGCGGCTCGACCTGGACGAGCGTCACGAATGTGTCGGCCCAGGCCTCGTGGTCGTGAAAGTCGATTGCATGGTTCTCGCCGGTGACCCAGACAACGGGGCACACCAGCCTCGGCAGCTCCTCCGCCATGCGCGCGATCTCGGCCTCGATCAGCTCCTGCCGCCGTCGCCGCATCCTCGAGATCAGGGCGACCTAAGCCGTCATCCGCCTCGAGGGGCCAGCTAGGGACGATAGGTCGGTTCCGAGCCGGGTCCAAGTTGAGTCTTGATCACGCCCTGCGCCATTTCAACGAAATCGCATAGCAGGGCGCGGGTATCCCGTGGGTCGATCAGATCAAGACCCGACGCTTCCGCTGTACGGAAGGGCGAGGAGATGCGCTGGAACGTCTCCTCGATCTCCAGCCGCTTTGCCTCGGGATCCTCAGCGGCCTCGATCACCCGACGGAATGCCGCGCTCGTGCCACCCTCGATGTGCATCGAGCCCCAATGACCTGACACCCAGGCATAGCGCCGATAGAGGTGCGGTCCGGGCCGGTACTGCAGGCTGCCGGCCAAGCCGAACGACTGCCGGCAAATAAACGAGATCCAGGGCATGCGACTCTGGGCGATGGCATAGACTAGGCGTGATCCCGCCCGTTCGATCCCCTGCTCCTCGGACTGCGGACCCACGAGGAATCCCGGGTCGTCCATCAGGACGACCATAGGAATGTGGAACGTGTCGCAGAGTTGCACCAGTCGCGCAGATTTCTCCGCGGCCGCGACATCCATCGAGCCACCCCGGTGCGCGGGATTATTGGCCATCACTCCCACGGGATAGCCATATGCCCGAGCGAGACCAATGATGCGCGACGTTCCGTAATCAGGGGCGATCTCAAAGAATGATCCCTCGTCCAGCACCTCTTCCAGAATCACGCGCGTGTCGTATGGTCGACGTTTATTGCGTGGAATGAGGTCGAGTAACCGCTCGTCACGGCGTCTCGGATCGTCGCTATCATCGCCACGCGGCTGCACCTCCCACACATTGTCTGGTAGATAGCTCAAAAATCGCTGGACCTGCGCGATGGCGTCGGACTCATCCTTTGCGACGTTGTCCACCACTCCACTGACTCGCGTATGAACCGCGTATCCGCCCAGTTCTTCCTTATCGATATCCAGTCCCAGAGCCGCCTTGACGACCGGTGGCCCCCCAGGAAAAACCTGACCAGTGCCCTTAGCAATCACGCTGAAGTGGCTGAGGCACGGAATCGGTGCGAGGCCGCCAGCCGCTGGCCCAAGCACGGCCGACACCACCGGTGCGAGGTTGAGAATCTTGCAGATATCCTCAAACTGCCCACCATCAGGGATATATGTCCGGCCCAGATCGGAGAATTCGGTGACACTCCCGCCAGCGCCGTCCAAGAGATTCACTGTTGGCAGCAGCACTTCTGTGGCATTTGGGTGGCCATGCCCAATATCGACACCACCGTCGTCGGTGCGGGCGGACCCCCCACGAATCGTGAAGTCCTAGCCGCTGACATAGACGCGCCGGCCATTGATCTTCGCCAGGCCGCGGACACGCGAGACAGGGGTGAAGCCCGTGAGCTCGCCCGCGTCGTTGTACGTCGCACGCCCCTGGAGCTTGCCCATTTCATCGAATGATCCCGAGTCGACCAACAGTTCGAGCCGCTCACGGATCGTGAGCTTACCTTGCCGGTGCTGCCGATCGATGGCGTCTGGCCCACCCATCTCCTCCTTCAGCGCATGCCGGCGCGCCAACTCATCAATCTCTTACTGCCAGTTCATCGATGACTCCTCGCCAAGCTCGGGGCGGTGATACTACGCGTGCAACTCGGCAGATGACCAGCGCAGACAGACCCGCAAACGTAGACCGGACCGCAGGATCGGAGCTTCCGCGTTTCGATGCGATATCATGCGGCGGCGAATCCCAGAGCGACGTGATTGAGAGGGGTGGAAATGCCGCCGATTCCGAAGGGGGGCACCGTCGCTGTGACGGGTGCTGCCGGCTTCATTGGCAGTTGGGTGGTGCGACGGCTGCTCGACAAGGGCTACCGGGTGCGAGCCTGCGTCCGCGACGCCGACGATCCGGAGCGCACGACGTTCCTGCGCGAGATGCCAGGCTACGCCTCCGGTCGGCTCACCCTGCACTCCGCCAACCTGGATGATGACGGCTGCTTCAACGAGATCTTCAAGGGCTGCCACGGCGTCTGCCACGTCTCGCATGTGAGCACCTACGACGATCACGAGTACGTACGCCGGGTCTGCGACCACATTATCAAGAGCGTCAACGAGTCTGGCACGGTGCAGCGGGTGATCGTCACCTCCAGCGTCGCTGCCGTGATCTCGGAAGCAGACATCTACGAAGTCCAGCGGCGGCCGGTCTTCTACGAGGAACGCTATCCGGACGAGCAGAACCCCAAGCGCACACCAGAGCGGGGCCAGGGCTACTCGATGGGCAAGGTGATCGCCCAGCGCGCCTTCTCCGACGCCGCCGAGGCGAACAGCGAGTGGGACGCGATCACCTGCTGCCCGGCAGACAACGTGGGGCCGATCCTGTCGGCGCATCAGAAAGACATGGGCCCGTGGCAACACCATATCGAAACCATGCTGCTAGGCGAGTATGAGCAGACTGCCGTCTATCGGCCCTGGATGCTCGTCGATGTTCGAGACGATGCCGAGTGCCACATCCGCCTGCTGGAAAGCGTCCACGTCCAAAACGGCCAGCGCTACATCGCCTGGTCCACCGAGACGCGCAACGTGGAGGCCATCGCCGCCCGCATCGATGTCCTGCTCCCCGAGATTGGCCTCGCACCACCCAAGTTGGTCGACCAGCAGCCCGAGCGTCACCAGGCGCGCGAAGCTGAGTTCCGCGGCATCTGGGCCCTCGCTGACCTGCGCAACGATCGCATCCGCGCCGTCACCGGGGTCGAGTTTCGCCCATTCGACGAGTCCCTGCGCGACTGCGTGGAGTCGCTCATCTCCGTCGCGGGAGTCCAGCCCAAGCGTCGGGAGAACTTCAAGCCCGTCAAGTGACCTTAGAAGGAGGCACAAAAGGGAGAACCACTAGCGGTTTTGCGTGGCGCTCCCGGAGGGACTCGAGGAACTGGACTTAGGCTGGAGCCGGCGCGGCGCCGACGCGGCGCGGGCTGTCTTGCCGCAGGCGCTCCCGCGCCTTACCGCGCTGAAGACTCTGGTCCTGCAGTT
>CAZKTE010000091.1:0-3441 GCA_964555625.1 uncultured Isosphaeraceae bacterium | reverse complement strand
AGCTCCAGCGCATTGAAGATCCCCGGTACGTCGTCGGGTGGAAATTCCACGTCGACCACCGTTCCGATGATCTGAACGATCTTGCCTCGGGTTCCCTCAGCCATGTCTCCGCTCCTGTGTCTCTTTGGACCGGGCCTGTCGCTAGCCCTCGAGGGCGGCCACGCCACCCACCAGGTCCAGCAATTCAGCCGTGATCGAACTCTGTCTCGCCTTGTTCATCTCAAGCGTCAGATCGTCCACCATCTCGTTTGCGGCATCGGTGGCCTTCTGCATGGCCACCATGCGAGCGGACTGCTCGCTGGCCAGGCTCTCCAGAAACGCCTGATATACCTGCGTCTCCAGGAATCGAGGCAACAGCGCACCAAGCACCATCTCCGCGTTCGGCTCGTAGAGATAATCCACCGGCGCACCGGGCTCCGCCAGATCACCCGTGTCCACGGGAAGCAGCTGTGTGACCACGGCCTCTTGGACCATGGTGTTCACGAACCTGGTGTAGGCGATGTGGACCAGGTCGACCTCGCCCTCCGTATACAAGCGCTGGACCAGGCTGGTCACCGGAAGTGTATCGCTCATGCTCGGACGGTCATCGATCTCGGTGAAGCTGGCCCTGAGGTCCCAACCGGTGCGCGCCATGAAGTCGCGGCCCTTGCGGCCAACGGTGACGACGGACGCAGGGGCGCTCGCCGAAAGGAGAAACTCAGCCGCGGCACGGTTCACGTTGCCTGGCAGTCCTCCCGCGAGTCCGCGATCCGGGGTAATCTCTAGCAGCAACACGTTGGCGATCGGGCGCCGCTCCAGCAGCGGGTGGTCGGAGTCGCCTTCGCCGGCGCCCTGGGCGGCGAGACCCGCCAGGACCGCCCGCAGCTTCATGGCGTATGGTCGAGCCGACCGCACGCTCTCCTGGGCGCGGCGCATCTTGGAGGCCGCGATCATCTGCATGGCGCGGGTAACCCTCGCCGTGTTGCCGACGCTCCTGATGCGTGCCCGTATCTCTCGTACGCTTGCCACTGATGTCTCTCTACCTCGGGAGGCCCTGCATCTCGCTGGCCCCTCTACCTAGCTGAACGTCGCCTTGAAGGCGGTGATTGCCTCTCTCAGCGCTGCCTCGGACGCCTCGTCAATCTCCTTTGTCTCCCCGATGCGATTCATGAGATCCGCCTGGGAGGTCTCGAGGTACCCGGTCAGTCGCTCTTCGAATTCGCCGATCCGGTCCACGTCCACGTCGTCCATGAACGCGTTGACCGCCGCGTACATGCTGCACACCTGCGTCGCCAGACGCAGGGGCTTGTACTGCGGCTGCTTGAGCAGCTCGGTGAGCCGCTGGCCCCGGCCGAGCTGCCTGCGGGTGGCGTCGTCCAGGTCCGAGGCTCCGAATTGGGCGAAGCTCGCCAGCGCCCGGTAGGACGCGAGCTCCAGCCGCATCGTGCCCGCGACCTTCTTCATCGCTTTGGTCTGGGCGGTACTGCCGACGCGAGAGACCGAGATGCCTGCGTTCACCGCCGGACGGACACCGCTGTTGAACAGGTCCGACTCGAGGAATATCTGTCCGTCAGTGATGGAGATGACGTTGGTCGGGATGTACGCGGACACGTCGCCTGCCTGGGTCTCGATGATGGGCAACGCCGTGAGCGAGCCACCTCCGTGGGCCTCGTCCAAGCGGGCCGCGCGCTCCAAGAGACGGCTGTGCAGGTAGAACACGTCGCCGGGATAAGCCTCCCGGCCGGGTGGGCGACGCAGCAGCAGCGACATCTGTCGGTAGGCCCACGCATGCTTGGAGAGGTCGTCGTAGATGATGAGCGCATCGCGCCCGTCCGCCATGAAGGCTTCGCCGATGGCGCAGCCTGCGTAGGGAGCGAGGAACTGGAGCGGCGCCGGGTCGGAGGCGTTCGCCGTCACGATGACGGTATGCTCCATGGCACCATGCTCCTCCAGCGCACCCTGGATCTGCGCGACCTTGCTCTGCTTCTGGCCGATAGCCACGTAGATGCAGAGAAGGTCCTGACCCTTCTGGTTGATGATGGTGTCGATGGCGAGCGCAGTCTTGCCGGTGAAGCGGTCGCCGATGATCAGCTCCCGCTGGCCCCTGCCGATTGGAATCATGCCGTCGATCGACTTGATCCCCGTCTGCACGGGGACGTTGACGGCCTGGCGCACCGCCACGTTGGGCGCGACCATCTCGATCGGGCGATTGCCCTCGGTCTTCACTGGGCCCTTGCCGTCGAGCGGGGCGCCGAGCGGTCCGACCACGCGGCCGAGCAGCGAGTCACCCACCGGAACCTGCGCGACTTCGCCGGTCGCCTTGACCAAGTCGCCTTCTTTCACCTCGACGGCGGCGCCCATGATGGCTGCGCCGACGCTGTCCTCCTCGAGGTTCAGCGCCAGGCCCGACACGCCGCTCGGGAATGACAGCAACTCGCCGAAACCCACGCGCCCGAGCCCATGGATCTGAGCGATACCGTCTCCGACGGAGACGACCGTGCCGACCTCGGTCAGCGTCGTCTCGCCACCAAACTCCTCGATCTGGCGCTTGAGGACCGATGCGATGTCTTGTCCGCGAGTGGTCATACCCGCTCCTCCGTTTCGTTCCGCTGCTCGAGCGGGCGCCGGCGCTTCTACGCCAGCGACTCCTGTTGCAAACGGCGGCGCAGCGCCTCGATGCGCGTGCGCACGCTTCCGTCGATGATCCTGTCGCCAATGCGAACGACGATACCGCCAATGATCGACGCGTCCTCCGCGGTCTCCAACACGACTTCCTGCTCCAGCATCTCGGCAAGCGAGCGACCGAGCCGCTCGCGCTGCTCGGCGGAGATCGGCGCCGCGCTCGTGACTTGGGCCTGGACGAGGCCGAGGCGCTCATTCAGCAGCGCATCGTATTCGCTCACGATGGCGGGGAGCAACGATGCGGATTGGCGCTCCACCAACAGGCCCAAACAGTTCACCACCAGCTGGTCAGCACCCGGCGCCAGCAGCGCGACCGCCTCTTGCTTGCGCTCAGCGGGCATACGCGGCTCGCCGAAGAAGAGCGCGACCGTGGGGTCGCGCATCGCGTCGGCGGCCTGGCGCAGCGCATCGAGCCACGCCGCCGCGTTTCCATCCGCGCCGGCAAGCTCGAAGAGAGCCGCCGCGTAGCGCTTCGCCGTCGGTGCCTTGGCCACGCCCTACCCCTGTCCACGTAGCGCTTCGCCGTCGGCGAGCACCTCGTCGATCAGATCACGGTGGGTGCTCTCGTCCAGGGAGCGATGGATGATCCGCTCTGCCGCAGTGACGGCAAGCCCCGCGAACTCGGCTCGCACCTGCTCCACCGCAGCGTCACGCTCGGCCCGGATCTCGTCGCGGGCCCGCTCGAGCATGGACTCGGCCTCGGTCCGCGCCTGCGCCTGCTGCTGGTCCCGGTAGGTGGCCGCGGCGTCTCGCGCCTCGGCGAGCACACGTTGGCCTTCC
>CAZKTE010000090.1:0-3589 GCA_964555625.1 uncultured Isosphaeraceae bacterium | reverse complement strand
CGGGGGCGCGATCGCCGCGGTGGGCGAGCGCACGAACCTCTAGGCGGCGGCAGCAGTAGAGTGGGCTTGATACCAACACAAGGAGGCACCACTATGCACTTGATCCTGCGAATCCTGGCACCACTTGCGGTAGCTGCCTGCTTGGCAACTGGATGCGACAACACAAGCGTCGCCGACGACAATGTCGCGGAAATGGCGATCCAGGAGGAACTCCGGGATCTCTCCAAGATCGTCGACGACGAGGGACGGCGCATTCGGCTGTCGCTGCAGGACCTCACCGATGAGATCCAGGCCTTCGTGCGAGCCCGTGGCATCCTCTCGGTCGAGGGCCCGCCCGCATCACCGCGGTGGCGTGCACTCGAGGAACTCACGCAGCGGCGGCTTGAAGTGCGTATTGAGATCGCCATCATCGAGGCGACCGGGGAACCGGAACATCGACAGGATGAACTCAACGCGTTGCACGCAGAGTTGTCGGCCATGGACGCAGAGGACGTCTCGATGCGTGGTGCGATGAGCGAGCAACTGGCCCAGACGCTGCGACTGCAGGAGATGCTCAGTCACCGGGAGGCCTTGATCGCCCAGCGACATGAGAACTCGCAGTTTCAGACAGACGTGCGGATGGCGATGATGTCGTCGCTCTACCGATCCGGGGTGCTCAAGTCGCTGCGCGGCGACTGAGGGTGGCTGCGATCACCGCTCCTTGACGCCCGGTGCTGATCGTGCTGTAGTGGACTGGTGGATCGGGGAACGGACAAGCCATCGGACACCGAAGCGCTCACCGTCGAGGATGACGCCGATGTACTGTCGCGCGACCCGCGCATCGGCGCCAAGGTCGGCCAATGCACCATCAAGCGCGTGATCGGCCGCGGCGGCATGGGCACCGTCTATGAAGCCCTTCAGGAGCGTCCTCGCCGCACGGTCGCCCTGAAGATGATGCGACGGGGAATCGCCTCCAAGTCGGCGATGCGCCGCTTCGAATTCGAGTCGCAGATCCTCGGCCGCCTCAAGCATCCTGGCATCGCAGCCGTCTACGACGCCGGCACCCATGACGAGGGAGAGGGGGGCGTGCCGTACTTCTTGATGGAGTACATCCCAAACGCCGTCTCCATCGTCAAGTACGCAAACGAGAAGAAGCTCGAGACCAGGGAGCGCCTCGAACTCTTCTCCAAGGTCTGCGATGCCGTCCAGCACGGGCACATGAAGGGCATCGTGCACCGCGATCTCAAGCCAGGAAACATCCTGGTCGACTCAAGTGGCCAGCCCAAGATCATTGACTTCGGGGTGGCGCGATCAACTGACAGCGATCTTGCGGTGACGACGCTGCAGACGGACGTGGGGCAGCTCATCGGCACGCTGCAATACATGAGTCCAGAGCAGGTCGCTGCTGACCCCAACGACATCGATACCCGCAGCGACGTCTACTCCCTGGGCATGGTGCTCTATGAACTGCTGACAGGCAAACCGCCCTACGACGTCAAGACGCTTGCGATCCACGAGGCGGTGCAGATCATCCGCGAGGAAGAGCCCACCAAGCTCTCGACGATCGACGGGCATCTGCGCGGCGATGTGGAGACCATCGCGCTCAAGGCGCTCGACAAGGAGCGTGATCGGCGCTACCAGAGCGCCGGAAACCTGCAGCAGGACATCGAGCGCTACCTTGCAGGTGAAGCCATCTCGGCTAGCCCACCGTCACTGTGGGACCAGGTCCTGCGCCTTGCGCGACGCAACCGCGCCGCGGCCGTCGCGGCCGTGACCATCCTGATCGTGCTCGTCGGCGCCGTCATCGGCGTGTCGGGATTCGCCGCAGATGCGCACCGGGAACGACTCAAGGCGGAAACGGCCTACGAGAGGGCAAGCGAGTCTCAGGAGATCGCCGAGGACATGGCTGTCCAAGCCGATCGCGTGGCGGCCGTCGCCACATCCGCATTGGCGGAGGCAGAAGAGGCGCGGACCGACGCGGAAGACTTCTCCCAGGCGATGGAGGCTTCCGTGGACATTCTCCTCAGGCTCATTGGCGAGAGCGGGGGATTCGAGTCAGAGCTGGCCTGGATCTTCAACAAGAGAACCGGGACGAGGCTGTTTGCTACCGCAGACGAAAACAAGCTGGGTACGCTCGTGACCCAAGCCAGAGATCGCCTCAAGCCGGGCAGTGCCCGCGAGCGGGAGGTGCTGGCGAAGATCCTCTATGCGGCCGCCTCGGAGCCCGCGCCGGAGGTCGCATGGACTGATCGGCTGCAGTGGCTCAGCGAGTCAGTCACCTTGCTCAGAGCGTGCAAGCCCGGCACGTGGGTAAGCGAGCCGGCAGCCGTGGGCTCGTTGACCATGATGGCGAGGTTCAGGGAACGCCTAGATCCCGCCGACCGCGAAGCGGTTCGAGCATTGTGGGAGACAGCCTCTCTGAGCGCAGCGCACTTGGATCGCGACGCGATCACAGCGGTGTGGGCGGTCGAGGTGCCCGCTCAGTACGGACTTAGAGTCATGAACAAAGAGTTGGACGAACTCTGGCGTGAGTCGGTCGGCCCCATGACTGACTTGTACTCGGACTCGATCTCCGCAGGCCTACCGCCCACGCTCGAGGCGATCGCCGAGGCGAATTGGGATGCCCTCCTCGCGTTCACTGTTCTGATGTTGACAGAGCACGGCATCGTCCCCGACGGATTCAATCTTCGCGACAGGATCCTGGAGGAGTTCGAGACGGCTGGCTCCGAGGATGCGGCAGTCCTGTACGCAGAACTCAGTGACCTCCTGCCACGCGTCCTTGTGGGGTTCGCCAACTTCTCCTCGGACCCGGGCTTCTGGGTTGATGACCAGCACAGCCTCTTCTTCCACGAGATGTTGCGCGATCTTGTGGCGCTGATGGACCGCCACGAGATGCCAGCGACCATGGAGTCTAGGTTGGCCCCCAAGTACCCCGACCTCGCCAGACTACTGCGTGAGACGTTGGGCAATGCGCGCTTGATGACCAGCGACAGTGCGATGGCGGTGGTTCGAGCCGCAGCACTTGGACCAGAGTCCTTGGCACGGATGGAGCATCGCGGCGAGATCGATCTTGAGGAGCTGACGCAGGTCGAGAGCGAGTTTCGAGGGACGTTGGTGGAACTGTTTCGTCAGGCCTACAACGCCTCCCAAGTCGATGATGTGCTCATACGGACCTTCGAACGGGGAGTCGTGAATGCGAAGAGTGACATCTTCTGGTGGGGCGATGCCGACAGCGTCTTGCTGGAGGCCGCTCAGTGGCACGGGGCACAGCTCTCCTCGATGGAGAAGGCCCGGGCAGACGAAGCCCTCGCCAATCTCGAGGGCAAGTCGCTCCAGGAACTGCGAGACACTTGGACACTTCTTGTGTCAGTAGCGAAGGAGGCACCAGAGGAGCGACTTCACTACTTCAAGTACGTCGGTGTCATGGTGCATTTTCGCATCGAGGATCTGACGGATCGCGACACAAAGTAGCCTTCCTCTGACCTCCACGCTCCGCCACCAAATCGGACTTCCGTCGAAGGTGTTGGCGAACGCAGCGGGGTCCAGCCGATGCTGCTTGACGCCCGGTGCTGATCGTGCTGTAGTGGACTGGTGGATCGGGGAACGGACA
>CAZKTE010000089.1:0-4040 GCA_964555625.1 uncultured Isosphaeraceae bacterium | reverse complement strand
CACCTGGCTCGATGGAAACGTCTACCTGACCTCGCCCATGGTCGAGGGCGGGTACGTCGCCGCCGAGAGCGCGAGCTTCTCCGCGGGCATCAACGACATAATGGACGACATGGGCGGGATGCCCGGCCTATGGACGCTCGCATTGCGCGAGAGCGATGACCCGGCCTCTTGGCTTGCGAGTTTCGCCATGCGCGATGACAACGTGAAGGTGACCGAGGTCGAGCATATCCACGGGGAAGAGCACCTGCACGTGGTACACATGAAGGGCAAGATGACAAACGTCGCCGTGACGGTCGATAGTGCCAATGTCATTCGCTCGGTGGTCATGAGCATGGACCAGCCCGGCAGCGACGACCCGTTTACGATGCCCTTTACGGACAAGATCCGTATTGTCGATGCCCAGCCTGCCGTCTCCTTCGATGCGGGCGACCGCACCAAGTACGACTCGATGGATGCGTTCTTCGCGTCCACCATGGGTGATGCAATGGCGGAGGAGGCCGAGGTCGAGTTGGCGGGCAATGCTGCGCCGGACTTCACTCTCAAGCAGATGGGCGGCGGTGAGGTCACGCTCTCGGCCCTCAAGGGCGAGGTTGTTGTCTTGGACTTCTGGGCAACCTGGTGCGGCCCATGCCGCAGAGGCCTGCCTGCACTCAACGAGTTCGCTGCCTGGGCCAAGGAAGAGGGTCTGCCGGTGCGCGTCTACGCGGTCAACATCTGGGATGGCGACAGTGTGGAGGAGTCGCTCAAGAAGGTCGAGCCCTTCTGGAGCGAGGCCAAGTACCACGTGCCGGTACTTCTTGGCGGCGGCGACGAGAAACTGCCGGAGTCCTACGGCATCAAGGGCATTCCCACGACCATCATTGTCGCGGCAGATGGCACCGTCTCCGAGAAGAGCGTGGGCTATAGCGATGAGTACTTCGACTCCCTCAAGGAGTCAGTGCGCAAGGCTATGGGCGAGGGTTGACTGAGGGGCCGCGGCACTCGCCGCGGCCGCAACGATCCGCTCCTGCAGTCGCTTTGCGCCGCGCACGGTGCCCGTCACGTCGTTGACAATCACGCTGAAGGCCAATAGCTGCTCGCCGCTGCGGATGTAGCCGCTGAGCGCGCTGGTGCCACGCAGGTAGCCACTCTTGGCCCGCACTTGCGCATCACCGAGATCTACCGACGCGAAGCGAGAGGCAAGCGTGCCGGACTCGCCTGCCTGCGCGAGGGAGTCCCAGAGGGCTGCGCCCGCACGCTCATCGAGGCGGAAGGTCGCAAGCCAAGTCACCAGTGTCCGCGGGCTCACGCGGTTTCGGCGGCTCATGCCCGACCCGTCAGCCGCCCGAAGTGACGAATGCGACGCCCCGGTGCGCTGCGCGACGACGCGCTCGACGATCGCTCCGCCCTCCTCGAAGGAGCCGTTTCCGCCATGGAGCGCCGCGGCGATCCGCTTGAGCAGCGCTTCCGCGTGGAGGTTGTAGCTGTCGCGGTTGCATCGGCGCAGCACCGCCGCGAGCGGCGTGCGATGTTCATGGAGCAGCGTGCCTGTGAAGGCCGGATCGCTTGCAGCGGCGACGCGTACCTCGCCGACGCTGATGCCCGCTGCCGCAAGTCGATGGGCGAGCAGCGCGCCAAAGAGCAGCGGGGGATCGTGCAGAGCGACCTTGACGGGCTCGCGGTGAATGCCTCGCACGTTTCCGCGCGCGGTGAGATCGTTGGTGCCCGGTGGTCGCGCGACCCAGAACGTCGAGCGATCGCCCTTTCCGCGCCTGGTCGTCGTGCGGTTTGCGATGTCCAGGAACGGCATGTGCGGCGCCACGGGCCCAAGATCGGCGCGACCTGCTCTTCCGGGGGATGGCAGAAAGTGCAGGACGTTGCAGTGAAAGTTCAGGCCGGCGACCTGCGCGCAGTACCAATTGGTGACCTGGTCGGCGGGCCAGCTTGGATGGATGAAGTTGCGATCGAATATGCGGTCGTCGACGATCAGTTCCGCCACGTCATCGAAGCGAGCACTCGCCACGGCCAGGACCCAGGCGTCAAGGAGCGCATCGAGGGCCTCGTTCTCGCGAGTCCAGTCATCGACGCCCAGGGCGAACGGATCCCCCAACGACGGGTCGCCGTCGCCGACGACCACGAGTCGATCGCCATCACGCAGCAGCCGCGTCGAGAAGGCGAAGTCAGGCCCCAGTACGTGGATGGCAGCCCCGCTTGTCAGTAACTTCGCGTTGCTTGCCGGGATGAGGCCCCGCTCGCTGTCGACCGCCGCGAGGGTGCGACCGCTGGCCACGTCCACGATGCACACGGCCGCGGAGCCACCGCCCAGGTCGGCCACCGCGACGAGGTCGCGTACCGTCGCTTGGAGGTCGCCAAGGGCCACCGACGTGGCCAGTGCGAGGAACAGCAGGCAGCGAATAATCACCTCTCTCCCATCGGCACAGGCCGCCGCCGACGGCCACCAAGGAGGGGTATCCTGCCCTTGATGGGAGCCCCCGCAAAGCGCGTCGCCGAGCTTCGAGACCGCCTCGATGCGGCCAACTTCGCCTACTACGTCGAGGCCGAACCTGTCATGGGCGACGCGGAGTACGACCGGCTCCTCGCAGAGCTCGCCGACCTGGAGGCAGCCCACCCGGATCTGGCCGACCGGGCAAGCCCCACGCAGCGCGTCGGCGGTGAGCCCATCGAGGGATTCGTCAGCGTCGATCACGCCGTCCCCATGCAGTCCATCGAGAACACCTATGACCTGGCGGAGGTGTCCGCGTGGTTTGACCGCGTCTTGGCCTCCCTCGACGCGGCGCCGGCATGCATCTGTGACCCCAAGATCGACGGAGTGGCCATCAGCCTCCGCTACAAGGCGGGAGTCCTCGTCAGCGCCGTGACCCGCGGCGACGGGGCCCGCGGCGATGACGTGACCGCCCAGGTCCGCGCGCTGCGCAGCGTGCCGCTTGCCCTGCGCGGGGATCCCCCGGCACTGCTGGAGGTCCGCGGCGAACTCTTCATGCCTGCGGCAGCCTTCGAGGCGATCAATGAGCAACGCGCCGCCAACGACGAGCCGCTGCTTGCCAACGCGCGAAACGCCACCGCCGGTACCCTCAAGAGCCTCGATCCTGCCGTTTCCGCTGCGCGTGGCCTCCAGTTCCTCGCACATGGCCGCGGCGCCGTGGAATGGGACGGCGGCCCCGGTGACTGGTGGGACATGCTCGCCGCGCTGCGGGCGCTGGGACTGCCCACGAGTACTCACGCGGTGCGATGCACAAGTGTTCAGGAGATCGCAGCGGCGATCAGCGACTTTGACGGGCAGCGGCAGGAACTTGGCTTCGCCACAGACGGCATGGTTGTGCGCGTCAGTGACTTTGCGCAGCAGGAGGCGCTGGGCGCCACGTCCAAGGCGCCGCGCTGGTGTGTTGCATACAAGTACCCCGCGCAGCAGGCGACCACGAAGCTCATCGACGTCCAGTGGCAGGTGGGTCGCAATGGGACGCTCACGCCGCGGGCGACGATGGAGCCGACGCTGCTTGCCGGCACGACCGTCACGCACGCGACCCTGCACAACATCGAGGAGATCCACCGCCGCGACATCCGCCTCGGCGACGTCGTGGTCATCGAGAAGGCCGGTGAGATCATTCCCCAGGTCATCAGCGCAGATGCGTCGGCGCGCGCCGCGGATGTCGCCCCGATCGCCGCGCCGACGACCTGCCCCGCCTGCGGCGGCGGCGTGGAGCGAGAGGGCCCAAAGTGCTACTGCGTGCACCCAGAGTGCCCGGCACAGTTCCGCGAGAAGGTCGCCTGGTTCGCCGCTCGGCGGCAGATGGACATCGACGGACTCGGAGAGAAGGTCGTCGATCAACTCATCGACGCTGGCCTGGTGACCCACTTTGCCGATCTCTATGGCCTCGGTAGCGAGGACCTGGTGCCCCTCGAGGGGTTCGCGGAGGTCTCGGCCGATGCGCTGGTGGCTTCGATCGCCGCAAGCCGTGATCGTGGGCTCACCGCGGTGCTCTCCGCCATCGGCATCCGTCACGTCGGCAACGCAACGGCCCGATCCGTGACGACCTGCTTTG
>CAZKTE010000088.1:0-4137 GCA_964555625.1 uncultured Isosphaeraceae bacterium | reverse complement strand
TCTCTCGCGAGACCGACACCGTGCTCTATGGCGACTCATGGCTCAGCCGCCAACCGACGGCCAACATGGTCGCCAGCATCAGTGGGGGGGATCTTCGTGGCGCGCACGCCCGGATCTTCGACCCGGCGAACATGATCATCGTTGCAAGCGGAGACTTCGATCACGCGCAGATGCTCGAGACGCTCGAGCGGGCGTTTGGTGACTGGGCCCCGGGCGATCGCGTGCCCGAGCCACCTGTCGTCACTTCCGACTACGACCCGGGCATCTACTACGTCGACCAGGAGGGTCCTCAGGGGGGCGTGCGGCTGGGCATGCGGTCGCTGCGCCGCGACGATCCGGACTACATCGCCGCAGCCGTGATGAACGAAGTCCTCGGCGGTGGTGGATTCGCCAGTCGCCTTGTGAAGCGTGTCCGCAGCGATGAGGGGCTCGCCTACGGCGTGGGGTCGCGGCTCTCGCCGGGCATCTGGGATGAGGGGTATTGGGGTGCCGCGTTCGACTCCAAGAACTCCACGGTCGCCTTGGCCATCGCCATCATCCTCGAGGAAATTGATCGCATCCGCACCGAGTTTGTAAGCGACGAGGAGTTGAACGTCGCCCGCAACTCGTTCATTGAGGCATTCCCGCAGGCGTTTGCCTCCAAGCACGGCATGCTAGAACTCTTCGCCAGGGATGAGATCACCGGCCGGGACCCCTCTTGGTGGCACACCTACCGCGATCGTGTAGGAGCCGTCAGCGCAGAGGATGTCCGTCGCGTCGCGCAGCGGCTGCTGCATGCTGAAGAAATGGCGGTCATCGTCGTCGGCGACTGGGGCGAAATCGCACCTGGTGACGATGACGGCCGCGCTTCCATGGATGCCGTCCAGGAGACCCTTGGCGGCGTCTCGGTGGAACTCCCGCTGCGTGATCCATTGACCCTTCAGCCACTCTCCTAGGTGCCATCGATACACTTCCTCGCCCCATGGCGCGTCCACCAAAGAACTGGTACACGGCGAAGACGAGCGACGTTCATGACCTTTATGAGCGATCCGTCCAATGCCCGGAGGCCGAGGTCGACCTCGTCGACCAGGCCTGGCACGAGCTGCGTGGTCGAACGCCGCGCACTATTCGTGAGGACTTCTGCGGCACTGGTGCGGTGATAAGGGAGTGGGTTACTCGCCGTGATGACAACCTCGCCATCGGCGTGGACCTTGATGGGGATATCCTGGACTGGTGCCGCGGTCGCATGGCCAAGGACCTCTCCGACCAGCAGGCCGGGCGGATCACACTGGTGCAGGGGGATGTCACGACAACAGACTCCGACAGCGTGGACTGTGTGTTAGCGATGAACTTCAGCTACTTCGCCATCAAGGACCGTCCCTCCCTCGTCAACTACTTCCAGCATGTGCGTGCTGGCCTGATTGATGACGGGATCTTCCTGCTTGATGCGTATGGCGGCAGTGACGCCCACTTGCAACTCGACGAGGATCGAGACCTCGATGGATTCACCTATGTCTGGGATCAACACTCCTACAGCCCTGTCACTGCCTACGTCGTCAACCACATCCACTTTGAGTTCCCAGACGACTCGAGCATCAAGAATGCCTTCACCTACAGGTGGCGGCTCTGGAGCCTCCCAGAGATCCACGATGCCTTGCTCGACGCCGGGTTTGGCCGCGTCGTCTTCTACTGGGAGGGCACGGACAATGAGACCGGTGAGGGTGATGGGATCTGGAAGATCGACGACATTGGCGAGCCCTGCCCGGGTTGGGTCACCTACATTGCAGCTCTCAGGTAGCACCCCCACATGATCACCCTGCTCGATACCACAACGGATCTCGGCGCGCAGTTGAAGTGTGATCTTGCGCGGGTCGATGCTGTCATCGCCGGGCAGCTGCGCGGTGGACTCGGCCCCGTCGACGAACTTTGTGGTGAACTCTCCCGCTATCGCGGAAAAATGCTCCGCCCGACACTCGTGCTGCTCGCCGCGTCCGCCAGCTCACCGGACTGTGAAACCACTGATCGTGTTGATCTTGCGGCAGCAGTCGTCGAGCTCATTCACATGGCCACCCTCGCCCACGACGATGTGCTCGACGAGGCTGACCTTCGGCGCGGTGGCCCGACGATCAACAGGCTCCACGGAAACGAGGCTGCCGTCATGCTCGGTGACTGGCTCATCTCCAATGCCTTCCACCTCTGCTCGCGCATTGGAAGCCCGGACCTCAACCTCTTCCTTGGCGAGACGACGAACACGCTCTGCGCCGGAGAGATCCTGCAGTTGCACTACCGGGACGATCTCTCCATCGACCGCGACACCTACTTCATGATCATTCGCAAGAAGACCGCGTCGCTTGTCGCGGCGTGCTGTCAAATCGGTGCGATGCTCGCCGACGCCCCAGGGGGCACCATAAGCGCACTCAGTCGATTCGGTCTGCATCTTGGTATGGCGTTCCAGATCCGAGATGATCTCATCGACTTGGTATGCGACGCCGCGTTTGCCGGGAAGCCCGTCGGCGCCGATGTGCGCAGTGGAAAGATGACGCTCGCGACGATCATGTTGCGCGAGCAGGAACCAGAAGTAGACGTGGCTGCCGGAGACCACCGAACCCTGCGGGAGGCGCTTGATGCGTCCGGCGCTCTGGATGCGGCGTGGGCAGAGATGGAAATGTTGACGACCTCCGCGGTCGCTGCGCTTGAAGTGTTGCCCGCGTCCGCAGCCAAGACACACTTGTTGGATCTCGCTTCAGGCCTGCGAGGTCCACTCGAGCCGGCTGGTGGACAGTCTCTTGGCCATCGATAGAATGCGTCGTTCGGGATCCAGGGTGATCCCACTTCGCCCCGTTCGTCTAGAGGCCTAGGACGCCGGCTTCTCATGCCGGTAACAGGGGTTCGAATCCCCTACGGGGTGTTTTCATGGGCTGTGAAAGCGGCCCTCTTGCACCAGGAAGGTGGGTTTTCTCCTTCCGTTACGACCGGCCGGCGCGGCGGCGTCGACCCGGAGATTCGACCGATGCTCCCACGACGACCTCCCCGTTCAGGGCAGATGGGCTTCCTTTACCTCCCACCCTTTCGGGTGCAGGGCATCAGTGTTGCCGGCGAACAAACCGCCGTCCAGGTGCCTGAACTTGACATCGCATTTGACATCGGGCTCTGCCCGCGGCCAGTGCTCGCTGCGCCGTGGGTGGCGTTGAGCCACGGACACATGGACCACGTCGCTGGGCTGCCCTACTACTTCAGTCAGCGGATGTTTCAAAAGATGCCAGTGGGTCGGTGCGTCTGCCACGCGGAGACGGCGCCGGCGCTACAGGGCATGATGGACGGCTGGGCCGATCTTGAGCGACAGCGCACGCCACACGAGATCATTCCGCTGGAGCCGGACACCTCTGTGGTCATCAAGCCGAACATGCACCTGCTTGGCATCGAAGCGAGCCACACCGTGCCTGCGATGTCGTACGTTGTCATCGAACACCGAAGCAAGCTGCGACCCGAGTTCCAGGATGTGCCGCAAGATCAACTCAGAGATCTTCGCGCAGGGGGCACTGACATCACGTACACGCGTGAGATGCCCTTGGTCGCCTACACCGGGGACACAGAGATGGGGCCGCACTTGGTGCGACCGGAGTTCGTGGACGCACAACTGGTCATCACCGAGTGCACCTTCTTCGACCCGGAACACCGAACGCGATCGAGGGTGGGTAAGCATCTCCATGTCGATGACATTGTCACGCTCCTGGAGAACTGGACGGCGGCACATGTTGTGCTCGTCCACGCAAGCCGCCGAACGAATCTCCAGGAGGCCCGAGAGATCCTCTCGAATCGGGTTTCCCCTGAGCACCTGCCCCGCCTTCACTTCCTCATGGACCACCATGCCAACCGAGCGCGGTACGAACAACAGTCCAGCGAGGTTGAACATGTGCCGCCAGCCTGTTGACGGACGCCGTGGCGGGCCGTAACTTCTCCGTTCCTCGCGCATGGATCGCGCCTGGGAGGGAAGGGCTCGTTCCAGTGGACGACCCTGTACACCGAAGGGTTCGACCTACGCACCATGGCGCGGAACGATATTGATGCTCGTGACTTGAAGGCTCCACTCCTGGCGTTCTTGCGCGACCAACACCCGACCGTGTGTCGCCGATGGTTCACGGACCTTGAGACACTTGG
>CAZKTE010000087.1:0-4188 GCA_964555625.1 uncultured Isosphaeraceae bacterium | reverse complement strand
CGACCATGTGGCCGACCGCCTCGTCGAGCTTCGCGATGGCCCTATCGAAGTCCTCCTGACGCAGATGCTGGATGTACAGCGTCGAATACACCATCATCACCCCGTCAGGGAGCATCTGCTGCACCTCGTTCAGGATCATGTCCAGTGGGATGGACGGGCAAACGTGACCGATACTGCCGCGGGATCCGTACATGTCGCTTCTCCTGCAATTCCACTGTGGCGTGGCCGCGATTCTAGTCCGGGTCGCGTCCGGTACACTAGTCCACCATGAAACCGCTAGATGGACTGCGCGTCCTCGACCTCACCACCATCGTCTCCGGACCCTACGCCGCCGTGCTGCTCGCCGACATGGGCGCCGATGTCATCAAGATCGAGCCGCCCTCGGGCGACGCCGCCCGCGTCTTCGAAAGTACTGAGCCGCTCTACACCCTCGACGGCATGAGTCCGCACCTGCTCACCCTCTCTCGCAACAAGCGGGGCATGGTCATCAACCTGCGTGAACCCGACGGCCTCGACGCCTTCTACGACCTGGTACGCTGGGCCGACATCGTCGTCGACAACTACCGCCCCGGCGTGACCGACCGCCTAAGAATCGATTACGAGTCCCTCAAAGCCGTCAACCCGCGCATCATCGCCTGCTCCATCACCGGCTACGGCCTCACCGGCCCCGGACGCGACCGCGCGGCACTCGACGCCTGCATCCAAGCCTACGCCGGCGTCATGGGCATGACCGGCGAGCCCGACGGAGCCCCCATGCGCGCCGGCCCGCTCTACAGCGACCTGTGCAGCGGCATGGCCGGCGCACTGGGCATCTTAAGCGCCGTCGTCGCCCGCGGACGGACGGGCGTCGGCCAGCAGGTCGATATCTCCATGCTCGACGTTCAGCTCTCCATGCTGAGCTATAACGCGACGATGCACCTGATGTCCGGCCTGCCCGCGGGACGCTACGGCAACGAGCATGCGTTGCACGTGCCGTACAACGCCTACAGGACCGCTGATTCGTTCCTATTCGTCGCCATCGTCATCAACGCCCACTGGCCGGCCTTCGTGCAGGCGATCCGCGCATCCGGCTACGACGCGTCACTCGAGCCCGACGTCGCTTTTCTGAGCGATCCGCGGCTCGAAGGCCGCGTTGCTCGACTCGAGGAGCGCGAGGGCATAAACGACGCGATTGCCCGGGTGCTCGCTGCCCGCCCCAGGGCCGCTTGGATCGCCGACTTCCAGGCGGCGGGCATACCATTCGCGCCCGTGAACTCCGTCGAAGACGCTCTCGCCGACCCGCAAGCCCGCGCCCGGGAGATGGTGATCGAGGTGGCCCGCCCAGGTGGCGGAATGCCCGGGTCCGCCACCACGTTCGAGGCGCCAGGCAACCCCATCAAACTGTCCGATGCCGGCCCCAGCACCTACTCAGCACCACCCCAGCTCGGCCAGGACACCGTCGCTGTGCTACGGGATGTCCTCGGCTACGACCAAACACGCATCGGCGCACTGCTTGCCTCGGGCGCCGTCGCGCAGGAGTAACGAACGTGACGAACTCGCCCGCATCCATCGTCCGCTCCTGGCTCTACGTCCCCGGCCACAAAGAGCGCATGATCGAGAAGTCGTTCGGCCTGCCCGCCGACGCCGTCATCTATGACTTCGAGGACGCCGTGCCCGTCGCGGAGAAGCAGACGGCACGCGACATGCTCACCAGCATGCTCGGCCGCGTGCCGCCGGCCGGCTCGCCGCGGCGCTACGTCCGCGTCAATCACCCGTCGCATGCGGAGGTGTTCGAGGCCGATCTCGCTTGCGCGGTATCACTCGGAATCGAGGGAGTCGGCCTGCCCAAAATCGAGCGCCCCGACGAAGTGCACTACGTCTCCGAGATGCTGGATGGCTACGAGCGTGAGGCCGGCATAGCGATCGGCACGACGCGCATCACGCTGCTGGTGGAGAGCCCGTTGGGCCTCGTCAACGCGCACGCCATCGCCGCCAGCTCGCAGCGCATCATCGCTGTCGCCTTCGGCGGCGAAGACTTCTCCCGCGAGATGGGTCTGCCGCTGGTACGCACCGGCGAAGCCAAGGAACTCACGTTCGCCCGCTCGACCGTGGCCATCGCGTGTGCGGCGGCAGGCGTGCAGTCCATCGACGTCATCTGGACCGACCTGGGCGACAACGACGGCGTCGAGCGTGAGGCCGAGCAGGCGCGCCGCCTCGGCTATACCGGCAAGGCCGCGATCCACCCAGCGCAGATCGAGCCCATCAACCGAGCCTTCAGCCCCACCGCCGAAGAGGTCGCCTACGCCCACGAGGTCATGGCCGTCTACGATGGCGCCGTCGCCGCGGGCACCGGCGCCATCAACTACAACGGCACCTTCCTCGAAGAGCCGGTCATCGCTCGCGCCCGCCACGTCCTGGATATGGCCAAGCGGACGTAGGGTTGGGGCGCCTGCCAGCCATGGACGCACCCAT
Organism: uncultured Isosphaeraceae bacterium; assembly: GCA_964555625.1. Taxonomy (GTDB): domain Bacteria; phylum Planctomycetota; class Phycisphaerae; order Phycisphaerales; family SM1A02; genus CAZJKE01. The sequence continues at coordinate 1,737 of CAZKTE010000087.1, read as the reverse complement.
CACCACATCCCACATCGTAGACATCGCGGCCGAGCTTGCCGTACGCCAAGAGCAGGTTCGCGCGACCGTCGATCTGCTAGACGGTGGGGCGACCATGCCCTTCATCGCCCGCTATCGCAAGGAGGCCACCGGCTCCCTTGACGAGGTTGCCGTCATGACCGTCCGCGACCGCATGGCGCAGCTGCGCCATATAGACGAGCGGCGCGATACCATGTTCGCATCGCTGGAGGAGCGGGGCGTCCTCACCGGCGAGCTTCGGGACCAGCTCCTTGCCGCCCCCACGCTGGCGCAGATGGAAGACGCCTACCTCCCCTATCGCTCCAAACGCCGCACCAGGGCCATGATCGCCAAGGAGAAGGGCCTAGAGCCTCTCGCCGAGCTGTTGTTGGCCCAGGAGCCGGGCCTCGACCCGCATGCCGCCGCGGAGGCTTGCGTCAATCCGGACAACGGCGTCGAGGACGAGATAGCCGCACTCGCCGGGGCCCGCGACATCATCGCCGAGTGGGTCAGCGAGGACGAATGGGCGCGAGCAACCGCCCGGGATCTGTTCGCGCGCCGCGGCCTGCTGCGATCCCAGGTCGCCAAGGGCAAGGAGGAGGAAGGGGCAAAGTTCCGCGACTATTTCGATGCCCTGGAGCTCGCCAGCAGCGCCCCGTCGCACCGGGTGCTCGCCATCTTCCGTGGAGAGCAGGAGGGTGCGCTGTCGGTGCAGGTCAGGCCAGAGGAAGAGGAGATCGTGGGAGGCCTATCCCCGCACTTCGTCACAGGGAGCGGCGGCGCCTCAGACCAGGTGGGAGAGGCGCTGCATGACGGCTACAAACGCCTCCTCGGCCCCTCCATGGAGACCGAAACCAGGAATACGTTGAAGGAGCGCGCCGACGCCACCGCCATCGGCGTGTTCGCGGAGAACCTGCGCAAGCTGTTGCTCGCGCCTCCGCTGGGTCAGAAGGCGGTGCTCGCCATCGACCCTGGCTTCCGGACGGGGTGCAAGATCGCGTGCCTCGACCACCAAGGCGCGCTGGTTCACTCGGACACTGCGTACCTGCACATGGGTGCCGAGCGCGAGGCGAAAGAGGCCCAGAAGATCATCGACCTGGTCGCCCGCTTTGACATCGAGGCGATCGCCGTCGGCAACGGGACAGCGGGACGCGAGACCGAGGCCGTCGTGCGAAAGCTGGGTCTACCCCGCTCCATCTCCATTGTCATGGTCAACGAGAGCGGCGCCTCGATCTACTCGGCGTCAGCGGTGGCGCGCGAAGAGTTCCCTGATCACGATCTCACGGTCCGCGGCGCCGTCTCCATCGGCAGGCGGCTCATGGACCCGCTGGCAGAGCTGGTGAAGATCGAGCCCAAGGCCATTGGCGTGGGGCAGTATCAGCACGACGTGGACCAAAACGCCCTCGCGCAGCGCCTCCGCGACGTGGTGGTGAGTTGCGTGAACGCGGTCGGGGTCGACCTGAATACCGCCAGCGCCACGCTGTTGGCATGCGTGTCCGGGCTGGGGCCGTCGCTCGCCAAGTCCATCGTGGGCTATCGCGATCAGAAGGGAGCATTCCGATCCCGCGACGATCTGCTGCTGGTGCCTCGGCTCGGGCCCAAGGCGTTCGAGCAGGCCGCCGGATTCCTACGGATCCGGGACTGCAACAACCCACTCGATGCCAGCGGCGTGCACCCGGAGAGATACGGCGTCGTGCGGGCCAGGGCCGGCCGGAACTTCGTTTGGATCCACTCCAGCGA
>CAZKTE010000086.1:0-4235 GCA_964555625.1 uncultured Isosphaeraceae bacterium | reverse complement strand
CTCAGCAGGGAGATTGTCGTCGACGCCCTCATCGCAACCTACGTCCACGAGGCCGGCGGTCTCAGCGACCCCACGATCACCTGCATGCGCGAGTCCTTCGAAGATCTAGACATCGCCGCTGTCTTCGACGGTGGCGTCGAAACCGCCATCATCAGCGCCCTGCTCGGCACGCTCCTATGCCTGACCGACGACGAGGCATCGAGGATCAGCGCCGGTCATCTGATCGGGGAGCAACTCGAAGGCAGACCCACGCTCCAGGACATGCGCTGCGTGCTGCAACTGGTGGAACTGTCGGACCTCATGGCGCTCCTGTCGGGCTTCGGGACCGCAGATGAGCCCGCTTTCGAGATGCTGCCCCCGCTGCTCGGTGCCTTCGGCGAATGCGGCATCGAGCTCTTCAACGACTCCACTGACATGGGCGGCGGCACTGACGGGTCGGGGAGATCAGGCAGCGACGACGCGCCGATCGAAGTGCCGGACCTGTCTGAGATTGACCTGTCCTCCCTCCCCCCCGAGGCCCAGGCGCTCGCGGTCTGCTTGCAGGACGCCTTCGGTGAAGAGACCTTCGCCGGAATCACCGCAGGCACCTACGAGCCTTCGCTCGCCGATTTCGGCAAGCTCTCGGATTGCGGGATCACGCTCGCGAACATCGGCGAGCTCCTCCAGCTTGCAGAAACGCTCAACGGCTAGCTCCCAACGGCGTTTGACACCTTCGCTGGCCGCCTCTTAGTATGCCACCGATGGAAATCCAGCCCATCCAGTGGGAAGACGATCACCTTTTGCTGTTGGACCAAACCGGCCTGCCGGAAGCGGAGGAATGGCTGCACGTCCGCACCCCAATCGAGGCCATCACTGCCATCCGTGAGATGCGCGTGCGCGGAGCCCCCGCCCTCGGCGTGACCGCCGCCTATGCCATGGCCCTGGCCGCAGCGCAGATCGACGCACCGACCATGGCGCGGTTCCTGGACGCGCTCGACCCCATCGCCGCCAAGTTGGCCGCGGCCAGACCAACGGCGGTCAATCTCGGCTGGGCCGTACAGCGATGCATCGACTCCGCGCGCGGCTGCGGCTCGCCCACCGAGGCCAGAGCGAAGCTACTCGTGCTCGCCCGCCGCATGGCCGAGGAGGACGTCGCCGCCAACCGGGCCATCGGAGCCAACGGCGCCCCGTTACTGCGCTCTCTCAAGGGCGTCCTGACCCACTGCAACACTGGCGCGCTCGCTACATCCGGATACGGGACCGCCCTCGGCGTGATCCGCACGGCGTGGGAGGCGGGGGAGCGCCCCGCCGTGTTCTGCACCGAAACGCGCCCTTGGCTCCAGGGCGCCCGACTCACCGCCTGGGAGCTAGTTCGCATGGGCATCCCCGCGAGCCTCATCGTCGACTCGGCCGCCACACCGCTGATGGCCGGTGGCGAGGTGGACGCCGTCCTCGTTGGCGCCGACCGCATCGCGGCGAACGGGGACGTGGCGAACAAGATCGGCACCTTCACCCTCGCGGTGGTCGCCCATGCTCACGAGATCCCCTTCTACGTCGCCGCACCGTTCAGCTCCATCGATATCGGCATCGCCACGGGAGATGAGATCGCCATCGAGGAACGGCCGGCCAGCGAAGTGACTTACCTCGGCGGTCAGCACATCGCGGCCGATGGCATCGGCGTGCGCAATCCCGCCTTCGACGTGACGCCATCCAAATACGTCAGCGCCATCATCACCGACCTCGGCGTCGTGCGTCCTCCCTACGAATCAGCTCTACGTTCCATGGCCCATCGTTCCAGCGGCGGTGCGGCATGAAGAACCGACAGGTGCTCGAATGACCACTCAGCAGGAAGCCAAGGTCGGTGTGATCGGGGGCACCGGCCTCTACGAGATGGATGGGCTCGTCGACGTCCGCGAGGTCGCTATCGAGACTCCCTTCGGCGATCCAAGCGACGTGATTACGGTAGGCGTGCTCGACGGCACCGGCATAGCGTTCCTGCCCCGGCATGGCCGCGGGCACCGCTTCCTGCCGAGCGAGATACCCGTGCGCGCGAACATATACGCCATGAAGCAGCTCGGCGTGGAGCGCCTCATCTCCATCAGCGCCGTCGGCAGCCTGCAGGAGCACGTCGCGCCGCTGGACATGATCGTGCCCGACCAGCTCATCGACCGTACCCGGCTGCGCGAGCACACCTTCTTTGGCGAGGGCCTGGTCGGCCACATCGCGTTCGGCAACCCGTTCTGCCCCGTGCTTAGCGACCTGCTCGCCACCGCGGCGGACGACACCGAGGCAAAGGTGCACCGCGGCGGCACCTACGTGGTCATGGAAGGCCCCGCATTCTCGACGCGGGCCGAGTCCGAGCTGTACCGCTCCTGGGGGGCCAGCATCATCGGGATGACCGCCTTGCCCGAGGCGAAGCTCGCCCGCGAGGCGGAGATGTGCTACACCGTGCTCGGCATGGCCACGGACTACGACGTTTGGCACGCCACACACGATGACGTGAGTGTTGATATGATTCTGCAGAACCTGAGCAAGAACGTCGCCGTGTCGAAGCAGGCACTGCGGCGGTTGATACCACGACTCCACATCCCGAGAGCCTGCGTTTGCGAATCGGCGCTTGCCACAGCGCTCGTCACACCAAGTGACGTCGTGCCGCCCGCAACGCTGGAGCGCCTCGGGCCAATCGTCAGCAGATACATGACCACCGGGGACAAAGAGACAGCGCCGTAGGGCATGGGGAACGGAGGAAGACTATGGCAAGAGGACGACAGGAGGCCGGGGAGCCTTATCGCAGGGTTTCCGTTCAAGAGGCGTACGAGATGCAGCAAGAGGGCGCACTGCTCGTCGACGTGCGGCGCCCCGACGAATGGGTGAGCGGGCACGCCCGCGGTGCCGTCCACATCCCGGTGGACGACGTTGGGGACGAGGCCGAGGCGAAACTGCCCAAGGGCCAAGATCTGCTGTTCATCTGCGCCGCGGGCGTGCGCAGCGGCCTGGCCGCCGAGATGGCGGCGGCGCTCGGCTACGACGCAGAGCGCCTATACAACGTTGAAGAGGGCACCCCCGTCTGGATCCAGGCGAAGCTGCCTACCGACGCCGGAGAATAACCGCATCCCATGATGCAGATGGAGTAGACCGCGTGCAGATCGAAGGAAAGCAGGGAGACGTCAAGGACCCGAGCCTCGCCGATGAAGGCATCAGACTCATCGATTGGGCCGCGCGGGAGATGCCCGTCACCAAGCTCATCAAGGATCGCTTCGTGAAGGAGCAGCCGCTGAAGGGCCTGCGCCTTGCCGGATGCCTGCACGTCACCACCGAAACCGCGAACCTCGCCATCGCGCTGAAGGCCGGCGGAGCCGACGTGTGCATGGCCGCGAGCAACCCGCTCAGCACCCAGGACCCCGTTGCGGCCGCCCTGGCCGTCGTCTACGACATACCCACCTGGGCGATTAAGGGCGAGGAGGATGACACTTATTACAAGCACATCCACGCGGTCCTCGACACCGAGCCTCAGATGACCATGGACGACGGCGCCGACCTCGTGGCCACGCTCCACACCCAGCGCCAGCCCCTGCTGGACAAGCTCATCGGCGGTACCGAGGAGACGACCACCGGCGTCATTCGGCTCCGGAGCATGGCCGAGTCCGGCAAGCTCAAATATCCCATCATCGCCGTGAATGAGGCCGACACCAAGCACCTGTTCGACAACCGCTACGGCACCGGCCAGAGCACCCTCGACGGCATCACCAGGGCCACCAACGTGCTGTGGGCAGGCAAGACCGTCGTCGTCGCCGGCTACGGCTGGTGCGGGCGCGGCGTCGCCATGCGCGCGCGCGGCATGGGTTCGCAGGTGATCGTCACCGAGGTGAACCCCGTTCGTGCCCTCGAAGCCGTCATGGACGGCCATCAGGTGATGAAAATGGAGGACGCCGCTCCCAAGGGCGACATATTCATCACGGTCACCGGAGGCATGTCGGCACTCGATGCCCACCACTTCCAGAAAATGAAGGACGAGGCGATCGTCGCCAACAGCGGCCATTTCAACGTCGAGATTAACATCGAAGCCCTCGAGGACCTCTCCACCGACAAGCGAGAGGTCCGAAGCATGGTGAACCAGTACGTCATGGCCAATGGCCGGCGGATCAACCTGCTCGCTGACGGCCGGCTGGTGAACCTGTCGGCGGACGAAGGGCACCCGTCCGCAGTGATGGACATGAGCTTCGCGAGTCAGGCCCTCTGCGCGGAACACATCGCGA
>CAZKTE010000085.1:0-4509 GCA_964555625.1 uncultured Isosphaeraceae bacterium | reverse complement strand
TGTCAAGGAAGCGCGAGAGCGAGCCGGTCGCCCAGAAGAAGTGCCAGGGCTGGTTGACGGTCGCGGTGATCGTCTCGCCGCTTGCGCGCAGGAGTTCGAGGGGCACCTGCATGGCGACGAAGATGCCCGCGAAGATCGCCGCGACCTCGATGATGGCCGAGTAGTTGAAGTTGTTGGCGTAGCGGTGTTCCCTTCGGGTCGTGGCAAGCGAGATCGCCACCAGAGCGAGCATGATGCACTCGCGCAGGTAGGGGAATGGCATCCAGTCGATTCCCGGAAGCGGCTTGCTCGGGTCGATCAGGGCCGCGGCGGCGACGATGCCGCCGATCCAGAGCACGTTGATTGAACCGCGGACGCGCATGGGCCGAAAGTGCGAGAGGTCCGCGTAGAGGTCCTTCCCTCGCTCGCTGTTCCAGGCCATAGAGTCGAAGATGAAGTAGACCACCAGGAGGATGCCGCAGGTGGCCGCCCACGCAGGCCAGAGATCGAGCGTCCAGAAGAAGGGGACCTGTCGCAGGTAGCCCAGGTAGAGGGGCGGATCGCCGATGGGCAGCAGGGTGCCGCCGATGTTGCTGACCAGGAAGATGAAGAAGACGACCGTGTGCACGACGTGCTTGCGGTCGGAGTTGGTCTTGAGCAGCGGCCGGATCAACAACATGCTCGCACCTGTGGTGCCCACGAAGCTTGCGATGACCGCGCCGAGGCCCAGGATGATTGTGTTGACCCGAGGCGAGGCGACCAGGTCACCCTCCAGATGAATCCCTCCGCTGATGACGTAGAGGGCAAAGAGCAGGATGATGAATGGGATGTAGTCCACGAGGATCGCGTGGTCGAGCATCGCCCCGATCGCGGAGGGTCCCATCGCAATCGCCACATAGATGAGCGTCGCCCCTGCGCACAGCATCGCGACGAAGAAGCGATTGAGATTGCTGTGCCACCACTGGGCTGTGGCGGGGATCAGCGGAAGGAACGCGATGGAGCCGAGGAGTGCACCGAAGGGCACTAGGCCAAGGCCCCACAGCGGCGGCAGGTGCGCTGCGTGGTGGACCTCGCCATGGCCAAGGACATGCACGACCAGCCACGTCGCCAGCGCAGCGGCGATGGCAAGGGAAGTGGCCAGGATGCAGCGGCGACTGCCAGTGGATGCGATTGCGGTCATGGGAGTGCCCGGAAGGGTGGACAGGATATCCAGTTGGTTTCCTAGGTGACGATCTCGTCAAGGTGCGCAACCAGCCAGGCGGCGAATGCGGGCTTGGGCAGGTCCGTCGGGGCCTCGAGCGTGTCGCCGTCGCGTCGAATGACGCATGCGCTGATCCGGGGGTGCTCCATGGTCGCAAGGGGGTTGGCCACGATGGCGTCGACGCCCTTGGCCTTGAGCTTGGCGCGGGCGCGGGTGTCAAGGTCCGCTGGATCCTCCAGCGCAAAGGCGATGACCCGCTGGTCGTCGCGGGCATCGGCCGCCGCGGCGGCCACCAGATCCGCAGTGGCGACGAGTTCAAGGCCCATGGTGCCGTTGCGATCGTGTTTCCCCTGGCGCTGTCCGCCCTTGGGGGTGTAGTCGGCGACGGCGGCGGCCATGATCAGCAGGTCGTGGCTGGGCCAGTGCTCGCCGATGAGGGCGCCGAGTTCCCGCGCTGATGTGAATCGCTGAATTGAAAGCCGCGGGTGGCATGCGGTGGCCGCCGAGCCGGGGCCTAGGAGCAGGGTGGTCTCGTGGCCGGCGATGGCCGCCGCCAGGGCGATGGAGCCCCCGAGGCGGCCGCTTGAGTGATTGGAGATGGATCGCACGCAGTCGAGGGCCTCGAAGGTGGGTCCTGCGGTGACGAGAATGCGATGTTGTGGGTGTTGGGGCATGGTTCGCTTGGTCGTGGCGTCGCGGCGCGCGTATAGTGACCACGGGTGGCCCTTGCGGGGGCGCAGACCGACGCCCATACTACATTTCCCATCAGCCGGCCCCATCGGTCAGCGGGGTCCGGGGACATTTCAGGCCGCCATGGCACGCAAGCTACGCAGGAAACTCGGTGAGATCCTCTTCGATCAGGGTGTGATCGACAAGGACCAGTTGAAGCAGGGCCTCGACCTTGCCAGCAACACTGGCGCGCGCCTCGGCGACGCGTTGATGGAGGCGGGATTCTGCGACGAGCAGGCCGTCGGCGTCGCGCTGGCCGACCAGTTCGGGATGGACTTCGTCACGCTTGGTGGCGAGGAGGCTGCCAAGCCCGACCTGGAGTTGGTTCCCGACGACGTCATCAAGAAGTACCTGGTGCTGCCGCTGGCTAAGGAGAACGGTCGGCTGCGACTGATCGTGCACGATCCGCTGAATCTCGAGCTGCTGGACCTGTTGCGCTTCCGACTCAACAGCGAGATCGACCCGGTCCTCGCGACCAAGACCGACATCCGAGCCTTCATCGATGCACTTGCCGGCGCGGCCGGCACTTCGATGTTCAGCGACGAGTCACTGGTCACAGACTCGGTCGATGTGACGGTGGATCGCAGCGTCGACACCTCCGTGGACGCGTCGATCGATGTCGAGAGCGACAAGTCGCCGATCGTCAAGCTCGTCAATCGCCTGATCATCGAGGCAGTGCGCGGGCGTTCCTCGGACATCCACATCGAGCCCATGGAGGACCGCGTGGTCTTGCGCTACCGCATCGACGGAGTGTGCCACGTGCGCGACAACCTGCCCAAGCGCATGCAGTCGGCGTTGCTTGCGAGATTGAAGCTGATGTCCGGCGTGAACATCGCAGAGCGCCGCATCCCACAGGACGGTCGCATCAAGATGATGATCGACAGCGCGCAGATCGACTTCCGCGTCAGCGCGTGCCCCGCCTACCACGGCGAGTCGATCGTGCTGCGTGTGCTGAGACCCGACTCGGTGCGCATCGGACTTGAGAACCTCGGGTTCGAGCGTGAGAACCTCGATGTGTTCAACAAGATCATCCGTCGGCCCAACGGCATCTTCCTCGTCACCGGGCCAACCGGATCGGGCAAGACGACGACGCTCTACTCCGCGCTGGACATTCTCAATCGTCCCGACAGAAAGATCATCACTGCAGAGGACCCCATCGAGTACTCCTTCGGCGGCATCAACCAGTGCCAGGTGCGCGAGTCGATCGGGTTGACCTTCGGGGCCATTCTGCGTTCGATGCTGCGGCAGGCGCCAAACATCATCCTCATCGGCGAGATTCGCGACCGCGAGGTCGCCGACATCGCCATCCAAGCGGCGCTGACTGGCCACCTGGTCTTCTCGACGCTGCACACCAACGATGCGCCCTCGGCGATCACGCGACTGGTGGACATGGGGGTCAAGCCTTATCTGGTGGCGAGTTCCATCCAGGCGATCATGGCCCAGCGGCTGATTCGGGTCCTTTGCGACGACTGCAAGAAGCCCGATCCGGAGCCGGACAAGCGGGTCATGAAGCTCCTTGGGATGACCAAGGAGGAGGCGGCCAACGGGCAGGTTCACAAGGCCGGCGGCTGCACGAAGTGCGGGAACGTTGGTTACCGCGGGCGAAAGGCCATTTTCGAGATGATGCTGCTCAACAACGAGACCCGCGAACTGGCTTTCAACCGTGCGCCGATGACGCAGATTCGATCGGCTGCGATACGATCGGGCATGCGATCACTGGTCGAGGACGGGAAGTTGAAGGTACTTCGTGGCGAGACCACGCCTGAGGAGATCGCGCGCTTCGCGCAGGCTGATGCGTTGTTGACGGAGAACGTCGACATCTAGGTATGGTGGGAGGCTGAGGCAACATGTCCACGATCCAGATCGACAGGCTGCTTGACACGGTGGTGCGCACGGGGGCATCGGACATCCACCTCTCCGTCGGTCGGAAGCCCACCCTGCGCCTCCACGGCGGCCTGAAGAACCTCGACACGAAGGTGCTCGACTCAGACGACACCATCGGGCTGATGAAGCAGATCACGCCCGAGCGCGCCCAGCAGGAGCTCCAGGAGGAAGGCAGTTGCGATTTCGGCTTCGCCTACGGCACCGAGGCCCGTTTTCGCGTAGCCATCTTCCGCCAACGCGGCGACGTTACGCTCTGCCTGCGACTGATTCCTAACGAGTTGCTGTCGTTTGAACAGATCGGCCTGCCCCCGATCGTCCAGGAGCTCATCAGGCGGCCACGTGGCCTCTTCATCGTCACCGGGCCCACCGGCTCGGGCAAGACCACGACGCTTGCGACGATGGTCGATCACATCAACACGAACCTCGAGCGGCACATCGTGACCGCAGAGGATCCCATCGAGTACTACCACTACCACAAGAAGTCGGTGGTCAACCAGCGCGAAGTGGGGGTGGACGTACCGAGCTTCGCCGAGGCGCTGCGCCGCGTGTTGCGGGCGGATCCCGACGTGATCCTCGTAGGTGAGATGCGTGATCTGGAGACGATCGAGGCGGCGATCCGGGCCGCGGAGACGGGCCACCTGGTCTTCGCCACGCTGCACACCACTGGTGCCTCGGGCACGATTACGCGTGTCATTGACGCCTTCCCGACCAACCAG
>CAZKTE010000084.1:0-4816 GCA_964555625.1 uncultured Isosphaeraceae bacterium | reverse complement strand
GCGAAGACCGCCCCCATCGCCGCGTACTCGCGACAGCGATCGGCGAGCCCTTCGAGGCCCGCGGTGAGTTTCTCGCTGGGACTGTCGTCCATGGGATGGGCGCCCTGGTCGACCTTGATGCCCGGCGCAATGCCGGCGTCCGTGAGCACCTGCACGAGTGAGCGACCGTCCGAAGCACACTGGCGCATCGTTTCATCGAAGAGAATCACGCCACCGATATGGGACTCTGCGCCGGCGGTCGTGAACAGGAGTTCACGGTAGGCGCGGCGGTTCTCCTCCGTCGACTCGACATTGATCGTGTCGAAACGCTTCTTGATGGTGCCGTCGCTCTCGTCGGCCGCCAGAATGCCCTTTCCCGGGGCAACAATGGCGTTGGCGATGGCTGCAAGATCGTTTGTGGTCATCTGGGTACTCCTGCGCTAGGGCCAGACGCCGAATGATATCAGCCGCGAGGGCGCGAGCCGCCCGGCGTAACTGATCAGATCGCCACGGCCTGACCGTCGCGGCGCTGGTCGCTTGCGCCCAGCCACGCGTCCTCTAGGCGCCAGGCCACCTGGCCGCCACCGAAGGCCACAGACCGTTCCTCAGCGAGTTCCAGTTCGTGGCCACGTGCGCGCAGCGCCTCGTAGACGCCCTCGTCAAATCCCGGCTCGATGGCGACGCGGCGGCCACCGAGGACCCGCCAGCGTGGCGCATCCAGCGCCGCCTGCGGGTTCAGGCCGCAGTTGCACATGCGCCACGCCACCTGCAGATGTCCCTGGGGCTGCATGGGCCCGCCCATGACCCCCATCGCCGCGCGCACGCCTTGCTCATCGCTGAGCATCGCTGGGATGATCGTATGGGACGGCCGCTTGCCGGGGCCGACCTCGTTGGGGTGCCCCGCCTCCAGCGAAAACCCGATGCCGCGGTTCTGCATCGCGATGCCCGTCCCGGGGATCACGATGCCGCTGCCGAATCCCTCGAAGTTGCTCTGGATGAACGACACGGCGCGCCCCGCGCTATCGCCGGTGGTTACCAGAACGGTCGACGAGGTCCTCGGCACGGCGCTGGGATCAAGATCAGCAGCGCTCTGGCCGATCGTGCCGATCAGCGATCCGACCTCCAGCGCAGCGGACACATCGGCGGTGAGGTGATCCGGGTCGGCGACCAGGGCGCGGCAGCGGTGCATCGCGGCCTTCATCGCCTCGATCTGCAGGTGCAGCAGCGCCGGATCGTCGCACTCGCCTCGGGCACCGAGGGCCTCAAGCAGAGCGAGGGCGATGAGCGCGGCGATGCCCTGACCATTTGGCGGCAACTCGTGCAATCGACATGGACCAACCGGCGCCGAGAGTGGATCGACCCAGAGTGGCTCGTGGGCTTCCAGGTCATCGCCGCGCAACAGTCCACCGGCGGCGCGCGACGCGGCATCCATTGCCGCGGCCAGGTCGCCGCGGTAGAACGAGGCTCCGCCGCTTGCGGCGATCTCCTCGAGCGTTGCGGCCTGGTCAGGACACGCGAAGCGTTCCCCGGGTCCAGGTACGCCGCCGGAGGCGAATGACGCCGTCCAGTCCGCGAAGGACTCGTAGCGAGCTGCGGCCCGCTTCCACCCTGCCGCGCACTGTCGTGACACGGGGAAGCCATTGCGGGCGTAGCCGATGGCCGCCTCGAAGAGCTCGGTGAACGGACGCTGGCCGCACCGCTCGTGCAGGGCGACCCATGCGGAGACCGCCCCCGGAACGGTCACAGGAGTCCAGCCGGTGGCGGGAAGGTCGCCGACGGCCTCCCGGGTCATCAGGGCCGGCGAGCGGCCGCTTGCGTTGAGTCCAAGCAGGTCGTGACCGTCGCTTGCAAGCGCGAAGGCGTCTCCGCCGATGCCGTTTGCGGTGGGCTCGACCACGGTCAGCGTGATCGCTGCGGCGATCGCCGCGTCAGCGGCGCTGCCACCGCGCTGCAGCATCTCAAGCCCGGCCTGTGCGGCCAGTGGCTGCGAGGTCGCCACGACGCCGTCGCCAAGCACGGCCTCCCGACTTGAGGCGTAGGGAAGGTCCCAGTCGATGGTCACTGCGCCGCCTCGATCCAGCCGCCACAGATCACCCGGTCATCCTCGTAGCAAACCGCCGCCTGACCCGGTGCCACGCCGCTCTGGGGCTGATCGAAGCGGATCTCCAGATCGCCATCGATGTCACGGACGGCACCAGGCACGATCGGGGTGTTGTAGCGAATGCGAACGCCGCACGATCGCCACTGCGCACATGGGTCGACTAGCCAATTCGCATCGGCGGCGCGCAGGGTGCTGCGCCGCAGCGCAGCCTCCGGGCCGATCGTGACCGTGTTGCATGCAGGATCCTTTGCAAGCACGTAGAGCGCATGATCGGATGCGACCCCCACGCCACGTCGCTGGCCGACCGTGAAGCGCTGATGCCCGCGGTGGCGACCGAGCTCCTTGCCATCCTGATCGAGCACCGCTCCGCCAGACAGCGATCCGGGCGCCCGCTCCTCGATGAGGTCGGCGTAGGAGTCGCTCTGCACGAAGCAGATCTCCTGCGAGTCGGGCTTCTCGCTGACGGGCAGGCCCAGGCGTCGCGCCTCGTCGCGCACATCGTCCTTGCGCATGTGCCCGATGGGCAGCAGCATCTGCGAGAGACGCTGCCGTGACGCGCCGAATAACACGTAGCTCTGGTCCTTTCCGTCGTCGGCGCCGCGATGGAGTTGGGCGCCGTCGGACCCCTGGACGATACGAGCATGATGTCCACTTGCCACGTGGGTGGCCCCGATCCTCGCCGCGTAGTCGTGAAGGTGACCGAACTTGAGCCAGTCGTTGCATCGAACGCACGGGTTGGGCGTACGGCCAGCGTTGTACTCGTCGACGAAGTAGTCGATCACGCGGTTAAAGTGGCCCTTGAAGTCCAGGGCGTAGAACGGAATGTCCAGCGCCGCGGCCACGTGCCGGGCATCGTGGGCATCGTCGATCGAGCAGCATCCGCGGTGCTTGATCTGCACCCCTGCCTCAGCGAGTTCTTCGCCGACGCTTCCCAGGCGCATGAAGCAGCCGACCACGTCGTGTCCCTCGCCGCGCAGGATCGCGGCGGCCACCGACGAGTCGACGCCGCCGGACATGGCCACCAGAACCTTGGTGCTTGCTGCGCACATGGCAGGTATCGTACGAGCACGCCGATGCTGATCTACGCAGGGATCGACGAAGCTGGATACGGACCGATGCTCGGTCCCCTCTGCGTAGGCGCCGCGGTGCTCGTGTTCGACGACATCGATCCCGCCTCCGGCGCGCCGGACGCCTGGTCCATGCTCGATGGCGCGATCTGCCGGCGTCGGCGCGACAAGCACCACCGCATCGCCATCGATGACTCCAAGCGCCTCAAGTCCGCCGGTCACGGCCCGCCGGCCCTGCGTCACCTCGAGCGCGGCGTGCTCGCATTTCACTGTGCCATGGCGCCCGACGGTCCGGTCGCCCAGGGCAGGGCATGGACGGACACCGCGCTGCTCGATGCACTGGGGGCCACGGCGCCGTCGCGGCCCTGGTCGGGAGAGACGGCCCGCCTCCCGCTCTCCAATGACCTTGATGCGCTGCGCATTGACGGGGCCCGCCTGCGCCGCACGCTGGCAGAGTGCCATGCCCGCTGCGACTGGATCGCCTGCCGTTCCATCGATGCGGGCACCTTCAACGATCGCACCGACCTAGAGTCGAAGGCCGCGGTGAACTTCGCGACTGCCATGACTCTGGTTGAGGCCATCATCGAGCGCAGCGGCGCCGATCATCCTCGGATTCTCATCGACCGCCATGGCGGCCGACTGCACTATCGCCAGGACCTGCAGCGCTGCTTCGGCGATGCCCGCATCCAGGTACTCGCCGAGGACCAGGCCTTGAGCCGCTACCGGCTACGGATGCACTCCGGCGCGGCGACGATTACATTCGCCAGCGCAAGCGATCGCCGCCACCTCCCGGTCGCGCTGGCCTCAATGATTGCCAAGTACGTGCGGGAACTGCACATGCTTCGGCTGAATCGCTGGTTCACCAAACGCATGCCGGATCTGCGTCCTACGGCCGGCTACATCGAGGATGGGCGGCGATGGATTGAGGACGTCGAACCGTTGCTGGCAAGCGAGGGGCTTGAGCGGCGGGTGCTCGTTCGCAACACCTGATGACCACGCAAGTGCGTTGACTTGCCTCCGAGGGTGGGTACAATTGCCGTCTTGGCCTTCGAGGCGGGTATTTCGCCGATGAAGGGCCATGTAACTTCGAACAGTGCGATCTCGCCCCTGGGTCGAATTTGACGAAGGGGCGCAGCGGAAGGAGACACCGTTGCACGAGGACGACGAGACCGCCCGGCTGTACTGAGGCACCCCGCCACGCGGGCCCGAGGACAGCCGGGCCCGACAAGTGTGCAGCCGATCCAGCGCCGCCATCTGCGGCCTGCCTGATCGGACAACACGACACACCCACCGAGCACCCCGCCCTGCCAGTGCAGGGAGCGTGGTGTAGGAGCATCCCCCAGCGTCTCCGTCGAGGCGCGATACGAGCAACAGGCACGACGACCATGACCACTGACCTCACAAACGTCCGGAACATCGGCATCTGCGCCCACATCGACGCTGGCAAGACCACCGTCACGGAGCGTGTTCTGTACTACACCGGGAAGAGCTACAAGATGGGCGAGGTCCACGAGGGCACCGCGACCATGGACTTCCTCGAGGAGGAGCAGGAGCGTGGCATCACGATCCAGTCGGCCGCGACGACATGCCCCTGGGAGTTCAACGGCGAGACCTACACGGTCAACCTCATCGACACCCCCGGTCACGTGGACTTCACCATCGAGGTCGA
>CAZKTE010000083.1:0-4955 GCA_964555625.1 uncultured Isosphaeraceae bacterium | reverse complement strand
GCCGTGGCGATCATCTTCGTCTTCGGTGGCAGTGGAATCCGGCCCTTCGCGTACTGCCTGCTGGTGGGCATCGTGGTGGGCACCTACAGCTCAGTGGCGATCGCCTCGCCACTGGTCTTCCGCCGCGACCGCAAGGCCGAGGCGCTCGAGGACGATCAGCTGCCAGCGGTCGATGACTCGCCGCCGCTTCCCGACGCTTGATTTCAAGCCCGGGGGTCATTGCAGTCGATTCAATCAACGGGAGACAACGCCACGGAGGGCTGCCCAATGTCCGCAACATCCAAGGCCATCATGGCCATGTGCGTGCTGCTCCTTGCGGCACTCGTGACCTATTACGGGATGACGCCCCAGGCACCCCTGGATCTGCCGCCGGCGATCTATGAGTCCGACGATGTGAGCGTCTCGGCCTTCGATCGCGACATCGACGGTGCCCTCGAACGCATGGGCATCCCGCTGGTCCAGACCGATGCGTCGGCTGATTCGCTCATCGAGGCGATGGCCCCCACCCACATGCCTGACTCCATCGAGGCGCCCCCGCCCATCGAGGAGGTGGCCGCGGTCCCCATGCCGCCGCTGCCGGCGCCCACATCGCCGCGGATGTGGACGGTGCGTGAGGGCGACACGCTTGCGGGCATCGCCGAGTCACAGCTTGGCAGCGAGGCCCGCTGGAGCGAGATCGCGGCCCTCAACGGCCTTGACCCCGATGCGTGGCTGCGCATCGGCCAGGAACTAATGCTGCCGCAGAAGACCGCGGCGGCGGCGCCGGAGCCGACGCTGCCCATCCCGGCCGACGCCGTGACGCACGTCGTGCAGGAGGGCGAGACGCTCAGTGACATCGCCGCTGCCTACCTGGGCAGCGCGCTGCGCTGGGACACGATTTTCGAGGCCAATCGCGAGCGACTTTCCAGTCCAGATCGCGTGCGCGCGGGCATGACGATCGTCATCCCGTCCTCGTCCTGAGCGATTCGGCCAATTCCAGGTTCGACGCCATGCGCGGCACGCTTGTGCTGCCGATGACGACGCAGTCGATGCAGTCGGCCACCGGCGACTCGCCAAGCAGGAATCCAAGTGCTGTTGCGCCATCGACGTGGCCGCTTGCCAGTCCCTTCTTGATGAGCACGACTGCGCCGGCATCCCGGGCGGCCTCGATGGACGAGGTGTCGTCGCCGTTGGTGATGCTGTAGTCGACCATCAGCACATCGGCCCAGGCGAGCGCGGCGAGCTCGCCCTGACGCGTCTTGCCACTGAATCCCACGAGCGTGGCCCTGCCCTCGTCTCGCAACGCGCAGAGCGTCTGCGGGGCGTCGCTTTCCTCGAGGATGGACATGTCCTCGCCGCTGCTGTGGAGGAGCAGGATGTCGACGTGGTCGCAGCGCAGGCGAGCGAGGCTCTCATCGAGCGAGCGGCGGATGCCCGCGGCGCTGAAGTCGAACGTGGAGCCCTCATCCCCATGGTGCTCGCCGGCCTTGGTGCAGAGCACGTACTCGCCTCGGCGATGGCCGATGAAGCGGCCAATGCGTTCCTCGCTGCTGCCGTAGGCCGGCGCGGTGTCAATGAGCGTGATCCCAGCGTCCAGGACTCCATTGAGCAGGTGCTCGGCGTCCTCGTCGCGGGGTATGTCGTAGGGGCTGGGGTACTTGGCGCCGGCGCTGCGGCCAATCTTGAAGGAGCCAAGGCCAATTGGGCTCAGGGCGTGCCCGAGCAGGCTTCGTCGAGTGTCATCCATGCCAGATCAGTGTCCCATGGTGGGGTTGCGATTGCAGGCCTCGGCCAAGTGGCCAGGGCGGCCGATTCGATGGGGCCATCGCAGGAAGAGGCTCCCAGGGCGGAAACCACCTCGTCGGCCAGGAGCGGGGCCAGCGCCAACTTCGTCGGCCAGCAGGTCAGGACATCGCCATCACGGAGCACCTGACAGTGGGCCGGGCGGCGGCCACCCTCCGCTCCCTCGCTGCGCAGTGCCAAGTGGGTGGCGAATTCAATGCCGCGAAGATCCAGAGCGGGCAGGACTGCCGCCAGCTCGGCGGCCACGTGGCGAGCCTGGTCCTCGCTGGTGCGGTCGATGCCGTCCTCGGCGGCCGCACCACCCACCTGCCAGATGGTGCGGCCCGCTGCGTCGGCGGTGGTCGTGATCGTCACGCGGGTTGCCGCGCCATCGACGCAGTGCCCATTGAGTGCCGGGAGGTCGCCACGCAACAGTGTCATGTGCAGCGGACGCACCTGCTGCGCGTCGGCGGCCAAGCCAAGTGCGGAGCGCAGTTCCTCGTTGCCCGCTCCTGCGCAGAGCACGACGGTGCTCGGCGCCAGGTCCATCGGCTCACCATCGCGCGGGTCGATCAGGCGCACAAGCCGCCCGCCATCATGCCCGTCGAACTCCACGCCGCTTCCGGCGGCGATCCGAAGCAGCCGCCGCTGGTGCGCGGCGGCGAGCGTCTCAAGCAGGCTCGCCGGGTCGATGACCTGCTCATTGAGGCGCGCAACGGTACCCGGGCAGTCACGCAGCGGCGGTGGGCGATCCGGCTGGTCGAGGACCGTGGGTGTCACGCGCAGCGCGAGGCGTGCGCCAATCCATGCGATCCGCGAGCGCACGGAGGTCGTGTGCCAGATGTGGCAGTGATCGCTCCGCAACGCGACTGCGCGGAGATCTGGGTGCGATGCGCCACTGAGGCATGCGCGCCAGCGATCTGGCATATCTGCCACGGCGGCGGCGTCCTCGCCGACGCTGCCGTCGAGGGCGTACTTGAGCCCGCCATGAATGATGCCCTGCGATGCGATCGTCTGGCCGAAACCCAGAGCGTTCGCCTCCAGCAGCAGGGTGCGATGGCCCGCGGCGACGGCGGCGTCCAGGAGGAAGAGCCCGGCGACGCCACCGCCGATGATCAGGCAGTCAAGCGGGATGGGCGAAGGGGCGTCGGGCATCGGCCCATGGTCCGCTGCGTGCCCGACGCGGTCAAGGCGTCCGCTAGCATGCCTCCATGTCCTCCAGCGACTGGACGATGGCCGCAAGCCAAGGCGAACTGGTTCACGGCACGACCCACGAGCCGCCCGGAGACCCGCGATGCAGCGTGGTGTTGTTGCACGGGTTCAAGGGATACAAGGACTATGGGTGCTTCCCATGGCTTGCCACGCGGCTCGCAGAGGCCGGCTGCATCGCCCATCGATGCAACTTCTCCCACTCGGGCATGGCGGGGGATGACGGGCCATTTACAAGGCTTGATCTGTTTGAGGCCGATACCTGGAATCGCCAGGTCGAGGACATCCAAGTACTTGCAGATGCGCACTTTGGCTCGCTTCCGGGGGTGCTCGTTGGCCACAGTCGCGGGGGCGTGGCATGCCTGCTTGCCGCTGGCCGCCGCGTCGTGACTCCCGCGGCGGTGGTGTCCATGAGCGCGCCTGCCACCTGCAACCCCCTCGACGAGCAGACGCGGCAGACGCTTCTGGAGCAGGGCTCCGTGACGAGCTCCTCCTCGCGGACCGGCCAGGACCTGAAGGTCGGCGCGGACTTCCTGCAGGAGCAGCTTGATGATCCAGCGGCCCATGACCTCTTGGCGCTCGGGGGCGCCATCGACTGCCCGCTGACGCTCATTCACGGTGATGCTGATCTCACCGTGTCGATTAAGTCGGCGGCGGCGATCGCCGCCGCATCGACGCGGGCCACGGTCCACGCCATCGGTGGTGGTGACCACGTCTTCAATACGCCCAATCCCTTCCCGGTGGACGCGGATCCGTCACCACAACTCGCTGATCTCTGGACCGCGCTGTCCGCGGCGCTGCCTACGCCGTGACCGACGCGTCGTCGCGGGCGGGCGTCTCGACCATCGGGACCACCTCGTCCTCGCTGCGAGCGGCCGCTGCCGAGGCGATGCGTCCGGCTTCGCCGACCTCCTCCACGGTGACGGCGACCTTCTTGGAGACGCCGCGCTCCTGCATCGTCACGCCGTAGAGTTTCTGGCAGGCGAGCATCGTGCGCTTGTGGTGCGTGATGAGGATGAAGTGGCTGCGGTCGAGGAAGTGCTCGAGCGCCGAGGTCAGTCGACCGAGGTTCGCCTCGTCGAGCGCAGCGTCCACCTCGTCGAGTACGCAGAAGGGGGACGGCTTCGCGCGGAAGATGCTCAGAAGCAGGGCCACGGCGGTCATCGCCTGCTCTCCACCGCTCAGTTGGCTGATGATCCGCGGCAACTTGCCCGGCGGCTTGGCCTTGATCTCGATGCCCGCCTCGAGCAGGTCGATGTTTCCATCCTCGTCGGGCAGGAGCATCATGTCCGCGCTGCCGCCGCCGAAGATCTGGCGGAAGAGTCCCTGGGGCCCGGCGAAGTGCTCGCGGATCGCGTTGAAGGAGGCCTCGAATCGCTCGCGGCTGACCTGCTCGAGTTCGCCGATCAGTGACTCGAGTCGGCTGCGGGCCTCGTCAATGTCACCGACCTGGCCGGCGAGGTCGACGTTCTGCGCCTCGAGGTGCTGCTCTTCGTCGATTGCGTCGATGTTGACGTTTCCTAGGCCCTTGATCTCCTCGCGAAGTTCGACGGCTTCCGCGGCCATCGCATCCGCATCTGCTGCAGGTCGATCGCTGGTCCCGTTCCCCTCGATCCAGGTGCTGTATCGCTCCCGTAGGTCCAGTTCGAGCTCCTCCAGCGTGCGATCCTCGAGGGTCTCGCGTTTGATCTCCGCCTCGCGCCGGCTCAGCTCCAATCCATGCAGGTCACGCTCAAGGTGCCCGGCCTGGGCCCGCCGGGCGGTCAGGACCACCCCGGTCTGCTCGACGGCGGCATCTGCTAAGTCGGACTGCTGCTGGAAGGTGGCCATCTCGCTGCGGGCGGCCTCGGCGGCCGCGGCAATGCGGCGGGCTTCGGAATCGGCGTCGACGATCGATGCCTCGAACTGGTCGACCTGGGATCGCCGTCGCCCGATCTGCTCATGGAGGACCTTGCGCTGTCGCTGGGCCTCCTCGATGTTGGCAT
>CAZKTE010000082.1:1581-5077 GCA_964555625.1 uncultured Isosphaeraceae bacterium | reverse complement strand
ATCGGCGCCGCCATTCGCATCGCGATGGAGTTGTTCATGGGCGTGCGACGACGCGCACCTCGAGTTACCGCGCTGCACCCGTCGCTGGCCGCCGAGTCGCGCACGCTCTCACACCTCGTGCAGGAGTTCAGCCACCAGGTGAAGCTCATGTTCAAGGAGCGCGGCGAGTCTCTGGTGACCGACCAGATGACGCAGCAGCGACTGAGTTGGGTGGCGACCTGGCTCTTTGCGACCAGCTGCATCCTCTCGCGGCTCGATCGATCTATTCGCACCTCCGCATCGGACGACGGCCTGGCGGGCGAGCGGGCAATCGCCGCACACGCCCTCGCACTGGGCCGCGCCGAGATCGAGGGGGCCTTTGCGGCCCTTCGCCGCAACACCGACGACACGATGCGACCCGCTGCCGCTGAGGCATGGCGTCACGCTGATACCCTGCCTACCTCGGACTACTACGTACCAGAGGCCACGCCGATCACGGAGGCGCGTGGCAGTGGAAAGACGTGCGACCAGTCGCACATCCAGCAATTCGAGCCCAGCACGGCCGCGGCGCCGCAGGAGACGACCACAGGATGACCGCCGACGCAGTACACGCCAGCCGGGACATAGATGACCGGCAGTCGGTGTTCGACCAGATCGTCGAGCGCGGCCATGAGCGCGTCTGCTTCCACCACGACAGCGCCTCGGGGCTGCGCGCGATCGTCGCCATTCACTCCACGGTGCTGGGCAACGCGCTCGGCGGCACGCGTCGATGGTGCTACGCCAGCGAAGCGGATGCGATCTACGACGTGCTGCGCCTCAGCAAGGGGATGACCTGGAAAGCAGCCGTCGCAGGCCTGCCCATGGGCGGCGCCAAGAGCGTGATCCTGCTCCCGGATCGCCACCACGTGGCCACCGAGGCGGAGGCGCGCGCGATGGGCCGGTTCGTCGACACGTTCGGCGGCGCATACATCGCCGCCGAGGACGTGGGGATCGATCCCCAGTTCATCGACTGGATGGCCCTCGAGACCAGCTACGCAATGGGTGGCGACACCGTCTCCCATGGCGGCGACCCGTCGCCCTTCACCGCCCGCGGCACGTTCCACGCGATGCGCGCCTGCCTGTCGCACGCCGGCCGCGGCGACTCGTTCGACGGCGTACACGTCGCCATCCAGGGGGTGGGACACGTCGGTCGACATCTGGCATCGCTGCTTCGGGAGGCCGGTGCACGGGTCACGGTGGCCGACATCGACGACGACCGCGTTCGCAGAACCTGCGACGAATTGGGGTGTGAGGCCGTCCCCGCCGCGGACGTGCTGACCACGGAGTGCGACGTGCTGGCGCCATGCGCGCTGGGCGGCGTCATCGACGGATCGGTCATCACGAATCTTCGCTGTGGCATCGTCTGCGGCGCCGCCAACAACATCCTTGACGATCCCGACGAGGACGCCGCCGCGCTCAAGTCGCGCGGGGCCATCTATGGCCCGGACTTCGTGGTGAACGCTGGCGGCCTGATCGAGCTCGCCGGGCTCTACCTGGGAATGACCCGCGAGGAACTCGACACGCGCCATGACGCGATCCACGACACGACGCTGCAGGTACTCGCAGACGGAGCAAGCGCGGACTCCACCTACGCGGCCGCGATCGACATCGCGAAGCAGCGGATCGCCGCCGGCCGGCCGGAGCAGCTGCATGCCCCGTAGGACCGTCCTCGAGACCGGCATCGAGCACATCTCGATTCTCGATGAGCACGGGAACTTCGACGAGGAACTCGGCGCCGATCTGATCGAGGATGGGGATGTCGTCTCGCTCTACCGGCACATGGCGCTCTGTCGCCACTTTGACGAGATCGCCTTCAAGCTCCAGCGCAGTGGTCGCATGGGCACCTACCCGGAGAACCGCGGCCAGGAGGCGGCGCCGCTGGGCGCGGCGTTCGCGCTGCGCAGCGACGACTGGCTGGTGACCTGCTACCGCGAGAACGCCGGCCTCTTCTGGCGTGGGATGTCCCTCGAATCCATCCTGCTGCACTGGATGGGCGACGAACGCGGAAACGTCATTCCCCGCGAGCTCCACTGCACGCCCATCGCCATCGCCATCGGCTCCCAATTACTCCACGCCACCGGGCTTGCCTGGGCCGCCAAGTACCGCGGCGAGGACTCGATCGCCTGCACATTCTTCGGTGACGGCGCCACGAGCGAAGGCGACTTTCACGAGGCCGCGAACTTCGCCGCCAACCTCAAGATTCCGGTGCTCTTCGTCTGCCAGAACAACGGCTGGGCGATCTCGACGCCCACAAGCGTCGAGTGCGCCGCGCCGACCCTCGCCCAGCGCGGCATCGCATACGGCATGCGATCCATTCAGGTCGATGGCAACGACATCTTCGCGGTCGTGAAGGTCATTCGCGATGCCGCCGAGCATGCTCGCGACACGAGCGAGCCGGTCTTCATCGAGGCGGTGACCTATCGACTCGGAGATCACACGACCGCCGACGACGCCCGTCGCTACCGCGACGAGGAGGAGGTCGCGATGTGGGAAGCCCGCGACCCGATCATCCGTACGCGTGGGTGGCTTGAGTCCCGCGGGCTCTGGGACGATACGAAGGAGACGGCGCTGGCGGCGGAGGTGAAGGCGACGGTCTCTGCGGCAGTGAAGCGAGCAGAGGAGATTGACGCCCCGGGCGTAACGGAGATCTTCGACTGGATCCACGCGGACATGTCCCCCGAGCTTGCACTGCAGCGGCGCACCCTGCGTACCAGCAGCCTCGGCCAGGACCCGTCGCAGGCGGACGCGGCCATCGAGGCGAGGCAGGAGTCCTGATGGCGAACCTCACTCTTGTCGCGGCGATAAACCTCGCGCTCATCCAAGAGATGGAGTTCGACGATCGCGTACTGGTGCTTGGCGAAGACGTGGGCGTCAACGGTGGCGTCTTCAGGGTCACCGAGGGACTTCATGATCGCTTCGGCGCGGATCGCTGCGTCGATGCGCCACTGGCCGAGTCAGGCATCATCGGTACGGCCATCGGTCTTGCGATGGGCGGACTGCGACCGATCGCGGAGATCCAGTTCGAGGGGTTTCTTGGCCCCGCCTACGACCAGCTGGTGAACCAGGCGGCGCGGATCCGAAACCGCACCCGTGGAACGATGACCGTGCCGCTGGTCGTGCGTGTCCCGGTGGGCGGCGGGATCCACGCGCCCGAGCACCACAGCGACAGTCCCGAGGCCGTCTACGCCCACACGCCGGGGCTCAAGGTCGTCATGCCATCATCGCCCTACGACGCCAAGGGGCTGTTGATCAGCGCCATCCGCGATCCGGATCCGGTGATCTTCTTCGAGCCCAAGCGCATCTACCGCGCCTTCCGCGAGGAGGTCCCGGAGGACGAGTACACGGTCCCCATCGGGGAAGCCCGCGTCGTCTGCGAAGGCGACGAGGTGACGGTGGTCTCGTGGGGCGCATCGGTCATCCAGTGCATGAACGCCATCGAGAAGGCCGACCGCTCCATCGAGCTCATCGACCTTCGCAC
>CAZKTE010000082.1:0-1571 GCA_964555625.1 uncultured Isosphaeraceae bacterium | reverse complement strand
TCGGTTCGAATCAGTTCTCCACGAGATGTCCTGGGGTGACGTTGAAAAGGAAGCATCGGAGGTTGTCGGGACGATCAAGGACGGCACTACATCACGCATGCTCATCGACCTGCGCACGATCTCCCCGATCGACATGGAGACGGTCGCCGCATCGGTGCAGCGCACCGGGCGGTGCATCATCGTCCACGAGGCGCCGCGTACCGCGGGCCTGGGCGCCGAGATCGCCGCGTCGATCATGGAGCAGTGCTTCCTGCACCTGGAGGCGCCGGTACAGCGGGTCTGCGGCTTCGACACGATCATGCCCTACTACAAGCTCGAACTCGACTACCTTCCGGACGCCGATCGCATCTCGGCAGCGATCACCGAAACTCTCGCGTACTGACCCATGGCCACCAAGCAGCCCAGCGACAAGTCGCACTTCATCCTCCCTGACCTCGGCGAAGGCGTACACGAGGCGGAGTTGATCAAGTGGCGCGTGTCC
The DNA here is from genome assembly GCA_964555625.1 of uncultured Isosphaeraceae bacterium. Lineage (GTDB taxonomy): Bacteria > Planctomycetota > Phycisphaerae > Phycisphaerales > SM1A02 > CAZJKE01. The sequence goes on along the minus strand of CAZKTE010000082.1, from coordinate 1,090 downwards.
CCCGGCGAGAGCGTCGAGGAGCACCAGACGCTCGCCGAGATGGAGACGGACAAGGCCCTCGTCGAGGTCCCGAGTCCCTGGGCTGGAACGATCGGCGAACTCCGCGGCAGCGCAGGCGACATCATCCTCGTCGGCAGCATCCTCGTGACATACCAGGTGGCAGGTGGCGGCGCTCCACCACAAGCACCCGCCACGGAGAACGTCGTGGAAGAGGTTCGAGAGGATGCAGCTGAGTCCACGCCGGCTGTCGCCCAGGAGGAGGACGCCGGCACGGTGGTCGGCAGTGTCGAGGAGACCCTGTCAGTTCCCGAGAGCTTTCAACGTGACCGCGAGGAGTCGCGGGCAGAGGCAGCCGGTGACAAGGTCCGGGCCACGCCAGCCGTGCGACGCATCGCCCGTGAACTCAATGTGGACATCGACCAGATTGTCGGCAGCGGTCGCGGCGGTCGTGTGACGGCGTCCGATGTCGAGGCCCACGCCGGTGGCGCTCAGACTCTGGCACCGCAGCAAGACCTCGTCCCTGCCGAGGCCACCGAAGAAGCGCCTCTGGCGACGCGCGTCAGCGTGCCACAGGAGGGGGTCATCGAGCGGGTACCGTTCCGCGGGATCCGGCGCAAGATCGCAGAAGCGCTGCACCACAGCGTGCAGACCGCCGTGCACTTCACCGTGGTCGACGAGGCGGACGTGACGGCGCTCCAGAAGCGTCGAAAGGGACTTGAGGAGTTCATCGGTCGCAAGTTGAGCCTGCTGCCCTTCGTGATGACTGCCGTCTGTAAGGCGCTGAAGCAGCATCCTGCATTGAACGCCACCGTCGACGACTTTGTCGACGAGATCCTCCTGCAGGGTCCGATCAACCTCGGCTGCGCGGTGGACACCGAGCATGGCCTGATGGTTCCGGTCATCCACGACGCCCAAGACAAGAGCCCCGTGCAACTCGCAGAGGACGTCACGAGACTGGCGGCCCAGTGTCGCGATCGCAGCGTTGATCGCGAGGAATTGGCCGGAGGCACCTTCACGATCTCCAACGTCGGAAGTCATGGCGGGTCGTTCGCCACGCCCATCATCAACTACCCAGAGGTCGCCATCCTCG
>CAZKTE010000081.1:0-5133 GCA_964555625.1 uncultured Isosphaeraceae bacterium | reverse complement strand
CTCCCCGGCCGCTGCGGCGACCTTGTCCAGTGCGTCGAGTTCCTCGCGGGTTCGCCGTACCACGTCGTCGACATTCTCCGAGGGTCCAAACATCAGCAGCGCCTCGCGAGTCAGGTGTCGACGCTCCTCGATCGACTGCTCGAGTTCGTCCACCTTGGCGTTGATCGCCTGCGCTACCGCGTTCAGGGGCGCAGGAGGATCGGGTGGAACGAAGTCGCCCGGCTGGATCTTCGCCCCACGCTTCACCATCTTCGCGAACCACGCGCTGAGACGATGGGCATCGTGTAATCGCCGCATCGCCGTGGGCACCGGCGTGGGGCTGCCGTGTACCGCGGCATTGCCGTCGCGGCGAATGGCGTGCATGCCGTCGGCCTGGCGTCGCGGGAGCACGCCGCTTCGCTGCAGGCCCCCGAGCATCGAACCCAGATCGGCGGACACCAGGTGCGGAAGCTGGAGCGAGGCCAGCGTGCGGGCCATCGTCTCGACCATGAGCCGCAACTTGAACATGCACGAATCCGGATCGCTGTGCACGTAGTGCTCGGCCTGCTGCGCCAGGTGCGCGACACGCTCGTCGTATTGCTCAAGGAAGGAGAAGTTCCCTCGATCGTCGCTCATGCCCCGTCCTCCCCGTCCCCCTTGGGCCGCAGCATCCCGGCTATGACCCGAGCATTGACGCAGCAGCGCTGGAAGTCATCGCCGGAGAGCTCAATTGCCGAGGCGACCATCGACGCCCAACGCACTTCCAGGGGCGTCATGGCCCGGTCGGCGTAGCAGACCATCATGATGCCCGTCAGCAACTTCTCGGCATCCTCCCGGGGCAGCGCGCGGACCCCGGCCAGGCAATCGATCAGCGTGCGATTGTCGATGGACGACGGCGACTTGGCCTCGCGACATTCCTCCTCGCTGAGTCCGAGGATGGCCTGCGCGTATAGGCCGCCGGTCGCTTCCTGGAGCACGTGCACGTCGCTGCCGGCGATGGCCATCGTGCGGGCGGCCAGAAACCAGAGCGTGGCGAATCCCGGATCAGGCATGCAGGGCCTCGATACCCGCGCCATAGGCGGCCAGCGCGTCCCGCGGGGACTCGGCGAGGGCGACGACGCGTTCCTCGGCGGCGTTCCACCGCAGCACCTTGTCGTCCACGAGGGCATCGACGGCCATCTTGATGGCGACCATCGTCGCGCAGCCCAGGTCCACGTTGCACGCCAACTCGTCGCCCTCCCGGATGGCATCGATGAAGTTCCCCATGTGGTCGCGGCGCGCGTGCGGATCGATCTGCGCCTCCATGGCGTCGGCGTTTGCCGCCTTGAATTCCTTCTGCCAGGCGCCCTGCCCGGAGAGACGTGGCCCCTCGTCGATGTACATCGTGCCGTACTGGCCGCGAATGATCGTTGGCAGACCCACATCGTTGGTCATCACGCTCGCCAGCACTACCGAGTGCTCGCTGGGATAGTCGGCCACCATCAGGAACGTGTCTGGAATGTCGCGCTCGTCCTTCTCGAGGAACGTCCCCCCGCTGGCCACCACGCGAGCCGGGTACGCGCCATTGGATCCTTCGATGGCGCGCAGGAACGGCGCAAGGCGGTGGTAGAGCAGGTCCGTGGCCAGCCCACCGTTGTAGGCCAGGTACTTTCGGAACCGGAAGAAGTGATCGGCGTTCCAGTCGATGCGCTCCGCCAAGTCCCACTCCCAGCCCAGCCAGCGGTCCCACCAGACGTGTCCGTCGTGATCGCGTGGCTGGTGTGGTCCGGCATCCTCGTCAATACGCCAGTTGAACTGCCCGCCACGGCTGTTTCGACAGTAGGCGGCCTGCGACCAAGCAACCTTGCCGATGCGGCCGGCCTCGATCGCGTCACGCGCCGCCCAGATTCGACCGTCGCTGGTTCCCTGGGGCCCCACCTGAAGCGTGCGACCGGTGCGATGCACCGCGTCGCGACAGGCCAGAGCCTGCTCGATCGTGTGCGAGAGCGGCTTCTCACAATAGATGTCTTTGCCACTCTCCATGGCCTCGATGGCGATCTTGGTATGCCAGTGATCGGGCGTGGCGATGACGATGGCATCCACGTCATCGGCGTCGAGTACCTCCCGGTACTCCATCGTCGGCGTGCCTCCGGTGAGGTTCGCCGCGGCCATTAGGCGGCGGCGGTAGACATCGCAGACCCGCGTGATGCGGAGGTTGTCGCTGTCGCGGCGTTCAACGAGCCCTCGTGCATGGCTCGTGCCCATGCCGCCGGTGCCGATCACGGCCATGTTCAGTCGCTCATTGGCTCCAAGCACGCGGGCATAACTGGCTGCCGGCAGCAGCGGGACCGCGACCGCGGCCCGCACGAACGTGCGTCTGGTGAACTTCATGGCATCTCCTCCATTGCATCAAGAAAGGACGCGAACACCGGCGACGGCACGCGATGCGCGGCCGCGTCGTGGATCATCTGGTCGACAAGTTCGGGCAGGACCGCGGCGAGGTCACGTGCTTCACCGGGATCCTCCTCTAGGTTGAACAACATGGCTTGAGCACCGTTGCGGTCCTTGCGACGCAGCAACTTCCAGGGCCCTCTCCGCAATGCCTGCCACTGGCCAAACTCCCAGTACAGGCCGCGATTGACGGCCAACTCCCCGCCTCGAAGCGCCGGGCCCAGATCGATCCCATCACAGCCGACTTCGTCTGCGCCAGCGATGGCTGCGAGCGTGGGATACCAGTCCCAGAGGGCTGAGATTGCCTCGCACGTGCTCCCGGGGACCACGTGGTGTGGCCAGCGGACGATGGTCGGCACACGAATGCCCCCCTCGTACAACTGGGCCTTGCGGCCGCGCAGCGGTCCACTGCTGGCGAAGAAATCGCGATCGACGCCGCCGACCCAACTCGGGCCATTGTCACTCGTGAAGATGACGATCGTATTGTCCGCGATTCCATGCGCATCGAGGCGCGCAAGGAGCCGGCCGACTTCTTCGTCAAGGCGCGTGATCATTGCCGCGTACGCGGCGCGCGGACGAGGATGCGGCAGATATCCGTGGTCTCCGAGATAGGCAGCTTCATCCCAAGAGCGCGGGTATGCATCGACGTAGGTCTCAGGAACCTGCAGAGCTAGATGTGGAATCAGGCTCGGGTAGTACAGGAAGAACGGTTCGTGCGCATGCGCATCGATGAACCCCTCGGCAGCCTCGATCATCGGATCCGGCGCGTACACGCTCGTGGAATAACGCTTGTAGGCGGCTTCGTCCCTGGGGACGTCATCCTCGGGGAAGCGCTGATGAGCGCTGAACCACTCGTTGCCCCGCAGGTCCTGTCGCTGGTCGTTTCGCCAGAGGTGCGTCGGGTAGTAGTTGTGCGCGACGCGCTGGCAGAGGTAACCGAAGAAAAGATCGAATCCCTGACGGTTGGGTTGGCCGCTGGAACCCGGGCCCCCGAGTCCCCATTTGCCGATTGCCGCTGTCGCGTACCCGCGTTCCTTGAGTACCTCGGCGATCGTACGGTCCTCGTCAGGAATCGGGTGCTGCCCTTCGGGCTCATCGGGTCCCCAACCGCCGACCTCCTTGTTGTTTCGTACGGTGGCGTGCCCGGTGTGCTTGCCCAGCATGAGCGTGCAACGTGCGGGAGCACAGACGGCGCTGCCGCTGTAGTGGTTGGTCAATCTCGCGCCTTGGCACGCCAGTCGATCGAGGTTCGGGGTACGAATCCGCTGCTGGCCGAAGGCCCCAATCTCGCCATAGCCGAGGTCGTCCGCAAGAATTAAGACGATGTTGGGGGGCGAGACTGTGCGTGGCCCGGAGGCCATAGGCAGAAGCAGGAACAGGCTCAGCGCTATCTGGAGAGGCATTCAGGCACGGTAACAGGGGACATCCGACCTCGGTGGCCATGGAACACGGTGAAAAAGGCTGGTTTCTCCCTTGACGGACTCCTGAGGAAGTTCGAGACTGGGCCCGGAAGAGAGTCCGATGCCCCACGGGGCATCACGGAGGAGAGAGATCATGACACGCCTGAATCGGACTTTGGCTTTGGCCCCCCTCGCTTTGCTGTTCGCCGCTGTTCCTGCAGTCGCAGACGTCAGCGGTTCCTACGGCTGGGAGGACGGCGGCACCATTTTGGGTTCATACGGAAATCTTGGCTGGGCCGCTAACGTCGCCGACCCACTTGGCGGTGGAGGCAGCGTCCTTGAAATCCACGAGGATCCCGTAGGCGGCACACCGCAAGCCTTTGTTGCTTGGATCACCGGTCTGACGGATGGCGACATCGTCCACGGCTCGTTCATGGGACTTGGCCACAACGACTTAGGGACCTCAAGCGTGCGTCTCTGGGGACACTACACAGACACCGGCGGCACCATCGATGATTACGCTGGCAGTGCAAGCGGCAACAGTTCATACTCCGGAGCCACTTGGACAATGCTGGAGTACGATTGGACGTTCGACAGTGACGGCGGCGATCGAGACGGTCTGGTCATGGAGGCCCGCATTTACACATCCGGTAGCGATAACGGATCGGCATACGTCGACGACCTCTCTGTGTATGTCGAAGACACCGATGGGAGCGGTGGCATTGAGATCCACTTCGCTCCAATCCCCGCTCCAGGCGTGCTTGCCCTTCTGGGCATTGCTGGCCTGACAGCACGGCGACGCCGCAGCTAAACACGACTTCCATCCACCCCCAAATGAACGCCCCGGCCAGGATGGCCGGGGCGATTTCATTCATCAGGGTGTCACGGCACCTAATCAGGGACAGGCGCCCCAGCCGGCGATGAGCTCCACGAGGTCGCCAACCCCAACCTCCCCGTCGCCATTGATGTCCGCGGCGCAGAGTGTGGAACACTCAGTTACGTCGCAGGTCACGCCATCGCCGGAGTACGTGCCACCAGCACTCAAGCACGAGACTAGGTCAGTCTCGACGCAAGAGCCACCGACGCAGCATCCTCCGGTAACGGGGAAGCACAGACCGACGATGCAGTGGACTTCGTCGCCCATGTAGAAGCCACCAGCATCCCCACACGCGGCTTCCTCAGCCTCGATACATACGCCGCCTAGGCAGCAGGCAGCGGATATGCCGCCGCCGCCGCCGTCTTCACACTCGACATCGATGCACAACACGCCGATGCCCTGGAAGGTGCCTCCAGCAGCTGTGCAGTCCTCTTCCGCCCTCTCAAA
>CAZKTE010000080.1:0-5188 GCA_964555625.1 uncultured Isosphaeraceae bacterium | reverse complement strand
ACGGGTTTCCCCACTGGATCCTAAATCCAGCGCGTCTGCCAATTCCGCCACGCCCGCATGTGGCATGAAGGAGAGCATGATAGGGGGCGGCGCACGGCTCGCAGCGCGGTACGCTCCACGTACAAGGATGGTTGAGTCCCCGGACCGTACATGGAGGTCACCCGGGAGCGCCTCGAGTCGCGTTGCGCCGTGGATGCTGTCTATCGCGGCACACGGCCTGCTGATCGCGATGGCGTGCGTCGTCACGTGGTCTGTCGTCGACCGTGACCCGCCACCACCACCTGCCGTCTCCTTCATACAGCCATCGTCGCCGGCCATGGCGATGAGCACATCACCGCTGTCGGCGCCGCGGCCGCGCGCTGCGGACCCGCTTCCCAGGCCGCCCCCGGCGGCGGCCGCCCCAGGAGCCCAGCTTGCCCGGTCCGACACTTCGCTGACCGTGCCGACGATGCCCGATGATCCGGTGGTGGACGCGACCTTCATGGGCATCCATGCGCCGGCGGCTCGCCGCATCGTCTACGTCGTGGACGCATCCGGGTCGATGCTGCTGCACCTGGCGTCGGTGACGGAGCGATTGACCGCCTCGCTGCGGTCCCTGCACCCCTCCCAGTCCTTCGCCATTCTCTTTTTCAGGCAGGACTCGGCGATTGCCGTACCTCCTGTCGGCCGGCTCATGGATGCCAGTACGGCAAACGTGGAAGCTGCGCTCTCATGGATTGTCCGGGATGATCATGTCGTGCCAGCCGGCAGCAGCGACCCGACCAACGCGCTGCGGATCGCCCTTTCGATGCGGCCGGATGTCGTCTGGCTGCTCAGCGAGAACATCACCGGAACGGGTCGCCACCGCGTGGCGCCGGAGGCACTGCTGGCGACGCTCGATCGACTGAACCCGGCGGATCCCGTCACTGACCGCCGCCCGGCGCGCATCAACTGCATCCAGTTCCTCACCGAGGACGCATCAGGCACGATGGCCCGCATCGCTTCGCTGCACGGCGACGACGACGGATTCGTCTTCGTCGAGCGCACGGCTGTTGCCGCAGGAGGCGACGATGCGACGCGCTAGCCTCGTAATCGTGATGGTGGCCATCGCCGCTCCGGCGGCCCATGCAGGTTCGGCACGCAGCTTCGCTGACGCGTTTCTCTTCTCCCGCCGCGGGGACGGGTCCCTGGAGGTACTCGGGAGCTCGGTCACCTGGCTGCTGCTGGCCCTGAGCGTTTCGAGCATCGCCCTCATCGTGCAACAGGCGGCTGCCAATCGCCGCCGCCGACTGCTTCCGCCGGATCTCCTTGCGCGGATGGACCGCCATGTTCGAGAGGGCCGCTACCGCATGGCCATCGAGGCCGCTGCCTCCGACGGCAGCTACCTCGGGCAGGTTCTGCACGCGGCGTTCCGCGAGGCCCGGTTCGGGTTCCCGGCAATGATGCGCGCCCTTGAGCAGTCGGCCGACGAGTTGGCGACGGCGCGATTTCGTCGCATCGAACTCCTCAACATCATCGGGCAGGTCAGCCCGATGGTCGGTCTCTTTGGCACCGTCTACGGGATGATCCTGGCCTTCCAGGCCATTGTCGCAAGCGGAGGGTCAGCGGACCCGGTCATGCTCGCCGGCGGCATCGGCACCGCGTTGACGACGACCTTCTGGGGACTGGTCGTGGCGATCCCAGCGCTGGCCGCCCATGCCATCATTCGTACGAGGATCGATGAGGTCACCACTGAAGCCACCATGGCGGCCGAGGAAGTGCTCAATGCCTTCCGCCCGCGGGCAAAGGAGCCGGCTCCATCGATCACCGTTCCACCGGCGGCGGCGGGAGTTGCGCGGCAGTGACCTGTCGCCGCTCGAGTTTCACCGGGCGACTCCGCGCCAACATGACGCCGATGATCGACGTGACGTTTCTGCTGGTAATCTTCTTCGTCGTCGTCTCACAGATCGTGGATCGCCAGAGTGTGCCAATGGACCTGCCGCAGCCGAGCCGGCCGGTCTCGTCCACTCCCTCCGAGTCGCGATTCGTCGTGAATCTCCTGCCCGACGAGTCAGGTGGAATTGCATCGATGGTCGCAGGCGGTGAACAGATCCCGGGAGACGCCCTCGGTGTGCTCGGTGATGCGGTGTCAAGAGCGCTGCGCGCCTCCCCTCGACCGGTGCAGCTTCGTGCCGATCGCGGCACGGACTACGCAGCCATCCACGACGTGCTGGAGACGATTCGCCGGGCTGCGCCTCGTGTAGACCTGCAACTGGTCGTGGAGGGAGGTCGTCCACGTGGCAGCTGAGCGATCCCGTATCGGCGGACCATCGATCGGGCTCAATCTCGTGGCGATGATTGACGTCACATTTCTGCTGCTGATCTACTTCCTGGCCGCCACCGAGTTTCGCTCCGCCAGCGAGGTGCTGCAGGTGGAGTTACCCCGCCGAGGAGCTTCGGCGGCCATGGTGCTCCAGGACGATCCGCTGATCGTGCATGTGGTCTCCACTGGGGATGGTCCGCGCGACTTGGCCGTGCGCCTCGACGATCCATGGCCACAGGTGGACGATGCAGGTGGCCTGCTTCGCTTCCTCCGGCGAAGCACGGCAAGAAAGGGACATGACGGCGGGCTCTTCACGATTGATCACCCCGTCGTGATTCGACCGGCGACCGGCACGCGCTGGGAGCACGCCGTCGAGGCATTCAATGCCGTACTTCGAGCGCAATTCACCAACGTGACGATGGGAACGCCCTCGTGATACACGTTGCCCTAGCGGTCGCCCTGGCCTGGTCGGGGACGCCCCTGGATCTCGCCGACCTGCGCGCAGCGTGGCTTGCAGCACCAACGCAGCGGGGGCTCTCGGAGGTGCTCTCTCGGCGAGCGGCGATGATCGACGCCGCGGAGGAGTACGAAGTCCGGGCCCTCCGCTACGAGCAGGCCGCGGATCGACTCTTCGGTACCTGGTCGCTTGGCACGCTTGTCGCCGAGGTCACGCTCGGCCTGCCCGATCCCCAGGAGCAAGCCGCATTCGATCGACTGATCAAGACGGTCCGCGCGGACCTGCCAGCGGACTGGGCAGCTGATCGCAGTGGCCGCTACATGGCGGCGATCCTCGATGGCCTCGCCGCAGCGGCAGGCGATGTTGCAGCCGCCCACACCTGCCTGACAGCATCCATCGAGGATGTCACGGGTGCTGTGGCGGTCTCGCGGCTCGCTCGTGCCCGGCTACAGGCAGCCCGTTGCCTGGGGGATGTGCAGTCTGAGGCCCGTTGGGCGATGTCGCTGCAATCTCTGGTGGGCGTGGAGGTGGAGGATCTGCTGGCGGCTTGGCTCTCGGAGATCAGCGCGGCCCTGGCCCGCGACGATCGCGTGGCGGCCAACCGCATCTGGTCGGTCGCCGATGCAAGACTCGTGGCCGCCGGCCGCGGCGACCTGCGCATGGTGCTGGCCAGCGGCTATGCCCGCCGAGGGGGAATCGATCATCGAACGAGAGGTTGGGCGAGGCTGGCAGACGCCCTGGTGGCCGGAGGCGCAAGCCGCCGGGAGATCGACGCGGCCATCCTGGCCCGCGTCACCAACCTCAATGATTCGCCGCTCGTCACCCGCGACGCCAGCGATCCATGGCTGGCACAGGTGGCGACGCGCGCAGCTGCCCACGCGAACCTCGAGGCAGGTCGGCTTGCAGAGGCCCTGCCGGACCTGCTTGCGCTGGCCCACACCGGCGACATGGAGGCCGCCGAGGCACTGGGCATGTCGCTGCACGGTCGCGACGAGGCGTACCCGGGCGTGCTGGCGGACGTGGCGAAGTGCATCTGCAATGGCCGCGAGCCCACGCGGCGACCGCGATCCTGGTGGGGACAGGTCCACGCCGCCACGCTTGACGATGCGGCGAGGATCGAGGCGGACCTGAGATGGACCGCGCTGCACGCGTGCATTGCAGCCGTTCGTGGCGGCATGGACCGCGAGCCGCTGGCTCTGGCGATGAGGGACGCGGAAGCCATCGGCGGCCCCTTCAGTGGTCGGCAGCTGCGACAACTCGGCGAGGCCGCCCGGCTGCTCGGGCTCCACGAGGAGGGCCGGCGCTGGCTCTCCTTGGCGATGGAGATGAACGGCCCGTCCATCGAGACGATGGCGGCATTGGCCGATTGCAGCAGGGATGCGAGCGTGATGGCGCAGGTCGCTCGGGACGCGGATCCCGTCGGCGATTCGGCATACTGGTTCTGGCTGGCGAACCTTCGGCTGGTGCAGTGGCACCTCGAGGATGGCGGGGATGCACCGGCGGCTACGGCGCGAGTGAATCGACTGCGGCTGCTCGATGACGAACTTGGCGGCCCCGTGTTCGCCGATCGCTTCGTCGCGCTACTGGGGGACGGGTGAGCGTCAGGAGGCGCGGCGCTTTCGGATTGGAGTTCCGCTCTGCATGCGGCTCCTGATGCGACGCAGCGAGGCGATCTCGATCTGGCGCACGCGTTCGCGGGTCAGGCCGATCTCCTTGCCGATCTCCTTGAGCGTCAGAGGCTGCTGGCCCTCAAGGCCGTAGCGAAGTCGAAGGACGCGCGCATCGCGTGCCTCGAGTTCATCGAGCAGGTGCAGGACATCCTTGACCGTCTCTCGCTCTTCGACCTCCTCGTCGGGCTGGCGAGATCGATGGTCCTCGAAGATGTCCGCCAGCGAGAGCGGATCGCCATCTTCGCCCATGCGCGACCGGGCCGCGCCGCTGTAGGCTCGCAGCGCCCGTCGAATCGTCCGCAACTTCGCCATCGGCACATCCATGGCCGCGGCCAGTTCCTGGCTGCTGGGCGGATGGCCGAGCTCCTCGCGGAGCGTGCGGTACGTATCGCGGAAGCGGCCGATGAGATCGACCATGTAGGCCGGGATGTGCACGGGCTGCATTGCGTTGATCAGGGTGCGCTTGATGGCCTGCTTGATCCACCAGGACCCGTAGGTGGAGAACCTGGTGCCCTGAGCCGGGTCGAAACCCTCCACTGCGCGGATGAGACCGACGTTTCCTTCCTCAATGAGATCGGCCAGGGTCAGCCCTCGCCCGAGGTACTGCTTTCCAATGGACACCACGAGGCGAAGGTTGGCGCGGATCATGTGTTCCTTCGCCGCCGGGTCGCTGTCGTTGATGATGCGCCACCCTAGCTCCCTCTCCTCCTCGGGAGAGAGGAGGTTCACCTCGTTGATCTGCTGCAGGTAGAGTTCTAGATCCACGCTGATCTCCTGTTG
>CAZKTE010000079.1:0-5299 GCA_964555625.1 uncultured Isosphaeraceae bacterium | reverse complement strand
CCGATCTGCTCATGGAGGACCTTGCGCTGTCGCTGGGCCTCCTCGATGTTGGCATCCACATGTCGCAGTTCGCGGCGGTCGGCCTCGTGCTTCTCGCCGACCTGCCCGAGATCCACCCGCGAGGCCGTCAGCTGCTCGGCAGCGGCCTCGGCGTCGCGCTGCGCAGCCTCCAGCGACTGGCGGGTCTCACTGCGGCGCGTCGACTGACCATCGATTGCCCCGGCAAGTTCATTGGCGGTGTGTTCGGCGTTGGCCTGTTCCTCGTCGCCGCTCGTGACTCGATGGGAAAGGTCGGTTGCCTCGGTGGCCACGGCGGCGAGTTGATGGGTGGCGCGTGTCAGGTCGTCGTCGATGCGCGCGAGCTGGTACTCGGCCTCGACGACGCTGTTGCGGGCCTCCTTGAGCTCGCGGCCTGCGTCTCGCTGTTGTGAGCGCGCCTGCTCGTTCTCCTGCAGGAGTTCGCTGAGCTGGCCCTGGAGGTGATCGATCTGCTGGTCGAGCGCCGCGACCTCGACGGTCAGGGCGTTGAGCTCGATGCGCCGCGTCAGCCAGCCATCCTTGCCGGTCGCCTCGGTGTCGCCCACGAAGATGCGACCGTCTGCATCGACGACCTCGCGCATTCGCGTCACGAATCGCCAGCCGGGCATCGACTCGCGCAGCCGCAGCGCAGTGGCCAAGTCGGCCACGATGCCCGTGGCGCTGAGCAGTCGCTGGGCGGCGGCCGAGGCGTACTCGGCGACTTGCACGACGTTGGGGGGGGGGGTGGCTTCGCGGGCGGGGGGGGGGGGGGTCGGGGCCGGCTCGTCCATGGCCAGCAGGCCAACGCGTCCACTGGCATCCCCTAGGGCGGTCTCGATGTCGCGGACCGCGTCGGCGCGTTCCACAAGGAGCAGTTCGATGTCACGGCCGAGCGCCGCCTCCACGAGCTGCGCATCGGCGTGACTCGCGTCGATCGCCTCCCCGAGCAGTCCTCGGACAGCCGGGAAGTCGGCGGGACGATCCAGGACGTGCTTGACCGCCTCGGTGAGTCCCTCGCGTGCCTGCTGCATCTCCTCGAGCAGGTGCAGCCGCGACCCGCTGGCGGCCCGCTGCTGGCGCAGTTCATCAAGGTCCTCCGTGAGCGTCTCGGCTTGGTCACCGAGCTTGGCGGCCGCGGCATCGTGCGCATGAACCGTGTCCTGGCAACGCTTTACAACTTCCCGATCGGCTTCCAGAGTTGCGGAGGTCTCCCCGCGCTGCCGCCGCAGGCCCGCTGACTCGCCCTCGAGCGTCTCGGACCGCTCCTGGAGCTTCTCCTGCTGCTCGCGGAGGCTGCGCACCCGCTCGGCGCACGACTCAGCCCATGCGCGGCAGTTGGACTGCTCGGCGCTTGCCGTCTCGATCTGGTCCTGGAGCTGCTCAAGAGCTGCCTGCAGGTCCACGACCTGCTGCTGGCAGGATGCCTGGCGGTCACCGAGGCTGTCTACGGCCCGATCGATTTCGGCGAGGCGCTCGGCGGACGCGGCGATCTGCTCCGCTGCCCCGGCGCGCTGGCCGTCGAGGGCGGTGATGCGCCCGTCGAGTGTCTCCAATTGGGATCGCTCTTCCTCGATCTGCTCCTTGGCCTCGGTGATGGAGCGCTGGAGCATCTCGCGGCGCTGGCCGGAGTGCTTGATGGCCGCCTCCTGCTCGGTCTGCTGCTGCAGGAGCGTTCGATGGCGCGCCTGGAGGTCATGGCGGGCAACCTCGGCGTCGCGCTTCGAGTCCTCTAGCTCGACGAGCTCGTCTGCGATCCGACGCCGCTGCTGTTCGAGGTCCTGCAGGCGGCTGGTGAGGCCCGTCAACTGCACATACAAGTCGTGGTATGCGTCGAGCGCAAGATGCGTGCGCAGATCCTTGTAGCGCTCGTCGAGTTCCAGGAACCGTCGCGCCTTGGTGGCCTGGCCACGCACGATACGCAGCCGCCGCTCTGTGTTTGCAAGCTGCTCGCGCACGCGCACGAGGTTGATCTCGGTGCGCTCGAGCTTGCGCTCCGATTCCTTGCGGCGCTGCTTGAAGCGCGCCACGCCCGCGGCCTCCTCGAGGATCGCGCGGCGCTCGATCGGGTTGGCCTGAAGCATGGCCGTTACTCGGCCCTGCTCGATGATCGAGTAGGCGTTGGTGCCGATTCCGGTGTCCAGGAAGAGATCCCGGATGTCCTTCATGCGGACCTTGCCGCCATTGATGAGGTACTCGCTGCGGCCGTCGCGGTAGAGGCGGCGGGTCACACCGACCTCGTCGGTGTCGATGGCGAGGAAACGCCGATCGCCGAGGTCGTTCGTCGCTGGGTCCACGATGGGATTCTCGAAGGTCAGCGTGACGGACGCTGCGCCAAGTGGCTTGCGGCCAGCTGACCCGGCGAAGATGACATCGAGCATCGCCTCGCCACGGAGGCTCTTGGCCGAGCGTTCCCCGAGGACCCACCTGATCGCGTCGACGACATTGGACTTGCCACAGCCGTTGGGGCCGACAATGCCAATCAATGGGGCATCGAAGGTGAATTCGGTCGTGTCCGCGAAGGACTTGAACCCTGCGATTGTGACCTTGGCAAGCCGCATGCGGCGGGACCTCCTGTCTCTGCGGCCGGCTCCGTCCTGAAGCCGGTATCAGGTGCACATGGGGCCCAAAACGGGCTCCCAACCACCTCGTCGGCACGCGGAGCACCGCCGCTGGAATCGAGGCTCATGGTATCGCCAGGGGAGGTCGCGGGGAACTACAAAACCCCGCTCATTGTGCCGTGAGGGGATCCAGGTACGGGGAGGGCTCGGCCGACTCGCCCCTCACCTCAACCTCGGGACGCGCGAGCACGCTACTTTCGATGCTCAGCCGCTGGATAGCCGCCAGAAGCCGATCCTGTTCTGCCTTGAAGTCGACGTCCAAGTAGGACTGCCGCCAGAGCGCGTGCAGGGCACCAACCGTGCGGCCGTAGCTGAGGTCCAGGCCCTGTCGCGGTTCCTCGGGGGTCTCGCGGTGGGCCAGGAAGTCAACGAACGAGGCAACCTGCGGGCTGGTCTCAAGGAGCACCGGCGGGCGGCCGTCACTGGGGGCGTAGCGGACCTCCAGCAGCGACTCGTCCACTTCCGACTCGCGTACAAGCAGGCTGTTTGACCAGGCCTGCAGGGTCAGCGGTCGCACGATCTCCAAGTTGGTCCCGAGGACGATGATCCGCGGCAGGCCCGTCTGCGTGACGTAGATCATCGGGAACCGCGACTTGGCGATGATGAGTTCGAACTTGTCATCGACGTTCCAGCGAATCAGCTGCGGGTCGCCGCGATGCACCAGCGTCTCGGCCGTGCGCAGGCGCAGCTCCGGGTCCTCCTCGTCCAGCAGCTCTCGCAATCCCTGCTCGATGCGGATGTCGGCGGGCATTCCCTTGAGCAGGTCGATGGCCTCAAGGCGTGCCGTCAGAGGCCCGGGTACCGTCGCAATCTTGACGAGGTGCGGCACGGCGATCGGATCGCCCAAGCCCGCCCCGGCCCGCAGCGCCGCGACGCGCGGGAGGTCCTCGGCATGGTCGTAGAGCTGGCGGGTGATCGGCAGCGACCGCGCGCCAAGCGACTGCCATCGCCAGGCGGCGGCGTCTGCGTTCTTCGGCGATGGATCGGCCAGCAGCAGCCGCTTGATCGACAGCGCGATCGACTCGGGGTTCTGCTGCCGCAGAGACACGTGCGTCATCAGATCGACGAAGTTGTCAATGTGTTCATCGAGCGATGGTGGCACGTGGATCTCGATCATCGTGTCGTTCATCGCATGCGCTGTGGGGGCGCCCTGCCCGGGCTCCTGGGGGAAGCGACGATTGATGGCGGTCTGGATCGCGGCGGCCCGCGTGTGGCTCGGCGCAAACAGCACCAGTCGCAGCGGCATGTCATGCATCACCTCGCCGCCATTGAGAATGCGGCCACTGGTGCGCAGCACCGAGTCGCGGCCGACTGCCCCCGGCTCGGCGAAGGGATTGAGGAAGACTGGGCCGCTGGCGGCGCCGATGACACGCGCCTGCGCACGTCCCGTCGAGAGCAGGCCCGGCCGCAGCAGCGTGGTTAACAGGTGGCCGCCCTCAAGGCTCTCCGTGCCGCTTGATGGCTCGGCATGCACGCGAACGTCGAACGTCGTGCCGCGCAGCGCCGGGTGGTCGCTGCGGACCCCGGTCGGGGCGGGCTTTCGGCCGCTTGCCGCCTGCGGGATGATCGCCTCGACGATGACGACCGCAGTATCGAGCGAGTCGAGCATCTCTTCGGGTTCCATGTGCCCCCACCCGCGGGTGGCCTCGCCGATGCCTCGTCGTGCGAGGTCGGCAATCATGTGGGCGCGGACCTGCGGGGGTACATCGCGCGAGCCGGTGCCCTCGAGGCCCACGACCAGGCCGTAGCCGGCGGCGATCAGTGGCTGGTATTCCTCGGTGAATTGCTCGGCGTAGCCCATGAGGGCCACGTGCTGCTTGACGGTGCCGCGAAGCATGTTTGGCACATCGATGTTTGGAATGGAGGGCGCGCGGACCGGTCGCGGCCGATCCTCGGCTCGCTCAAGGGTCGTGCACGCTCCAATCAGGCAGCAGGCACAGATGGCCACGGCGCGTCGCATCCGGGGATTGTAGGCGAGGCAGGTGGCGGTTACTTGCAGTGCGATCTATTGAGGCTCAGCCAGAACACGAAGCCCGTCGCGATCCCCAAGGAGATGCCCACGCCCCAGCCGAGGGCGACACCCAAGCTCATTGCCAGCGCGATGCCGATGCACACGGGCAGGACGACGGCGGCGTGTCCCTGCGTGCACTGCGAGTCCGTCTTTGTTGACTCCGAGGTGTCCTCGGCAACGCCCGGGGATTCTTCTTCTGCATGCATGATGCCACTCTACAAGGTGAGGTGTGAAGTGGGCGATACTGGTCATGGCGCATCGCATTTGCGGCACGGCAGGCGAGGCAGATGGCGGTTGCTTCCTCTGCGATGTGGCGCGGTCGTCATCTTCGATTGGACGCAAAGCGCGGCCGAAATCTGGCGCGGTTCAAACAACGACGATCGTCGGGCGATCCTCGATTCGGGTGCCAAGCCTGACCCTCCTCCGTTCGTTAGGCGCCTGGCCATAGGACGTGCTGTGACGCACCGCGGTGAAGTCAGTGCAGTGCCAGGACCGCGTCCAGACTATTCATCTAGGGTACATTCCTCGCGGTGCTCAACCTGTTGCTTAAGTCGCTCTCGGGCACAGCCTCCATGAGTAGGGAAAGGGAGTTGCGGAGCCCCCTTCCACCCGCGACTGCCCCAGAGTAGTGCCCGAGCCGCACAACAACCAG
>CAZKTE010000078.1:0-5374 GCA_964555625.1 uncultured Isosphaeraceae bacterium | reverse complement strand
GACTTGCAGCCCACTACGACGGGAATGCCGAGTGCCGCTGCGACAATCGAGCTGTGGTCGGTGCGACCACCGAGGTCAGTTGCCAGTCCCATGACCACCTCGGTCTGGAGTGATGCAACCTCCGCGGGCGTCACGCCGTGGCAAATGACGATGACCGGTTCGGTCGCGTCGGTCAGCCGATCGTAGGTTGCGCCAGTCAACTGCGTCAGCAGTCGCCGCTCGAGGTCCAACACATCGCTGGCCTTGTCACGGAAGATCTGGTCCTCCATTTGGCGGAAGCGGTCAGCAAGATCACCGAAGGCCTCTACAACTGCGAATGCGGCACTGACGCCCTCTTCCTCAACTCGCTGCCGGATGGGCTGCATGAGCGATGGATCCTCAAGCAGTCCCAGGTGAAACTCGAAGACCTTCGCCGGCTCCACGCCCAGCGTGGAAGCGACGCGATCCCTGTCCGTGGCGATGTTCGCCTTCGCTCCCTCGACTGCCTTGGCAAACCGGGCGCACTCGGCAGGAATCTCATCCTTGGCGAGAATGAGGAAGGGGACGCGGTGCAGCGAACGCTCAAGCACCATCGCCCGGCCGATGACGACGCCAGGGCTGACTGGAATTCCTTGGAGGAGCTTCATTTAGGGATCACCCCGACGGTGTCCGGGGAGGGCCATTATAGATCAAGCGTCACTGGCCGGTTCCAGCGAGGAAATCGCCGGCCCGGACCAGAGGAACCCCCACAAGCGACGCAGGTCGTCCCCGATGACCACCAGCGCTGGAAGCAGTAACAAGATCAGCACCGTCGCGCTGACAAGGCCAGCGGCAATCGCAATGGCCATAGGGATTAGGAACCGCGCCTGGAAGGACTGTTCGAGCATCAGCGGGGTCAGCCCAAGCACCGTGGTCACAGTGGTGAGCAGGATCGGGCGGATGCGCGCCGCGCCCGCTTCGATCAGCGCATCGTTGAGCCCCATGCCCCTGCCACGTCGGTCGTTGTAGAACTTCACAAGGATCAGCGAGTCGTTGACGACGATGCCGCTGAGCGCGACGAACCCGATGAGGCTCAGGAAGGTGAGGTCATATCCGCCGAGCCAGTGGCCCCAGATGACCCCAACGATGGAAAACGGCACGCCGAGCATGATCATCAACGGCTGGAAGTAGCTGCCGAAGAGCCATGCAAGAATGACGTAGCTCATCACGCATGCAGCAGCGAAGCCGATGGGCAGCGTACTGAACGCTTCCACCTGCTCCTGCTGGCGACCGCCGAAGATGACCTTCACGTCCGGGAAGTCCGCCTTCCACTTCGCAAGGGGTAGGTTTCGGATCACCTGTTCCGGGCTGACTCCATCGATCGTCTCTGCAGTCACCGTGACAGTCCGATTTCGATCAACGCGGCGGATCGTCCCGTACCCCTCTCCCTCGAAGACATCGGCAACCTCCACGAGCGGGACCGCTAGGCCACCTGGGGCCATGACCCAGAGTTGCTCGAGGGCAGCAACGTCGGTGCGCACCTCGTCGTCCATCTTGACGCGCACGTCCACTTCCTCGTCACCCCGCGCGAAGACATGGGCGTCGATGCCGTAGACCGCGCCGCGCACCTGTCGCGCAAGGTCGGCGACCGTCAGCCCGGTCGATGAGGCTCCCGGTCGCAGTTCAATTCGCAACTCACGCTGCCCTGAAGTCACATCGTCACCGACGTCCTGTACACCGGCAAACTGCAGTAGGTCATCCTGAATCCGACGAGACGCCTCCTGCAGCCGATGATCATCCTCGCCACGGAGCTGGATCGTGATGTCCGATCCCCCGGGACCGCCTGACATCATCTCGTAAGTGATGCGATCAGCCGCGGCCGCAGCATCCGCCACTTTGCGGCGGATCCGATCGATTACCTCGCCGGCCATGGCAGTACGTGTCTCCGCAGGGGTCAACTCCAGAAACACCTGTCCCACATTCGTGCTGATGGAGGTGGCGCCATCGCCGAGTTGCCACTGGACGCCCACGAGCGTGTTGATCACTTGCACCTCATCCTGAGCGTTGGCCGCCTCCTCGATGACGCGCACCATGGCGTCGGTCGTGTCCAGCGGTGTGCCTACGGGCATTCGAATGTTTACAGCAAGGGTCTCGGCGTCCGGGACCTCGACGAACGTGTACCCAACACGACCGCCAGCCACCATGCCGAGGGAGACCATCAGCGCCGAGATTGCCGTCGTCAGGGCGATGTAGCGAAACCGTATCGCGAGGCGCAGGAGCCTCAGATACACGGGAACCACGCCCTCGAAGAAGAATCGGTCACGCGCAGACTCATAGCGCCGCGCAAGGAGAGACATGCCCAAGATAATGGCTCGGTCCCGCCGCTGAAGCGCGGGGCCAAGGTGGCCCGGGAGGATTAGCAAGCACTCGAAGAGGCTCATGGCCAGCGCGCAGGCGACCACCATCGGAAGCGCGCCGAGCATATCGCCAATGTTTCCCTTGATGAACGTCAGCGGCAGGAACGCAACGATCGATGTCAAGACTGTCGCCACCACCGGCCACAGCACCTCGTTAGTGCCCACCACCGCAGCATCCATGGGCGCCTCACCGCGTCCATGGCGAGCCTCGATGTTCTCGCTGACGACAATTGCATCATCAACGAGCAGGCCCAGCACGACGATCAGGCCGAACATCGTCAGCATGTTCAGCGTGATGCCCAATGCAAACATGACCAGGAGGGTCCCGCTCAACGCGGTCACCAGACCCATCCCCACCCAAAACGCCACACGTATGTTCACCGCGAGCAGCAGCAGCACAAAGACGAGGATTGCGCCGTAGACGGCGTTCTTCGTCACCAGAGATAGGCGACCCTCGACGAATCGAGCCAGATCCGTGAAGGTGGTCAGGGTGGTTCCCGTCGGCAGCGGCGGCGCGTCTGATCCGAGTAACCAGGCCTGCTTGCGCGCCGAGTCACCTATGAACCGCTCAGTGAGCGTCGGCTCGAAGGGGCGGCCCATACGACCGTCGACGTACGCTCGTGTCACCTCTGCCATCGCGACAATGTCTTGGTCGCCGCTCTTGGTGACCATCAGCCCAACTGAGGGGTGCCCGTTAAATCGCACGCGGATCGGCACGTCTACCACCGCAGTCTCGACCGTAGCGATGTCGCCTAGGCGCAGCACCTTCCCGTCTTGGTCGCTGCGAACGACGATCTCCCGCACGTCCAGCGACGCGTTCTCTGCGCCCTGAGTGCGAATGGTGATGTCTCCCCCCTTTCCACGCAGCGTGCCTCCGGGAATGTCCTGCATCCATGCCGTCACCCGCGCGGCGACGTCGGTGATGGACAGTCCATGTTCCACGAGCAGATCGCGATTGACCTCAACGCTCAACTCGTCCTCGCGCATCCCCGTGAGGTCGATGCCGCCCATGCCCGGGAAGGACTTGAGATCGTCGCGAATGTCCTGTATCGCGCGCTTCTTAACCTGCTCGTCCGCCTCGCCCCAGAGCTCGGCCATGATGACGGGCATCGAGGGCTTGATGCGGATGACCTGCGGACGCTCGACCTCCGCGGGGAGATCGGCGATGGAGTCGACGGCGCGGCGCACTTCCGTGATCGCCTCGTCGACGTCGCTCGTGCCCTCGCGGAACGTAACGGTCACGGACGCCCGGCCCTCGTTGACCACGGTGCGCAGCTCGTCCACCTCGTCGAGGTTCGCAAGGGCGTTCTCGATACGGGCGGCGACCGCCGACTCGATCTCCGCCGGCGACGCTCCCGGGTAGGACACCGAGACCACCAGTGAGTCGGAATCCATCTCCGGGAAGAACTCGCGGCGCAGCCCGATCGCCGCGAAGACGCCACCGATGATCAGTACGATCATCATGAGGTTGATGGGAACGGGATTTCGGACACCGAACGCCGGGAGGTTCATTCGTCGCCCGATCCAGCCGACAGCGAGGCCCTCGCATCGATCGTGCGAACCTCCATTCCGTCACGTAACGTGCGACTCGGGTCGACGATCACCTGGTCACCCTCCCGCAGCGGCGTCTCGAGCACGGCCCATGATCGGTCCGGCAGTCCCAGTTTCGGCAAGCTCTCGCGCATCGTGAAGTCAACGGTCACCGCCACGCTGTGGACTATCCCATCACGCACGATCAGCAGGCGATCATCGCGAACGGCTCGTCGCGGGACTACCCATCGATCGCGGCCCGAACCCGCGCTTCGCACGTCACCGCGCACGAAGAGCCCGGGCGGGATGAGGCCGCTGTTGTCACCTTCCTGCTCGACGTCGACATAGGCGATCATCGTCCGCGATGTCGTGTCATCCTCGGGTGCAATTCGGGTCACGCGAGCGTCCCAGGTGCGGCGGCCGAACCCCGCAGACTGAAGTTGAACATCATCGCCGGTGCTGATCCAGGGTCGCGCGTGCGACGGCAGTCTCAGAGGGATCTCAAGTCGGCGCGTATTGACCACGCGCGCCACCCGCTGGCCCGGGGAGAGGTTCTCTCCCACCCGGACGTCGACCTCCTGCAACCAGCCGTCAATCGGGCTGGTCACCGAGCAGCGCACAAGATCATCGCGCGCGCCGGCCAAGTCGGACTGCCGAGTCGCCAGGGTGGCCGCCAGCTGCTCCTCGCGGCTGGGGAAGCGGTTTGCCGCCTCGTCGGCGTCGACCTCGCTGCGACGTCGCGCGTTGACCTGGCCGGAGGCGTTGTCCACCTCCCGCTGCCGGGCGGCTCCCTGATCGAAGGCATCCTGCACCCGAGCCAGGTCCGCCTCGGCGAGCTCCCGGTCACGGCGAGCAATGTCCGCCCGGCTCTGAGCGGCTCGGCGCTCGATGGCCAGCAACTCCTGGTCGGCGATCGCCTGCAGGACGGCCTGCTCAGCCCGCTCCACGAAGCGCTTAAAGTCGGTGTCATCGAGTTGCACCAGCAACTCACCTGCCCGCACCTCCTGCCCCACCCGCGTGGTTGGCGGAATCGAGGCCACCGTCGCCCCAACGCGGGCGGGCACGTCGGCGTGCTGCAGCGCGTCTGCCACCCCGTATCCGACCGTCCTTCGCTGTACCGGCACAGGCCGCGCCTCCATCACGACGACCGCCGGTAACAGCCGGCTTGACGGCGACACCTCCAGTTGCGGCGCGGTGCGAACCAGCGCCGTGACGATGCTGGTAGCAATCAATAGGAGCACCAGCGCAAGGATTACGCGCGTCGCGATAGGTATGAGTCGGGCTGCGGGCATGGGAATGAAGAGGGTAGCGAATGCCATTGTGCTACGCTCCGGGCCATGTCGCCGGACGAATCTGCCCCGCCGCCACTGGATGCGGACGCCGTTCGGCACGTGGCGAAGTTGTCACGACTCGCGCTGGACAAAACCGAAGTCGCCGCGATGTGCGATGAGCTCTCGGAAATCCTTGAT
>CAZKTE010000077.1:0-5571 GCA_964555625.1 uncultured Isosphaeraceae bacterium | reverse complement strand
CCCGATCTGGTTGACCTTGACGAGGATCGCGTTGGCGCATCCCTCGCTGATGCCTCGCTCCAGGAAGATGGGATTCGTGACGAAGATGTCGTCGCCGACCAGCTGCACTCGATCGCCGAGTCGCTCCGTCAGCTGCGCCCAGCCCTCCCAGTCGTCCTCGGCGAGCCCATCCTCGATTGACCGAATTGGATACCGCTCGCACCAGTCCGCCCACAGGTCGACCATCTCGCTGCTGCTGGCGACGCGGGACGGATCGCTGCTGAAGAAGCGGTACCCATCCCCGTTTCCTTCGCTTGCCAGCTCGCTGGTTGCCGGATCCAACGCGATGGCGACCTGGTCGCCCAGGTCGTAGCCGGCACGATCGACGGCCTCCTCGATCACCTTCAGAGCGTCCTCATTGTCGGTGAGGTCTGGCGCGAATCCGCCCTCGTCGCCGACGGCCGTCGACAGTCCTCGCTCGCCCAGGACGCCTCGCAGGGCGTGGTAAATCTCGACTCCGCATCGCAGGGCGGATGCGTAGTCGTCGAAGCCCCAGGGCTGAACCATGAACTCCTGGAAGTCGACTGTGTTGTCGGCATGCTTGCCGCCGTTGAGGATGTTGAACATCGGAACCGGCAGAATGTGCGCGTCCTCGCCGCCAATCCACTGCCAGAGCGGTTGCCCGCTGGCGGTCGCCGCGGCATGCGCGGCGGCCAGTGACACGCCAAGCATCGCGTTGGCGCCGAGGTTGGCCTTCGTCTCCGTGCCGTCAAGGGCGATCATCGCCTCATCGAGGGCGGCCTGATCCCGCGCGTCCATCCCGGTCACCGCGGCGGCGATCGTCGTGTTGACGTTCGAGACGGCCTTGGACACACCCTTGCCGCACCATGCGGCCACATCGCCGTCTCGCAGTTCCAGGGCCTCGTGCTCCCCGGTGCTTGCGCCGCTGGGGACGGCCGCCCGACCCACTGCGCCGCCACCAAGAGTTACCTCGCACTCGACCGTGGGATTGCCGCGGCTGTCGAGGATTTGGCGAGCGTGCACGTGCTGGATCGTGGTAGTCATCGGAGGGGGCGGATCATACCCCGGCCTCGAACTGCGGATCTTCACCTTCAAGGACGGCCATCACGTCTCGCACCACCCAGCCCATGTTCAGCAAGGCCGTGCTCGTGCGCGCCGCGAGGTGCGGATAGAGGTGGACATTCTCCAGTCCCAGGAGCGGGTAGTCGCTCCTGAAGGGTTCAGGCTCATGCACATCCAGAACGGCCCTCGCCTCGCCATGTGACGCGAGAAACACCGCGAGCGCAGCGGCGTCTACGACGAACCCCCGCGACGTGTTGACCAGCACCACATCATCGCGCATCGCAGCCAGTTCGCCTGCGCCGATGATGTGGCGGTTCGCCTCGCGCGCATCGACGTGCAGAGAGATGACGTGGCTCTCGGCCAGCAGCAGCGGGAGGTCGCAGGCGACGCAGCCGCCCGGCGCATCGATATCGAGCAGGTCGTGGTAGACCACGTGGAAGCCGATCGCCGCCGCGGCAATCGCGACGCGGCTGCCGATGCGCCCGAGGCCGATGATTCCCAGTGTTGTCTCGTTGAATTGCCGTGGCAGACGTGCCGAGTCTCGCAGCGATGTCCACTCCTCGATGGGCATCGCCGCAGTCACCGCCGCAACTGGTCGGAGCTGCGGCAGCAGCGTCGCGAGCACGAACTCGACTACCGCCCTGCTGTTTGCCTGCGGCGTGTGCACGACGCGCACGCCGTGGGCGCGACATGCTTCAAGATCGATGTTATTGAGACCCACGCCCGCGCGGCCAACCACCGCAAGATTCCCGGCGGATGCGAGCATGGCCTCGTCCACCGTCGTGTAGGAGCGCACGACGAGCCCGTGTGCACTCGGAGCCAATTCCTTGAATCGCAGCGAGTCCGCCGGGCATACGTGCACCTCGGCGCGCTGCGACAGCCACTGCGAACAGGGATCGGGCAGGTGCTCGGCTTGGATTACCACGGGTGCCATCAGGCGGCGATGGTATGTTCCGGCCGTGATCCTGCGCATCGCGATGTGGTCCGGGCCGCGGAACATCTCCACGGCACTAATGCGCGCATTCGGGCAGCGCAGCGACACGCTCGTGCTCGACGAGCCCCTCTATGCCCAGTACCTGGCCCGCAGCGGCGCCGACCACCCCGGCCGCGAGGAAGTGCTGGCTGCAGGGCCCATCGACCTCGATGACGCCGTAGCGTCGCTGTTCGTCGATCTTCCCGGCGGTCGCGGCGTCCACTACCAGAAGCATATGGCCCACCACCTGCCCCCGAATGACCGCTGGGCATGGACAGAGAGACTGTGCAACTGCTTTCTGGTGCGGGATCCGGCGCGCACGCTGGCGTCACTTCATGCCCGGGTCGGCTCGTTCACGCTGGCGGAAACGGGACTTCCCCAGCTGGTCGCGCTCTTTGAGCGCCAGCGCGACCGCAGCGGCCGAGTCCCCCCGGTCATCGATGCACGCGACGTGCGCAGCGATCCCGGCCGCGTCCTGACAGCCCTCTGCGAAGCGATCGGCATTCCCTTCGACGAGGGGATGCTCTCCTGGCCACCGGGTCGCCGCGACACCGACGGCGCCTGGGCGCCCCACTGGTACGACGTAGTCGAGTCCTCCACGGGATTCGCCCCGCCATCGCAGGAAGTGGTCGAACTCGACCCCTCGCTGCAGGGCATGCTTGAGACCTGCGTGAGGCTCTACGATGTCCTCGCCGCGCACCGGCTCTGACCCATGCTGCAGACCTTTGATCCTCGAAACGCCGACCTCCAGGTCAACATCAACGGCACCCTGGTCCACCGCGACCAGGCCGGCATCAGCCCCTTCGACTCGGTCGTGCAAGGCGGTGACGCCGCCTGGGAAGGGCTGCGGCTCTACGACGGCCGGATCTTCCGGCTCACGGCGCATCTGGAGCGACTCCGCGGCAGTGCAATGGCCATGGGGTTCACCGACATCCCTGACAACCAGTCTCTGACCGAGCAGATCCGCCACACGCTCGAGGCCAACGACATGACCGACGGCGTGCACATCCGCCTCACTCTGACGCGGGGCGTGAAGATCACCAGCGGCATGGATCCGCGCCTCAACCAGTCCGGGCCCACGCTGATCGTCCTCGCGGAGTTCAAGCCACCCGTCTACGACCGTGGCGGACTGGAACTGGCCACCAGCAGCGTCCGGCGATCCCCGCCTGACTGCCTCGATCCCAAGATCCACCACGCGAACCTCCTCCAGTCGATTCTCGCCAAGATCGAGGCGACCAGTGCAGGCGCAGATGATGCCATCATGCTCGATACGCGCGGATTCATCGCCGAGACCAACGCGACCCACCTCTTCTTCATTGACGAGGGCGTGGTCCTGACATCGCGGCCCGTCGCCTGCCCAGAGGGCATCACGCGCGCGGCGGTGCTCCAGCTCTGCCGCGACCTTGAGATTCCCTCGCGAGAGGACGACTGCTCGCTCATGCAACTCTACCGCTCCTCGGAGGCCTTCTGCACGGGGACCATGGGTGAACTCGCCGCCGTCACGCGCGTCGACGGACGAACAATCGGCTCGGGCGACATTGGTCCGATCACGACGCGCCTCGGCGAGGCCTTCGCAGCACTCGTGCAGCGCGACGGCGAAGCGGTGGGCTAGCCCGCTGGCGTTCTAATGTGCTCGACAAGCTCCTGGACCTCCGCAGATGGCGGCGCGGTCATGAGCGCAATTGGAATCGCCACCGCGAAGTTCAGGAGCATGCCGATGGTTCCAATTCCCTCAGGCGAGATCCCCCAGAGCCAGTTGGACGGATCGCCGCCGAGGAACTTGAAGTAGATGATGTAGGCAGCGGTGCCGGCGATGCCCACAAGCATGCCCGCGATGGCGCCGGCGGCGTTGAATCGCTTCCAGAAGATCCCCAGAAAGATCGCCGGGAAGAAGGACGACGCCGCGAGTCCGAAGGCGAAGGCCACCACGGCAGCCACGTAGTCCGGTGGCCAGATGCCTAGGAGTCCCGCGCATACCACGGCGATCGCAGCTGCGCCTCTCGCCGCGGCCAGCTCCTGCCGCTCGCTGATGGCCGGGCGCAGAACTCGCTTGATCAGGTCGTGGCTGACGGCGCTGGAAATGACCATCAGGAGGCCCGCAGCCGTGGACAGCGCCGCCGCGAGGCCGCCTGCGGCGACGAGTGCAACGACCCAGTCCGGCAGGCCAGCGATCTCCGGGTTGGCCAGCACCATGATGTCGCGATCGATGTAGAGTTCGTTGCGACCATCGGAGATGGTGTTGGTGACGAGCCGCTCCCCGCTGGGCCCGCGGGCTCCTGCGGGATCAAATGAGGGCTTCCCATCGGAAAAGACCGCCCCGGGCGCGTAGTCGATGACGCCATCGCCATTGCGATCGTGCCATGCGATCAGGCCCGAGTCCTCCCAGGATCGCAGCCATTTCGGAGCCTCCTGGTAGGAGACCGCCGGCACCGTCGCGAGCATGTTCGTGCGGGCGAAGACGGCGATCGCGGGGGCCGTCGTGTAGAGGATCGCGATGAAGAGCAGCGCCCAGCCGGCGCTGCTTCTCGCATCCCGCACGCGGCGAACCGTGAAGAATCGAATGATGACGTGCGGCAGGCCCGCCGTCCCGAGCATCAACGCTGCGGTGATACAGGTGACGTTCAGCAGCGACTGGTCGTAGCCGGTGTAGGCCCCGAACCCGAGATCCATGAGCATTCCGTCGAGCTTGGCCAGCAGGCCAACCCCCTCCGCGTCCGTGCCGCCCAGCGCGACCTGTGGGATCGGGTTCCCCGTGACCATGAACGCCAGGAAGAAGGCGGGGATCGTGTAGGCGATGATCAACACGCAGTACTGCGCCACCTGGGTGTAGGTGATGCCCTTCATGCCGCCGAGCACCGCGTAGAAGAAGACCAGTCCCATGCCGATCATCACTCCCAGCGTGATGTCCACCTCCAGGAAGCGGCTGAAGACAACGCCGACGCCTCGCATCTGGCCGGCGATGTAGGTGAAGGAGACGAAGATTGCGCAGACCACCGCCACGATGCGCGCGGGATGTGATGCGAAGCGATCGCCGATGAAGTCCGGGACGGTGAACTTCCCGAACTTCCGAAGGTAGGGCGCAAGCAGGAGCGCGAGGAGCACATATCCGCCAGTCCATCCCATCAGGTAGACCGACCCGTCCATGCCCAGGAAGGCGATCAGGCCGGCCATCGAGATGAAGGATGCGGCACTCATCCAGTCGGCGGCGGTCGCCATGCCGTTGGCGATGGGCGAGACGCCCTTGCCGGCGACGTAGAAGTCGCCCGTCGAACGCGCCCTCGAAAGAATGGCGACACCGATGTAGAGCGCGAAGGTCAACCCGACAATCAGGAAGGTCCAGCCCTGGATGCCCACGTCAGTCGTCCTCCGCCACGCCGAATCGGCGGTCGATCCTGTTCATCGCAAGCACGTAGACCACGATGAGCAGAACAAAGACGTAGATCGAGCCCTGTTGCGCCCACCAGAACCCGAGTGGGTAGGTGGTGCCGGGCAGCATCCACTGGTCGAGCCAGTCGGCCAGAAGGATGCCACAACCG
>CAZKTE010000076.1:4806-5629 GCA_964555625.1 uncultured Isosphaeraceae bacterium | reverse complement strand
TGAGGCACGACGGGAGGCGTTGGAACGCCCGCCACGCCATCAACTTCCTGAACACGCTCTGGCCCCACTCGCAGCCCGCGCTGGAAGCTGAGTTGGGCATCGGCGACGGTCAGTCGCGGCCAGTGGCCGCAGACATCCTGCGGGCCCTCTCTCCCCTGCCCTCCGATGCGCTGCTTGCGGCCACAGTCGCTGACCTGCGCGACGACGGCGGCGAACCTGGCTGGTACCTGCGACAGCGAAACGCGCGCCGTGCTGCCTCCTATCTGCTCTCCTGGCCCGACCACGCCGAGCCGTTCGTGCGCGAGGCGCTTGACAGCGAGGATCCCCAGCAGCGGATGCTTGCTGCGGCGGTGGCCGGGTTCTGCCGCCACATCGATTCCATGGACCAGGCGGTACCGATCCTGATCTCCCACCTCCGTGACAACTCCGTCTATGGGGACGCGAAGATTGCAGCACCTGCGCTCTATCGCTTCGGCCGCGCGGCGCTGCCTCTGCTGGTGACGTACGCAGATGACGATGACCTGCAGGCAGCGTCGGCGGTGCGACACATCATCGAGCGCATCGAGCATCCGCAGCGGTCCTGGAGTGAGTGCGAACACCGCATGCCACGAATCACGAACCGGACGCACGATCCCGTCGGGACATCGCTGGAGTTCATGCTCGAGTACTACTGATCCGCAGCGCTCAGGAGCCACCCGAAGTGGCGTACAAGGATACGTGGATCACCATGAAGAGCATTCCTGCCCCCACGACCGCGCTGAAACACGCGCGGAAGTAGGGACGATCGGTCGTCCAGAACCAGATGAGGCGTCCGGGCGTCGCG
>CAZKTE010000076.1:0-4796 GCA_964555625.1 uncultured Isosphaeraceae bacterium | reverse complement strand
CTGTGCGCCCAGATACTGGAGGATGGGCTGACCATCATCGTGCCAGTAGCCGATCTGCCAGATGCGCATGACGATGCCGCAGCCGACCACCAGCAACAGTGGGGCAAGTGGCCCCTTGTCAGCAAGCAGCGCCTCGGCGCCGCCGTAGAGCCCGGCGAACACCAGAATGAACGTGATGATCGGGCCCACCGGCCCAGCGCCGCTGCGGTTGCGTGGCCCGCCGCCCCCTGCGCAGTGCGAGCAGCCATGGCCGATGAGCATCACCTTGCCGCAGCGTGGACACTTGGTGGCCTTGACGACCATGGGCGTGATTCTAGTCCTCACCGCAGCGACGCGAGAAATGCTACGAGGTCCCGCAACTGGTCGTCACTGAGGAAGGACCGCAACTGTGGCATCGAGGCAGCTGCGTCCTCGAAGTCCTCGGCGATCGTCTCGTGGGGCTCGAGGATCGAACTCAGAATTTCCAGGGGCGTCATGCGACTTCCAAGACCTGCCAGATCGGGCCCCGTGCTTCGGCCCTTGCCGATCGTGTGGCAGCCGCGGCAGGTGACCGTGGCATGGCGATAGAAGATCCGTTCCCCGCGATGGACCTCCCCCCCACTGGCCAGCGCCGCCACGTCGGCCTCGCGACCGCTGCGTGAGGCGACCTCGATGAGGGACGCGACTCGCTGGGCCTGGGAGTCGTCCAGGCCTTGGAGGCTGGCGGTGGAGACGGCGATGAACGGGTTTGCGTGCGCGACGGCCGCGGCGGACATGGCAAGAAACAGCCATGGATCATCGAGGTCCTCAAGGGAAGCGCGGTCGGCCAGCGCGAAGCCCATCGCCGCCGAGTGTGGCATGCGGGCGGCGGCCAGCAGTGCGTGGCGGCGCAGGACCGGATCCGGCGCGGCAAGAAGGCCACTTGCGCCAAGCAGATCGGCCATCGCCCAGGTCGCAGGCAGGTGGGCCAGGGCCGCCTGCTGCGATGCACGCCCCTCCCCTGTCAGCACTGACGAGAGCGTCGCCATCCCGCGCGATCCGTTGAGATCGCCTAGGCCACCGAGGGTCCTCAGTGCCGCAGCCGCAGCGAGATCATCGTCGCCGATCGCCATGGCGTGAATGGCGGGCATCGCCTCCATCATGCCTCGCTCCATCAGCAGACGTCTCGCGGTGACCCGCCAGAAGCGATTGGGATGGGCGAGCGCGGCGACAAGCGCCTCTTGATCGGCGCCGGAGAGATCCATCGGCGATGCCTGGCCATCGCGCACCAGTCGAAAGATTCGGCCGTGCGTGCTGTCGCGGAGGGGATTTAGATGCGCGTTGCCGGGGCCGTACTCGATGCGGGGCAGCCCCCGCTCAGGGTTGCCCGGGAGGTTGTGGAGGATGATGAACTGCGCGAAGTCCGCGATCCAGATCGCACCATCGGGACCGATCTGGGCCTGTACCGGGCAGAACCAGTCGTCGGTGGACACGCAGAGGTTGAAGCAGTCGCGGACCTTGTATCCGGCCCCCGCCGGGTATGCGTCGAGGCGACCGACCAGGTGCCCGGTGGGCTCGCACACGAAGGCCGCCGTCTCGTTCCAGCTCGCCGGGACCTGTGCTCCGGTGGCAAATGCGTGGCCCGCAGCGGCGGTGTACTGGCCCATCCAGTCGCCCTGGCGGATCTCGCCAAGTGCAGGATGGATGATCGCCGTCTCGAAGGCCGCCGCTGCGCCGGCGTGATCGGGCGCGGCGAGGGCAAGCTCTGGCCGCAGCGCCCCGACGAAGAATGACGGCGCCCCGTTGGCCGTGGACCCGAAGATCTCACCGTCGCTGCGTAGCCCGAGTCCCCAGGTGTTGTTGGTGAACTGCGCCAGGAACTGGGGATCCCGCGCTCCGCGACTCCATCGCCAGAGGCCGCTGCCGAACGTCGAGCCGTCGCTGCCGCTGTAGGCCGAGTAGCCCACGGCGCCCCAGATGGCGTTGTCTGGGCCAAGCGCCAGGCTCGAGGGGCCCGCGTGCGTGTCGCTGCGCCCGAATCCACGGAAGAGCACCTTCGCGTCGTCGGCCACATCGTCGCCATCGGCGTCGGCCAGGAACAGTAGATCCGGGGCTTGCGTGACCAGCACGCCGCCGCGGACCTTGAGGATCGAGGTGGGGAGATTGAGGCCCTCGGCATACACGGTCTTCCTGTCTGCGCGGCCATCCCCGTCGCTGTCCTCGAGGATGCTGATGCGATCGCCCCCGGAGAGGTCCTCCTGAACATCGTTGGGGTAGTCGGGCGTCTCGATGACCCAGCAGCGGCCACGCTCGTCCCAGTCCATGGCGATGGGATTGACCACCATGGGCTCGGCGGCGAAGAGCTCGACGCGAAAGCCCGCCGGGGCGACTAGGCTCGCCCTCGCCTCTTCCGGCGTCGATGGCAACTGGTAGCGCATCCGGGGGTCGCGGCCCTCGTAGTTCGGGACGAATTCCTGTGCTTCGTAGGTGAACTGTGGGAGTTTGAAGGCCGCTCGTCGTGCAGTGGCCTCCTCGCCACTGGCCCAGTCGATGGCCCGCGTGAGCATCTCCAGAAATCCCGGTTCACGCCAGGTCCGCTCATCATGGCCACTTGCGGTATAGAAGACCCGGCCTCGGCCCTCGCTGCGCACCCACATCCAGGGCTCGTCGTCGCGGATCGCGAGCACGGTCCGCGGCGTAGTCGCGTGGGCCTGCACATAGGTCTCGTCCCAAGAGGTGAATGGGGTCCAGTCCTCCGTGATTGGGTGATCGTCGACGATCACCTGTTGCGTGAAGACCTCGGCCCCGTGTGAGACGAACCGGGAGCCTATGAGGTCCAGCCACGCCTGTGATTCCATGAAGCAGCCGCTGGTGCAGTGCAAGGCGACGAGTCCCCCGCCGCTGCGCACGTAGTCCAGAAGCGACTCGAGGAAGTCTGGGGGTACTTCGGGGTGCTCTGCCTGATTTGCGTACATGACCAAGCAGTCGATGTCCGCTAGGCGAGCGGGGGTGATCGCGGACAAGTCTTCTTCCCAGTCGATGGTGATGCCGCTGCGAACAAGCGGTCCATACACATCGTGCAGGCGTGCGGCGGGCTGATGATGACCGCGGTCGCCTAGAAAGATCGTGTGGATGCGGCTGTCATCAGCAGCGGCGACAAGCAGCGTGATGCTGAGCACGGAGGCGAGCATGGCCGCACTCTACTCCGCAGATCAGGGATACTGCGTTGGTGGAATCGCACGGCACAATCGTGGGCCTAGCGAGCCTCTTCTTCGCCGGAAGACTGAAGGCGGAAGCAGAGGCTGCTGGATATTCCTATCGGGGAGCGATGGGCGCAGCAGGCGTTCTATCCGCGGTTGCGAAGGAGTTGCCATTGGCGATCTTCCTCGACCTTTCGAAGGAGGACGTGGACTTTGAATCGATCGTGAAGCAGCTGAAGGGGGATGAAGACACGAAGTCGATCCCGATCGTGGCCTTTACTGGTCACGTCAACACAGAGGAGCTTGCAAGGGCCAGCGATTGGGGCTGCATGGCCACCACAAATGGAGCGGTCTCAGCTGACTTTGCGGGCACGCTCGCACGGGCCTTGGGTTAGGAGCACGGCCCCCAGGCACCGATGACCGTGAGCAGGTCAGCGATACCAACGATGCCGTCCCCGTCGATGGCCAGCAAGAGGTGGCGCAGGCTCAGTCGCCCGCGGCAGCGATGACCTCAGCCAGGAGCGTGTCCATCTGTGACCGGACCACTTCCTCGCTGGTTCCGGTCTCGGCGAGGTCGGCTGTGACCTTTCGCAGGACGTCGTCGTCACCCGGTTCCGCGAAGTCGCTCTTTATGACTGCCCGGGCGTACTCCTCGGCCTCCTCGCCGTCAATGCCCATCAGGTCCGCGGCCCAGAGCCCCAGGCGGTGGTTGCGGCGGGCGATGACCTTGAATCGCTGTTCCTGATCATGGGCGTACTTGGCTTCGAAGGTGTCCTTGCGTTCCTCGAACGTGCTCATGGCGTGATCTCCTCTTGGGTCGTACATCATCTCCGATCGGTAGAGTCCTGCAAGGAGACCCCTGACATGCAACGCATACTCGCCTTTGCTCTTCTTTGCGGACTGCTTCTGGCAACCATTGGCGCAACAACTCCCCCGCCCTGGATTCCCACGTCCCTCTATCACCGCACCCAAATTCGAGGGTGGACTGTGCTTGTGAGCCCGAACTTGATGGCAGAGCGTGAACTGTCAGTTGAGGTCTTGGACCTGCTTGACAACCACCTCTTCCAAGTGGCCAGGGTGATCCCAGAGCCCGCGTTGAGCAAGTTGCGAGAGGGGGAGATTTGGGCAGAACTCGAGATGAGTAAGACAGCGTGCATGTGCTACCACGTCTCACGCGATTGGCTGATCCCGAACGGCTACAACGGTGACAAGGAGCAGTCAGTCGAGATTGGGAACGCCCGCAACTTCCTCACCTGGACCAAGGGCCAGCCGTCGATGGTCCTTCATGAACTCGCGCACGCGTACCACGATCGAGTTCTGGGCTTCGAGCACGCAGAGGTAAAGGGTGCCCACGAGGCGATTCTTGCATCAGGTGTCTACGAGGAGGTCATGCACATCCACGGGGAACCGCGGCGGCACTACGCACTGAAGAACCACCACGAGTATTTCGCCGAGACCACCGAGGCGCTCTTCGGCACCAACGACTTCTATCCGTTCGTCCGCAACGAGCTGCGGCAGGCTGATCCACGCGGATACGAGATGGTGCTGAGGTTGTGGAGGGGAACTGAGGGCTAGTGATCGCTTGCTGCCGCCGCCTAGAGGTTCGTGCGCTCGCCCACCGCGGCGATCGCGCCCCCG
>CAZKTE010000075.1:0-5643 GCA_964555625.1 uncultured Isosphaeraceae bacterium | reverse complement strand
GTGGGAGTAATATCCCGTGGAGGTTCGAATCCTCTCAGCCGCATGACCCAACGGGGCCCGCGCCGGCAATCGTCGGTCCGGGCCCCCGGTACTTCCAGTGCAAGCCCCCTAGGGGGTCTCGTGGGCAGCGGGGGCCGTTAAGGTGCCGCCATGCACGATGGTGCGGCTGATACAGGTCAGGGGGATCCGGCGATGACGAGGGTTCGGGGGCTCTGCGCCCTGCTCGCGGCGCAGTTCATGGGGGCTGCCAATGACAACATCCTCAAAGCGCTCCTGAGCTTCGCCGTGGTCCGCGGCATGTGGGAAGGGCGGCTTGGGACCGGCGGCCAGGGACTTATTGCACTGTGTCTCTTCGTGCCCTTCATTCTCTTCTCGGGGTGGGCCGGACCCCTCGCCGATCGGCGGTCCAAGCGGAGCATCGCCGTGGCAATGAAGGCGCTGGAACTCCCGCTCGCCATCGTCGCAGCATTGGCGTTCGCCTTCGGAAACCTCACCTTTGCAATCCTGGCGATGGTGATGCTCGGAACCCAGTCGACCTTCTTCAGCCCGGCTAAGTACGGCATGATCCCGGAACTGGTAAGCCGCGCGCACGTGAGCCAGGCCAACGGCCTGCTGAACCTCACGACCAACCTCGCGGTGATCGCGGGGATGCTGGCGGCGGGAATCGTCAGCGATCGCATCGCGCCGGATCCGGTGACCGCCGCCGCTTCTTCGCCTTGGCTGCCCGGCGGCGTCATGCTCGTCGTGGCGATCGCGGGCATCGCGGCCATCCTCTTCCTGCCGCGCCTAGTGCCGCTGGATCCGACAACGCGTGTCCCGCTCAACCCGTTCGCCTCCTACGCGCGGACGATGCGTACGATGATCGGCACGCAGCTGCTCCCTGGCGCGCTAGCCTGGGCGCTCTTCTACCTCCTGGCGACCGTCACGCTGCTGGTCGTCACCGAGCTCGGCGCGCCCCTTGGCGTCAGTGACACGCAGGTGGCGATCATGCTCGCTGCCATCGGCGTGAGCCTCGGGATCGGGTCGGCGACAAGCGGCTTCCTGTCGCGGGCGCAGGTGCGACTGGACTTCTCGACCGGCGCGGCGATGGCCATGGTCGCTGTGCTCTGTACCCTTGGCCTCACGCGCGTTGGCTACGGCCCGACCCTTGGCCTGCTCTGTGGGCTGGGGGTGGCTGCCGGCTTCTACAGCGTCCCACTGCAGTCCCTGATGCAGATACTGCCTGAGCCCACGCAACGCGGTCGCGTATTGGCCACGTCGAATGCAATCTCGTTTGGTTTCATGACGCTGGGATCTCTGGCGTACTGGGTCGGCCGACCGCTTGTTGGAACCGATCCGCGGCCAGTACTGCTCGGATGCGCGGCCGTGGCCGTCATTGCCGCCATGGCGTGTTCCCACTTGCAGCGCAGGCCCCTAGAATCGGCGTTCTAGGGCCATGGAGCGCATCTACCTCGACAACAATGCCACGACCTGCCCCCTTCCGGCAGTCATCGACGCCGTGCGCGAGGCCATGGAGGTGATCTGGGGCAATCCCTCAAGCATTCACCGCAGTGGTCAGGAGGCGCGGCAGCGGGTGGACCTGGCCCGGGAGTCGGTGGCAGGCCTCATCGGGGCCCGGACGAGAGAGGTGACCTTCACCAGTGGCGGCACCGAGGCGGCCAACCTCGCGATCCACAGCGCCCTTGCGGCACGGCCTGACCGCCGAGTCGTGGTGACCAGCAAGGTCGAGCACCCGGCGGTCTCCGAGAAGGCCAGCTCGCTGACCGAAGGCGGCCGCATCGAGGTCGTTGTGTTGGAGAATGACGGGGACGGCGTGGTCGACATTGAACACCTTCGCCGCATCGTGGTCGAACGGGGAGCGACGATCGCCCTTGTGTCGCTGATGTGGTGCAACAACGAGACGGGCGTGATCCAGCCGGTCGAGCAGGCGGCGGCAATCTGCCGCGAGCATGACGTGCTGATGCACAGCGACGCGACCCAATGGGTCGGCAAGATGCCCATGAACGTAGCTCGCGTGCCGGTGGACATCGTGACGTTTGCTGCGCACAAGCTGCACGGGCCAAAGGGCGCAGGCGCGGTGTACTTGCGCAGTGACTTGGCCTTGCACCCGCTGGTTACTGGCGGACCGCAGGAGCGAGGGCGCCGCGGAGGTACAGAAAACGTGCCGGCGATCCTTGGATTCGGCGTCGCGGCGGAGGCGGCAGCCGCGTGGCTGACCGATGCAAACATCGCGCACATGGAAGCACAGCGGGACATGTTCGGGCGGGGTCTTCGGGATCGTATGCCGGAGATGCATGTGCACTCGGCTGGCGCGAGCCGCGCCTGGACGACCTCATCGGTCGCCTTCCCGGGATTCGAGACTGAGGTGCTCCTGCTGATGCTCAGCGAGCGCGGCGTGTGCGCCTCGGGCGGCTCGGCGTGCACGAGCGGCGCGTTCAAGCAGTCACAGGTACTTCAGGCGCTCACGTCGCCGGGCGAGGGCACTTGGGGAACGCTGCGATTCAGCTTTGCCCGAACGACGAGACGCGCCGAACTCGAGGCCGCCACCGACGTGGTCATGGCCTCCCTTGCCAGGCTCGATGAGGTGCGGGCTGCCGCGCCACCTCCTTGACGATGGAAGGGGCGTGGCTACACTGCGCGGTTTCTCGGCCCTGCTAGCTCAATTCGGCAGAGCAGCTGACTCTTAATCAGCCGGTTCCAGGTTCGAGTCCTGGGCAGGGCACTTCAGGGGCTGTCCACGCGACGGCCCCTTTTCGTGCGCCCGCGGAGATACCGAACAAATACCGATCAACGCCCTGACACTGGGGTGTCAGTGGCCGCGTCGATACTCCCCTGGCGGCAGAGAGGGGCCCTGGTGGAGTCCCTTCCTGCCCCCTGATAAGGAGCTACGCCCATGGTCATGTGTATCACCCACATCTCACCGAGGCCTTGGCCGCGGCGAGCCACGACGGACCCACGAGGACCCTGGCATACGGGGCAGTCACCGAATCGCGGAGGCCGGCATCTGCGTCGATTCGCCCGCCGTGGCGAACAGGCCGCAGTTGGCTTGAAAATCGACCCGCCCCTGCTCACGGGCGACCTTGAACTGGACATCGCGATCTTGGACGTCCGTGCCTGAGCGTTGTGATCAGCCGCCAGCCGACGTGGCGGCCTTCGCGTAGCGATCGGCGGTATCTGCGGCCAATTGGGCAACGCGGCTGGCAAGTTCTGGTGGCTCGAGTACCTGACAATTCGGTCCCATCGACAGCACCCACCAGACGATCTCGTCAAGACCACTGACGATGCAACGGAACGTGCATGCGTCGTCGTCGTGCCACTCGATCTCCTGGGTCGCGTGCCATCGGGTGTCACTGATCGTTGAGGAGAACGGGGGGTCGAACCGAATGGCCACCTCCCAGTCGCGATCGCCGGGAATCATGTTCCAGGCGTTCCCCAGATGGGCATCGAGCGAGAAGGACGCGGGGGGTTCGCATGTCTCGTTGGTGGCTTCGATGGCGGTGAAGCGGCTGAGCTTGAGCGTGCGCAGATCATCGCGTCCCTCGTGGAACCCGACGATGTACCAGGCTCGGGTACCGAAGAAGAGCGCGTACGGTTGGAAGTGGAACGCCTCGTCGTCACCCCCGCTGGCGGGCTCGTACTTGCAGCGCAGCAAACGGCCCTCGGCCAGCGCATGCTGCGCGGTATCGAAGACGTCCTGGTATCCCTCCTCGTCCATTGTCGCGGTCGTGCGCAACTGCATCGTCCGCAGGCGATCGGTCAATTCCTCTCGAACGTCCAGCGGGAGCTGCGCTTGGATCTTGTGCAGGGCCATGGCAGCCGGTCGCACGAACGGAATGGCCCCGCTGTCGGCCATCGTCTCGCACAGCGCCGAGATGGCCAGGGCCTCCTCGAAGGTCAGTCGCACCGGTGGCATGAAGAAGGCACCGTCGATTCGGTATCCGCCCGATGCGCGGTCGTGCTGGATGGGAATGCCGGCCTCTCGAATCTGGTCGAGGTCGCGGAAGATCGTCCTCTCCGTGGTCTCGCACGTCTCGGCGAGTTCGGCGACGGTCAATCCCCGCCTCGACTGCACGAGTGCGATGATCCGCAGCAGGCGATGGACCCGCGTGTACTTCACGTCCGTAGCCTACATGCGTCCAGATTCAGCGCCTTCGCCGCCGCGCTGCAAGCGCCAGCAGCAGCAGGGCGGACGGACCTGGCACGGAGTGCTCTGGAATGCCCGCCTCGACGGGTGCAACGCGAGCCGATCCGTCCAGATTGGGGTTCGGAGCCATCGGCGGTGGCGGGATCGGGCGACGCTCGCGATCCGCAGCGTCCCAGAGCGCGTCGTCAAGAACGATCGGGGGTGGTGCAAGCGGGCGATCAGGCACCAGCAGCAAGGAGTCGTCTGCCGGGTCCATCCACGCCGATCGCGGCTTGGGTGCCGGGTCCTGGCCGGTGTGGCTGAAGATGGTCGGGACGCGCGGCACGAAGACCATCCCGTCGGCACCGGCGATGTCCGCGGCGGATGTCGACGCGATGACGAGGGTCGCCAGGGCTGACCAGCACATGTGCTTGGGGATCAACATCGGCGATCCTCCTCAGGCGTCACGAATCACGTTGGCTGCGTCCAGAATGGACCAGCCGGTCTCTCGAAACTGCGGGAACCGTCCCATGGTGCCCGTAATGAGTCGTACATCGTCCCCGTCGATGACCACAGGCAGGTCCTGCCCGGTCCATCCCACCATGCGGCGATGGCCCTCGAACTGCATCGAGAACACCCGTTCGCGCATGGCCCAGTGGTCGAGCCGATCGGCGATCTCGTCTGCCTTGTTCGTGAACAGCGCCATGAACCGCTGCAGGTCGCGTTCATCGGCGATGTGCCGAAGGGTGATGTTGCAACCGAAGATGCACCACCACCCGTAGCTCTCAAGCCAGTCGCCGAGGGGAACGCTGCTCGTGTCCACAACAGCGCCCAGGGAATCGATGATGGTGGCGATCGCTTCGCGAGCGTCCCGGGTTCGCAACAACACCTCCGCCTCCAGCATGCCACCGCGGCAGGTCTTTGCAATGCCGCCATAGGACTTGTGGACCGAGCTGGCCAGATCCTCGTAGAGGTCCGCCGCGCAGGCCAGCGCACCACGGGCCGCCTCTGCATGCGTACTGCTGGAGTCGGGCTCGACGTCCATCAGCCGCCGCAGCGTGTGTCCGAGGACATACCAGGCGTGGGCGAGGGCGACGCGGCCGCGATCCGTCGTGGGAGCGCATGCGTCGAAGCGCGCGATCACTCGGCGGGCCATGGCCTCCGACTCATCCAGTTGCCAGAGCGTGTAGTGCGCAGTGGCTGCCGTCGTCTGAAGCAGCAGGCGCAGATCGGAGGGAATCGGATATTCGCGCAGCCCGTCCTGTGCGGCGGCCAGCACCTGCTGGAACCGACCGATCCCGTCCCACCCACCGGCGATTCGATTCCAGGCACGCGCACGCTCAGCGGGCGTGGAAGCCACCTCGAGGGCGGCATGGCCCAGGTCGATCATCGAGCGAAACTCGCCTCGTCGGTGGGCGTCGCGTGCCTGATCATCGAGCGCATCGGAGGTCATGTCGCTGTTCGCCTGCGGCCGGTTGGGCGTCCTGCCGCCCAGCCAATTCGCCACGTCCTGCACTGGC
>CAZKTE010000074.1:0-5771 GCA_964555625.1 uncultured Isosphaeraceae bacterium | reverse complement strand
GGCAGAAGCCAGCCGCGTCGCTCTGGACCTGCGCCTCCTGGTCGCGAGCATCGAGGGAGAGAAAACCAACGAGCTCGTCGTCGACGGTGATCGGCGCGCAGAGCGCCGAGTGAATGTTGAGATCGGCGATGCTCTGGCCAAACGAGCCGGTGTCGCCGCTGATCATGCAGCAGATGTCCCCGTCCATGGCGCCCTCGATCAATGATCGACTGAAGGTCGCCGAGGAGGCGTCACTGCTGTCGCCGTCGCGGTAGCCGATTACCTCGACCTCGCGTGCATCGCTGCCGCGGAGCATGGCCGCCCGAGTGAATCCCGTCCCGTCCACCGCCCAGGTCACCAGCGATGCGGCCAGCGCCGCCTCGTCGGCCTGCGCGTTGATGCGTTCCGAGCAGTCGATGAGTAGATTCAGGCGATGCTGCGCAAGTGACCCGATGTCGCTGCGGCCGAGGCGCTGGATGCGGCCCGTGGCGGTCGCAGCATCGTCGATGGTCTGCATCGAGAGCGATGGGCCAACGGTCTCGCTGAATCGGAATGTCCAGGGCCCGATGCGCAGCAGGTCACCTGCGGAGAGCGTTGCGGAACCGTTGGGTTCAAGCTGGACGTCGTTGACCACCGTGCCACCGCGGCTGCCGAGGTCCTCGATGACCGGGCCATCGGCGGTGCCCTTGAGCCGGGCGTGTTCGCGGGAGATGGTGCCATCGGCGAGACGCACGTCGCACTTGCTGGCGCGGCCCACCAGGAGATCCTGGCCTTCCTCGATCCAGAAGCCATCAATCGGCGGCCCCAGCACGGGCTGGAGCCACAGGTCATTGACGCCCTTGGCTGCTTCGTCCATCTCCGGGATGGTAGCGGCGGTCAGTTCGAAGGCGGCTCAAGGAAGAGGAACGATGGCAATCCACCGCCCCCGTCACTGGACCCGATGGTGTACTGGGCGTCGAGTGCCTTGGTGATGCGATCGCGGGCATCGATCAGGTGGGCGGCGCTGTAGGGATCGAGTCTTGCTGTCCCGGCGTCGTCAATGCGACCTGCGATCTCACGCAATTCCGCTCGGCAGAGGCTCTGCATGGTCCGGTGCGCAGGTGACATGCTGTCCTCCATCAGACTCAGTTCGACCAGGCGGCCAAGATGCTCGACCTGGAGATTCCGCCGCAGGCTCGAGATGGCAGGTTGCCGCGCAGTGGATCGCCGGTCCAGCGAGGAGAGCTCCGACCACGACTCGTCGGTGACGGCCCGGATCAACTCAGCCATCGTGAAGGCGTCGTCGCCAGCGGGGATGCGGTACTCGGCGTCGTGCACACGAGCCAGCGTCCCTGGGTTGAGCAGCATCGAGAGCGCAGACGCCTGGATGCCGGAAATCCGCTCGTGGATCGGCCACGGTGGATCGTCGAAGATGTCGGCCATGTTCTCATCGTCCCACCACTTCTCGATGGTCATCTTGGAGAGCAGCTGCGGCGATAGGCCGTATGCCTCGTCACGCATGGTGTGGACCAGGACGATCCCCATCGCACGCCGCTGCAGGTTGGGATCGAGATCCTCGATGGGATCGCGATCACCGGGGTCGCCCTTGCGGCCGCGGTTGTGAATCGAGCCGCCGATCCAGTCGGCGGCCATCGAGACGGCCGAGACCTGTCGGTAGAGCAGCATCTCGTAGCCCTTGCGGGCCTTGGCCCAGCTGTCGCCGTCCTCGACCATGCGATCAAGGAGCGTGCTGCGCAGTTCCTGCACCAGGCGGATCTGCGAGTCGGCGTAGTCTAGGGGATTGCTGCTCCAGTCGAAGCGACGCGCCGTGGGGTCGGATCCGAAGGTGTCCTCGTCGGTTGCATAGGTCAGCAGCGGCTCGTTAACGCGCGAGAGGATGCCGTCGAGGGACTCGTCGTCCGGGGTGTAGCCGTACTCGATGGCCCAGTAGTCGTAGGGGCCAATGGTCATCATCGTGAAGTCACCCTGTGATGGGCCGTCCTCGACGTTGATGTTGATCGGCGAGTACTCCATGACCGAACCGCAGATGGCCTCGGGCTCGAAGTTCTCATCATTCATCTGAGCCATGCCGTAGATCGTCGATGCCTTGAAGTTGTGGCGCAGGCCCAGCGTGTGGCCCGTTTCGTGCATGATGATGTCGCGCAGCAACGGGCCGATGAACCAGTCCGGCACGCCATCGAGCATGTCCGGTCCGTCTTCCCCGTCCCCGCCTTCGTCCCCGTCAGCATCGTCCTGCAACCGCGCGATCACCGCCGGGTGCATGCGC
Organism: uncultured Isosphaeraceae bacterium; assembly: GCA_964555625.1. Taxonomy (GTDB): domain Bacteria; phylum Planctomycetota; class Phycisphaerae; order Phycisphaerales; family SM1A02; genus CAZJKE01. The sequence goes on along the minus strand of CAZKTE010000074.1, from coordinate 3,526 downwards.
ACCAGCGCGAGCTCCGCAGCCTGCACCATGCCATGGAGGCATGCGCCGTTGACCTGGCTGGTGCGTCCTGCGAGCCCGTCGTACTCCTGATCACCGATGAGCGATGCGTCTGCGCGCTGTGCAGGGTGGCCGGCGGCCTGCTCGCTGCGGATGCGCGCAATGGTCTCCGCTCGTAGGTGGGGAGGCGCCAGGCGGACCCGCGGGTCCCAGTGTGGACGACTAGAAAGCCACTGGCGGGTCGCCGCGTCGAAGTTCTCCATGGCGACCTCAGGCAACAGCTTCTTCCAGGCGTTGACCCAACCGCTGATGAAGCCCTCGTCCATGACGATGTCGGCATCGAGAATCTGCCCGGTGCGCGGATCGATGCGGCTTGGCCCGATTGCGAAGCCCATGCTGGAGTTGGTCCAGAGAATGAAGTTGTAGCGAGCGTCCTCGGGGTCCTTGTCCATGTGCGCACCGGTACGCGCATCCTGCTGGTAGACCTCGATGGCGTTGACTATGCCGATCTGCTCGAACGCCCGATTCCACTCGAGCACGCCCTCTCGCACCCAGCGACGGTAGCGCACCGGGATGGTGTGCTCAAGGTAGAAGACGATGGGCTCCTTGGGCGGGCTGGTCTTGAGTGAGGGGTCTGCCTTCTCCAGCCGCCAGCGTGTCACGTAGCGCACCCACGGATCGTCGACCGATGGATCGCCGATGTCCTTGTGCGTGGTGGTGAAGTACCCGATGCGGTGGTCGGCGAGGCGCGGTTCGTAGTTGCCCTCTTCGGGGACGCCGCGGATCGAGTAATAGATGCGACCCATGCGTCCGTCGGCCAATGGCAGGTCAAATGCCAACTCGACGTTTCCGGGGAAGCTCTTGGCCTTGGCGATGGTGCCCAGATCGCTTCGGGCGCCGCGGCCAGTGAACTGGCTGGCGCCATGGAGGAAGAGCGCCGTGCCATCAATGACCGGCCCGCCACCGGGGCCTTCGCAGAGTACCGGCAGATCCATTACGAGCTGGTCTGTGAAGACGCGCTCGTGGCCCTGCTGGGATTCGAAGTCGCCGCTGGTGAGCACAGCGATGTTGGGGTGCATGAGCAGGATGCGATCACGCAGTCGCGTCCAGTAGAGGTACTGATCACCCATCTGCACGCCCGCCTGGATCGTTCCGCGCGCAATGGTGAAGGCCACGAGCAGTCCCTGGCCCTCGCTGCCCGGGGGCAGCTCAATCAGGAGGTGGTCGGACTCGGGGTCCCGGTAGAGGCTCCAGAATCCGCTGCTTCCATCAGCGGTCGAGATGATCGGCTCGTACTCACCTGCGACATCCTCAAAGGGGGGGAGTTCCGAGAGCAGGACCGCCGGGAGCGGAAGGCTGGAGACCATCGCAGTCGGATGGGGGTGTGGCAACGCAGCGGCGAGCATGGCAATGGACGTGGCAAGCAACATGGCGGACTCCTGGAGTAGGCGAACGAACCTCACAGTGAGATCGGATCGACGATTCTACGGGCATCATCCGCAAATCAGTACCCTCCTTATCGGTCCTTGGGGGTGCCGCTGAAGGGCTTGGAGGGGGTCCCGGGCCCCCGTTGCCACGCAAGGAGCATGCCGAGCCCCCCCGCCCCGAGCATGGCCCAGGTCGTTGCAATCAGCGGCCATGGGCTCTCTGGACCCACGCTCGCCGCTCCTAGGGCCGCCAAGGGACCGGCAGCGTACCCGCACCCAATGAGCGCCTCGTGGGTCCCGCTAGCATCCACCGCCGCGCGGCCCACCGACATGGCGTAGTAGAGCGCCGCGTAGTAGATCAAGCCCATTCCGACGCCGAAAATTGCCAGCGCAATGAGTACGGCGGTGATGGAGCCGCCGAGCATGATCAGCGCAAATCCCCCGCCCATGGCCGCAAGCCCCGCCCAGAGCACGCTCCAGCGGCCGCGCCAGAGAGTCCATCGCCACATGGCCGCCACGGTGACCACCCGCGCGATCATCCAGATCGCAGCGGCGGGCGTCTCCCAAGCCACCTCCACAGCGACGCCCGCCAGCACGAAAGGTAGCAGCGGCGCAAGGATCCCGTTGAGGGCGTAGCTCAGCGGCAGGAGGACGCGGCCGCCCCGCAGGAGGCCAGCGTAGGAAGCTGGCACCTCGGCGCTGGCGCGCACCTCATCGTGACGCGGTGGCCGCGTGGCGTAGGCCGGGAGCACGCAGGCGGCCAGGAGATTGCAGACACCCAGGCCCACGATCGCCATGGTCGCATGAGCCTCCATCAGGGGCGCCATTGCAAACATCGCCGCGGCGACGGACACCATCCAGGCGATGTTCCACCAGCCGATGGCTCGCTGCATGTCCTTGCCGTGGCGTCCGGCGACCAGATAGCTCTCGACGATCGGCCAGAGCCATGCGCTGCACCCGCTGGCCACGCATCCTGCGACCCAGAGTGTCCATACGCCTCCGGAGATGAGTGGCGTGCCGCAGGCGGCCGCCTGGGTGAGCAGCACGATCGTCAGCACGCGACGCGGCGAGATGACCCGATCCAGCAGCGGCAGGACCCGCCCGGCGCTGAAGGCCCCGACGATGTAGACGATTCCGATACAGAGGTAGAGGACGAGGTTGGTCGTCTCGTCGAAGCCGTGCTCGCGACGTCCAATGAATGGAAGGCCGTTCCAGATGACGGCCGTCCCCACCGAGGCTAGGACGGTCAGGGTGATGGAGGCGGCAAGTGGGGTTGGGCGATCGCTGCGGAGCACGAAGCGCGGATGATAGGCGGCAGCCTGCGGCTCGCTCGTCAGCAGGCCGGCTGAAGAAGCCCACTCCTTCATGGGCATGGAGACTGGCGAGACCAGCTTTGCTTGGTGTTACGGGCAGGGGCCCCAAGCACCAATGACGATCAGCAGGTCGCCAACCCCGACGGTTCCGTCGAAGTTCACATCGCCAAGTGGCCCAGCTGACCCCCAGTACCCAATGACCGCAAGAAGGTCTTCCACATTGACGATGCCATCGCCGGTGATATCGGCAAGGCATTGGCATTCATCCGGGACTCCATCGCCGTTGACGTCGTCGGACGTTCCATCGGCGATGTCGCACTCATCCGGGATCGTGTTGCCATTGCAGTCCAAGGCAGTTCCGTCAGCAATGTCGCACTCATCCGGGATCAGGTTGGCGTTGCAATCCTGAGACCACCCGGTCTTGATGTCCCAGTCGTCTGGGATGTCGTTGGCGTTGCAATCGTCTTCACACTCGTCGGGAATGCCGTTGCCATTGACGTCGTCGCTGGTGCCGTCATCTATGTCGCACTCGTCGGGGATCAGATTGGCGTTGCAGTCCTCTGACGTGCCGGTCTTGATGTCCCAGTGGTCAGGGACGCCGTTGGCGTTGCAATCAACCTCACACTCGTCTGGGATGCCGTTGCCATTGACGTCGCTGCTGGTGCCGTCCTCGATGTCGCACTCGTCGGGGATACCGTTGGCGTTGCAATCCTCTGCATACACGAAGGGTGCCGGGAAGACGTACGCCGAGCCGGAGGAGGAGCCGTTGTCATCGTCGTAGCGGGCCCC
>CAZKTE010000073.1:0-5808 GCA_964555625.1 uncultured Isosphaeraceae bacterium | reverse complement strand
ACGTACAGCCGTCCAGGGTCGGGCTGCTGGAGGAGTTGAACATGCCGCCGCCGTAGTTGCTGGACGTGTTCTCCGTGAACGTACAGCCGTCCAGCGTCGGGCTGCTGGAGGTGCTGTACATGCCGCCCCCGTAGTCGGCTGAGTTCTCCGTGAACGTACAGTTCGTCAGGGTCGGGCTGCTGGAGGAGTTGTACATGCCGCCGCCGGCCCCGTTCTGGATTACCAGATTCTCGAACAGCGTCGCAGTGGTCTCGCCGCTCATGCATCTAAGTACCGAATGGGAGTTGCCGCCGTCGAGGATGCTGGTTGGATTGCCGTCTGTGTCGATGGTCCCGCTGATGGTGATCGCCTTGCCATCGGTATTGATTTCTGCACCTTCGTAATACGTTTCGGCCGAGAGTTGGATGACATCGCCGTCGCTGGCGGCGTCAATCGCAGCGTTGATCGAGGTGTAGTCGCACCCACTTGAGCAGGCGGTGATGGTGTTGGCCAGCGACGTTGCGGCCAAGGCCAACGTGGCGACGATGGAAGTGCAGATGTATCGCATGTGGCGACTCCAACTGCCTATTCAAACATCCTCACCGCCTGAGAGCAAGGGAAACCACTGCCGCACAAAGATCAACCTCCTACACCGATCCTTCAACTACAGAGGTCCGGTGTGACCTCAGGCCTATTTTTGGACCAATGAGGGCGTAGCATTCTCAGCCATGGCCCTTATCAGCGGTGTAGCAAGTTGTGTCTTGGCAACTCTGGCCATTCAGGCCGAGGGCGCTGTAACTCCTCCAATCATCGGAGATCTCAGCTCCAATTGGGTCCGTGTTTGGGTTCGCAGTGAAGTGCACGGCCGCGTAAGGATCAGCCTCATAAGAGAGGACGGCGATACCAGTCGCCACTGCAGCCTGTGGACCCGGTGGGACAGTGATAACACTGGCTTCGTTCAGATCGGTCTCAAGCCCGATACCCGCTACGCGTACTCGGTCAACGGTGAGACAAATGATGACTGGTGGTTCAGAACGCGCCCCGTTCTAGACGAGACGTGCCGCATCGCCTTCGGATCATGCGCTGACGAGGGAGAGGGGTCCTCGTCGGTCTGGCGACGCATTGACGATGATGAGGCAACGGCCATTGTTCTCCTAGGCGACACGCCCTACATCGACACCACTGACTTGGAAACACAGCGGGCTCGCTACCGGTCGTTCGCTTCCGTCCCCGCGTTCGCATCGCTCGTGTCGCATACGCCCCTCTACTCCACCTGGGATGACCACGACTTTGGAAGAAATGACACCGACGGAAATCTTCCCGGCAAGGAGAACAGCCGCAAGGCATTCCGGGAGTACCGCCCCAACCCATCCTTTGGCGAGAATGAGCAGGGCATATACACGAGCTTCAGGCAAGGTCCGGTTGAGGTGTTTCTCCTTGATGCACGATGGTTCGCAGGCACCGAGGAGACACGAACCCTTCTGGGCGCACAGCAATGGGCGTGGCTTGAACGCTCGTTGCGAGACTCGACGGCCCCCTACAAGGTGCTGGCCTGCGGGATGGTCTTCAACGGCTCCGTGCGGCCAGGCAAGACCGATTGCTGGGGCCGCTATCCAAACGAGTACCAGAAGTTGCTCGACACGATCATTCGAGCAGGCGCTACTGGCGTCGTGCTCGTGAGCGGAGACGTCCACTGGTCTCGCGTGATCCGACACGACACAAAGGCTCGCATTGGCTACGACCTAGTGGAGTGGACAACCAGCCCGGTCCATGAGCGATTAATTGCCATCGCAAACATGCCCCACCCAGGGCTTCGCTTCAGCAAGGGCGTGCCCAATACGTTCCTGCTCATTGAGGGCAGCGGCAAGCAACTAACCCTCTCGCTGCGTACGGCCGATGGCGAGACGGTCTACCAGCAGCTGCTTTCGGAGCCCCCCGGGACGATCCCCCTGCCGTAGGATCCCGCCAACATGGCCCTGCTCGACTGGACCATCGTCGGCCTCTATCTGCTGACTGCCATCGGCATCGGCGCCTACTTCACGCGCAAGGCCGGCCAGAGCACTACGGACTTCTTCGTCGCAGGCCGCTCCCTCGGGTGGTTCGTCGCAGGCACCTCGATCGTTGCCACGACGTTTGCGGCCGACACGCCCGTCTTCATCGCGGGCATGACCCGAAACGAAGGCATCTTCAGCAACTGGTTCTGGTGGAGCATCCTGATCGGCCAGGTCGCTACGGCCACGGTCTTTGCCCGCCTGTGGCGACGCAGCGAGGTCCTCACCGACGTTCAGTTCGTGCAACTCCGCTACGGGGATGGCCCCATGACGAAGCTGCTGCGGATCTTTAAGTCGTTCTTCGATGGCGTGGGCGTCAACTGCGTAGTCATGGCTGCAGTCACCTTGGCGATGGTCAAGGTCGTTCAGGTCCTCATCGGGATCGAGCCCGGGGACGCCTTCATGGGGATCGACGCCACCTGGGTCGTTCTGGGTGTTCTGGGCATCGTGGCCCTGCTGTACTCGATGCTCAGCGGCCTCTACGGCGTGGTCTACACGGACATCCTGCAGTTTGGCCTGGCGATGATCGGCTCGATTGCCCTGGCAGTGATCGTCTACGTGGACGCCTCCGGGGGCGAGGGCATGATGGCGAAATTGACCGCGGCGCCGGAGTTCAAGGAAACCCTCCTGAACTTCGTCCCCAACCTCGACACGTTCGACATCGCGACCTTCACGTTCGTCATCTATATCGTCCTCTACTGGTGGGCCTCGGCCCCCGGGAAGGGCTACGCGGTGCAGAGGCTGCTGGCGACCCGAAGCGAGCGCGACGCGAGGTTGGCATTCCTCTGGTACGCCTTCTGCCACTACGTACTGCGGCCCTGGCCCTGGATCATCGTCGGGCTCCTCTCGCTGATCTACTTCCCAGGCATCGAGGACCAGGAGCACGCATTCCCGTTGATGATCGACCACTTCCTGCCCATGGGCCTCAAGGGAGCCATGGTGGCGGCGATGCTCGCTGCGTTCATGAGCACCATGGACACGCACCTCAACTGGGGCGCCTCGTACCTCGTCAACGACGTCTACGAGCCCTACGTGCGTCCAGGCCAGGGGCAGCGAGAGTATGTGCTCGTTGCGCGGATCACGATGGTGTTGCTGACGGTCGCTGCCTTGATCTCCACGACACGGATCCCGAGCATTCTCGATGCCTTCAAGTTCCTGGGCGTGTTCGGAGCGGGCCTTGGGACCGTCATGATCGCTCGCTGGTTCTGGTGGCGCGTCAATGCACTCACCGAGTTGGTGGCGATCGTCGCGACGATCGTCGTGGCGACCGCGACGCTCATCTGGATGCCCGACCTGGTGGACGCCGAGGGGGCGAAGGAGAGCATGTTCGCCGGCCGCGTCTTGGTGTCGACCATCGCCGTCACCGTGATCTGGGTACCGGTGGCGATCCTCACAAGCCAGGCGCCCAGCGCGGCCACGCAGGCCTTCCATGATCAGATGGGCGTCGGTGGCCCGGGATGGCGGCACCTTGGCGGCGGTCGCCGAGGGACACTCGGCCGCGACCTTCTGGACTGGGCGCTCTGCACCACCCTGCTGATGGCGGCGTTGCTGGGCAGCGGCAAACTGATCTTCCACCAGTGGATACCGGGGATCGCGCTGCTTGCGTTGGCGGCGGTGTTGTTGGTGCCTTGCACGCGGCTCGTGCGGGCGACGCCGAGGTAGTTCAGGACCAGTTTGCGATCACCGCGAGCACATCGCTGACGTTGACGACGCCATCTGCGTTGATGTCCTCGCTGCAGCTGCTGCAGGGTCCCCATGCGGCGATGACGGCAAGGAGATCGCTGACGCCCACGACGCCGTCGCCATCAACGTCCCCCGGAAGCGTGCCCTGGCCGTGCGCCTCGAGGTAGAGCATGCCGGTGTTGGTGCTGGTGGCCGAGTCGGCACCCGCCGACAACAACAAGTGGGCAGTCTGGCCGGGCGGAATGATCGTCGGGGCCTCGAAAGGGATGTCCACGAAGGAGAGCGGCGGATCATCCACCGTCTCTTCTGATTCCCAGGATGCGCTGGCCTGGAAGTCTAGGCCGCCTCCGCTCGCCTCGAGCGTGCCTGCCAGGGACAGCATCGCCGCCAGTGGCACTGGCCCCGTCGGGCTGCCGAGGATCTCCGCCTCGACAGTCACAAGGACCGGGACGCTGGCCGCGAAGGTCCAGTGGCCGTCTCCGGCCGATACCAGCGCGATGTCCAAGGCTACCTGCTGCTCGATGCGCATCGCCGTAATGCTCCCCTCACCGATGGGAATGTCCACGGGTACCCCGCCTGGAAAGAGCGAGTCGGGCGCGAAGGTTCGAAAGGTCTCAAACAGGATGCCCATCGACAGCGGGAAACTCGCTGGACCTTCCTCGAAGGCGTCGATGCGCAAGTCCTCGAGGGTCATCATGTTCGCCGCTGAATCGAGGTCGATGGCCAGTTCACCCGAGCACGGCCCGAGGTAGGGCCCGCCGAGCATTGGTTCAAGCTCGCAGTCGATGGGCTGGTTTCCGCTTCCACCCCAGACGCCAGGGAGCGTACTGGTGCCCTCGGGGTTGGTCTTGGCGTCGAAGTTCCCAATCAGGGTCCCGGGCATATGGATCACCTGCTCAAAGACCCCGTCGATCTCGCTGGCATTGGCGTCGATCGAGAGGGGGACGCTGGCGGCGACAAGGATGGTTCCGAGGGCGATCACGGCCCAAAGCGTAGCACCGGGGGCACGAATTGCCCTGAAAAACAAGGGTGATTGGTTGAGAGGCTAGCCATCCATCGATACCCTCCGGGTTGAGTCGACCCAACGCCCCGGGCCTAGCCCGCGGCATTCACGGAAGGACCGTTGGAGAAAGGACCCCTACAGATGGCAGGATCCACGACCGAAGTCAAGCCTCGCACCAAGAGCCAGGTCTACAGCGCGATCGCCGAGGAGACCGGCCTGAACAAGAAGGACGTCGCCGCGGTATTCGAGGCGATGGCCGGCCACATCAAGAGTGATCTTGGCAGTGGCGGCCCCGGTACCTACAACGTGGGCGGCCTCATGAAGATCAAGACCAAGTCGGTTGAGGCCAAGCCCAAGCGATGGGGAGTCAATCCCTTCACAAAGGAAGAGCAGTGGTTCGCGGCCAAGCCCGCGTCGACCCGTGTCAAGATCACGCCGATGAAGGCGCTCAAGGACATGGTCTGAGCGAGGTATTGCTACAGAGATGATCGTCGGCACCCCGCGCACCCTGCGCGGGGTGCCGTGCTTTTTGGGACACTTTCGCCATGCCCCTTCCACCCGACCGCGGTGCCGTCGCCACCGAACAGCGCAGCAGTGCCTCTGAGCTGTTCGACACGCTCGACGTCCGTGGCTGCGTAGACCTGCTCATCGAGGACCAGGGCCAGACTATGGGTGCTGTGCGGGGCGCATCCGCGGCGCTGACCGCGTTCATCGATGCGCTTGTCCCCCGGGTTGCAGACGGTGGTCGGCTCATCTACGTGGGCTGCGGGACCAGCGGGCGGCTCGGCGTCCTAGACGCAGCGGAATGCCCGCCAACCTTCCAGGCGGATGCCTCGATGATCGTGGGCGTGATCGCAGGCGGCGATCGATCACTTCGGACCTCCAGCGAGGCGGCCGAGGATGACCCGGCCGGCAGTGCAGAGGAACTCGAGTTGTTGCGTGTGGGACAGGCTGACACGCTCCTTGGAATCGCCGCAGGCGGCACAACGCCCTGGGTCCTTGGTGCCTGCTCGATGGCCGCCGACCGGGGTGCAATGACCGCTCTCTTGACGTCAGCCCCCCCGGACGGAGTCCGCGTTGATCACGTCATCC
>CAZKTE010000072.1:0-5875 GCA_964555625.1 uncultured Isosphaeraceae bacterium | reverse complement strand
CGGCGTAGCGCGTCGCAACGCCGTTTCCAGCGAGTTGACGCCGCATGGGTGCCACGGCCGACCCCTCGGTGACGGCGATGGTTACCTCATCTGCGACAAGGTCAGCACCGCGCGCCTCGAGTTCCTCGAGCACCACGCGTGCTTGGTCGCCCGGGCCGCCTGCAACCCTGATCATGTCCGCTGGAAGTTCGATGTGCGCATCGCGCCACCACGCCTCGTCGACGCAACCCAGTTGATCGAAACCGTTCTGGATCGCCTGCGGCGCGCGCACTAGCGCGTCCAACTCGACACCTGCATGCTCCAGCACCATCCGATTGCTGCGCGACAGCGCGTGCGTCCCGACGAGGATGATCCTGGCGACATCGCCGTGGCAGGTAATCCGTGCCTCTGCGGCGTCGAGGCGCACTGTGTCCGCGTGCACGCGGCCCACGTCCAAAAGAATCGCGTCCACCGCGGTACGGGCGCTCGCGACCGCGTCAAAGCGACGGCGCGCAGCACCGGTCAACAGCGCTGCAGCAGCCTCTGGCCATGTGGCCACGACGCTTGAGCGACCCCCTGCGGCCAGCGCGCTGCAGATGCGCTCGACGTCCTCCGCGACGCTCAGCCACCGATGCAACTCGTCTTGCTTGGGCGTGCGAGCTCCGACAAGGTCACGCAGCGCATCGTCATCGAGCTCCTGGAGTGCCGCAACCATTGCGAATCGCGCCGTAGCCGCGTCCGCGCGGACCCGCCGATCGTCGACAAGCGCGGTAACCAGTTGCGACACGGGGATGATGCGCGGCAGCGCAGTCGCTGGCTCGGCCGACGAGACCAAGGATCGCAGCCGGCGGGCGGACCAGGTGCCAGGCGCCACCACAAGCAGGCCGTCGGCCCCGGCAATGCCTGACTCGATAGCCTCCTCCACCAACCACCTCGCAACGCGCGGCAGGAAGTGGTCGTCCCAACCAAGGAAATGGAGCCCCGCTCCCATCGGCGAGGCCACCTTAGCAATCGCCCATGACGACCCCACGTCGGTCAACGCCCGTGTACCGCGCGGCGCCTCGCCGGACCTCGCCAAGGGTCAATCCGAGGCCGTTCAATGGGTTACCTCGCAACTTCGGAGCGCCGATAATACCGGCGAAAAAATGTGCGCCGCGCAAGGTTTTGGGGGCTGAGGGATTGTGCCATCGACGCCAGTAAAGCGCTGAATTAGCCCCTCCTAAGTGTGGAGGAAGACCATCAATCGCCGATAACTTTCGTGGGCGTGAACGAGAGGAACGCCCCGCGTGCAACCGTCGCCTGAAAGGGTGGCCCGTTGCGTTCCTTCTCTTCTCTTCTCTTCCATCACCCTCGAGCCTTCCCGGCTCGGGGGTGATTTGCATGGTGGCCAAGGTGCAGCGGGGAGTGACGTTCATGGCGATGGAACGACGCCAAGGAAGTCGGCCACGTCCTCGTCGGCAGGCGCCTCGAGCAACTCGGCAGGCGCAGCGATCTGGCGTATCGACCCGTCGATCAGCACTGCAATGCGATCGGCAAGCTGCCACGCCTCGTGTTGGTCGTGCGTGACCAGCAGCGTGGTTGCCGCGGTTGCCTCGTGCACAGATCGAATCGTCTCGCGCAACTGCCGCCGAAGCGGCCCATCCAAGTGGGCAAGCGGTTCATCAAGCAGCAGCAGCGAGGGTTGCAGGACCAGCGCTCGCCCCAGTGCAACGCGACCGCGCTCGCCGCCGCTGAGATCCGCCGCGCGCCGCGCGCCCATGCCATCAAGCGCAAGCAGTGACGACACATCCGACACCCGGGATGCCACCACCTCACGTGACGCCCCCTGCACGCGCAGAGGAAACCCCAGGTTTTCAGAAACGCGCAGGTGGTCGTAGAGCGGGCGATCCTGGAGCACGACGCCTACGCCACGCGAGTGTGGAGCGCGGCCGTCGAGATCCTTGCCATCGATGGAAATCGATCCCGTATCAGGTTCATCGAGGCCGCAGATGCATCGCACCAGCGTGGACTTGCCGCCGCCGCTGGGTCCCACCAACGCCACGAATTCCCCGCAAGCCACGTCCAATGACACGTCACGAAGCACGATGCCCGTGGCGCGAAATGACTTGGATACGCCGCGTATCGCGAGCATGGTCGAGCCAGCATACCCGCGCAGGGGGCGTGCTACGATCCGCTAAGAGACGAGGAGGAGTACACGATGCTCGCATTGACGATCGCAGCCTTGGGGTTGGTACACGAGCCGCCCACGGCGCAAACCGCAGATACGGGTGCCCCCCATGGCACCATCGCGTACAGGGTGCAGAACGAGGATGGGCAGCCCATGCCCGCGCGCCTGACGTTCATCGACGCTGAGGGCAGCACCCACCAGATGTTCCCCAACGTGGCTGCCGCGGTGACCGACCTCGCTGTGCGTCGCCACGCCGTCTACACGCTCAGCGGAAAGGGCAGCATCACGGTGCCCATCGGCCAGTGGACAGTCCTTGCCAGCCACGGCATCGAATGGTCGCTGGACTCCACACAGATCTCTGTGACTGACGGCAGCAGCCACGAGTGGACGGCCAACCTCGTCCACGAGGTCGACACTACCGACTGGGTCAGTGCCGACTTCCACCTACACACGCTGACCTACAGCGGTCATGGTGACTCGAACATGAACGAGCGGATCATCTCCATCGTCGGCGAGGGTCTGGAGTTCGCCGTCGCCACCGACCACAACCACAACACCGACTACGGACCGACGATCAACACGCTGGGCGCCGCTGCGCACTTAACCGCGGTCACCGGCAACGAGATCTCCACTAACTATGGGCACTTCAACGCCTTTCCATTCGACCCGGCCGCGAAGGTTGTCGACCAGAGGCTCGAGGCGGGACCACTGATGGCAAGTGTCCGTGCCGAGCAGAACAAGTGGAGCATCGTGCCGATCATGCAGGTCAACCACCCGCGCTGGCCGAGCATTGACTACTTCGGTCGCCGCAGTTTGGATCCGATCACCGGCGAATCGTCGGATTCCCGCTGGTCGTGGGACTTCGACTGCGTCGAGATCCTCAACGAGAACGAGGGCTGGGGGTACCACGATGCCGAGATTTCCGACGTCAACACTCGCAGGAGCATGCACAGCGTCCTCGAGGACTGGTTCAACATGCTCAACGCCGGTCGCCGCATTGCGGCCACCGGAAACAGTGACAGTCATGCCGTCATCGCCACCATCGCCGGCATCCCACGAAACTACCTCCACATTGGCAGCGATGATCCGGCCACCATCGACCCGATCGCGGTCGCGGACGCGGTGCGTCGCGGCGAGATGACAACCACTACTGGACCCTTCGTGCGGGTTACCGCAGATGGCCAACCCATGGGGTCCACAATCACCGTCTTCGACGGAAACGTAGACGTACACCTGGACATCCAGTGCGCCTCGTGGATCAAGGTCAATCGTGTTCGTATCTTCCGAAACGGCAGTGTGGTCGCCACCCTTAAAGTCGATGGTGAGCAGGATGGTCCGACACACCTGCGTCCACGAATCCGAATTCCCGTACCAGCTGACCACGACAGTTGGATTGTTGCGATCGTCGATGGGGACCAAGACCTAGCCCCCTATTTGACGAACCAATCTCGGCCAATCCTGCCTCTCTCGATTGCCAATCCGATCTACGTAGATGCCGACGGCGACGGGATCTGGACCGCACCCCGGGACTGGGCGAGGGATCTTGCAGCAACCGGGGGCCTGCCCAGCGCAATTGACGCATGGCGGGACGCTGTGCCCGCAGAGCGCGTATTGCTTGCATTAGCTTGCAGTGAAGACGCGAGAGATGCATCGCGGGCGGCACGCCTAGCTCTGAGCGATGATGATCGTCGCGTCCGGCTCGCTGGTATGCGTCTGGCGGAAGCAAGCGGGGACATGGAGCTTCTTCCGCTACTCGTAGCCCAAATGAACCGCAGCGATAACGACCGATACCTCTCATTCTGCGCCTGGGCCGCTGCAGACACGCTCGATGGTGATCAAGGCAGCGATCTCTTGGAGCATTATGCTGCTCGCCACGGCTGGAGCAATGCTCGCCGCTACAGCGGAGAGCATGCGTTGCGGTTGCCGGGTGACTTCGTGCGAGACTGGCAAGTTGCTGGCTACTTCGAGGCCACCGACATGGATGCCTTGGCCCACAAGCAGGCCCCCGAACCCAACATCGTGCACATCACGGCTCCCCTGACGAAGACGGGAGAGCCGCTTGCCTGGAGCGGAGCCACCGCAGACGCCGAAGGCCATCTGGACATGGCAGCGGCTGAGATCGCCATGTGCGAGCAGTCCATCGCGTATGCGCGATGCTGGTTACACAGCCCCGATGATCGTGAGGTCGAGTTCACCATCGGAAGTGATGATGGATGCCGCATTTGGGTCGGCGACACTCTTTCCTGGGACGACCCGGACTACCAGAGTGCCTCACCAGATGCGAACTTCGGCACCATGGCCCTCCAAGAGGGCTGGAACCCCGTCTTGGTCAAGGTGCTCAATGGCAGCCAGTCGATGGGCTTCTACATGCGGGTGCTGGACACCAGCGTGGTCGCCTCGGCGTCGCCGCCGGACGCCTGATCTGGAAGTTCGATCTTCAGGGCTCGGAGCTGCGCCTCGGCCTGAGGCGCCCAGCCGCGGTTGGCCGCCGGGCTGGCCGGGCTTGGATGGAGGATCGTCCCTATGGGCATGCCGGGCAGCGCCGCCTCGGCCCGCCGCGTCGCCCAAGCGCCGATGCCGATGACCATTCGCGGCGCAAGCACGTCTACAACGGCAACAAGCGCGGCATCGCAGGCTGTAAGAAGCCCATCACGCTCCTCAACTGGCAGTTTCTCCGGGGTTCGATTGCGGCCGCCCTCCTCCAGGAAGCACAGCGGGCAGTGGTTCCACACGAAGAGTCCCCGGAAGAAGGCCTCTGGCGTACCAAATCGCTCCTGCGCCCAGCCCCAGAGCCGTCGGCCACTGACCTCGCTGCGCGGGCAGTCCATCCCGAGGATCGGGCGCCTTGGATGTTCCTTGTCCGGGCGCTTGAGCGGCTCGTCGATCAGCAGGAAGTCGCGCACGGCGTTGACCTCGCCGAAGGGCACGCCGGTCTGCGCCATGCCCCAAGGGCCGGGGTTCATGCCGAGCAGGAGCGCGTCGATCCCCGGCCGCGACCAGCGCCGCAGGTACGCCTCGTGGTTTGCGCGGGCGTAGTCGAGGGGGTTGTAGACGACGGAGACCGGATCGCCAAACGAGCGGTTGCCAACCGCGTCGCTCAGATCCCGCGCGATTGCGACCATCGCATCAGCGATGGCACGCGGCATGGCGAAATCCGAGAATGGCCAGTGACTGCAGTACTACGAACACCACGATGGATGCCCACTCGGGCAGGGTCCAGTTCCCCAAGGTGATTGCCGCCCCGGTGATGGACCGCAGCAGGTGCGCCAAGGCCGCGATCTCGAATATGACCGCCGAGAGCAGTAGGTAGGTCCGCAGGGGCACGGCCGCAGCCTACCCGATGCGGCGGCGGCAGCGGATCCCCGCGATGGCCAGCAGGCCCAGCGCGCCGGGTGCAGGCGGCAGTGGTCCGAAGTAGACGTTCTGCGCGGACCAGATCGATCCATCGGCATTGGCGCCCTGGAGGTTCACGTGGCCTGCAGCTGCCCCGTAGTTGGTCGACGTGAACTGGGCGATCAGGACCCGCAGGTCCGATCCGGCCTGTACCTGTGGATCGTCGGGTGTGGCAAACCACGCGCCGTCGCTGGTGTCGATGCCACCTCCTGCCTCGAACTCCGAGAAGTCGATGCCGATGTCCAGCAGGGCGTTGCCGACCTGGTCCTCGAGACCGATCGTGACCCAGCTGTCATAGACCAGTGATGGGAACACCGAGTACAGAGCCGGGTTGAT
>CAZKTE010000071.1:0-6106 GCA_964555625.1 uncultured Isosphaeraceae bacterium | reverse complement strand
GTTTTAGCCATGCCGCCAGCGTTCAATCTGAGCCAGGATCAAACTCTTCAATTGATTTTCTTCGAACGCCGCCACCCGAAGGCGACAACGATCATTTCGACTGAAGAAAGAGCCTGGCGACCCGCATCTGCAGAACAGATCCGGGCCGGTCACACCGGTGCAAGCACCGGCGCCGACGAGCGGCAAACTCGCCGGATTCAATATCAAGGCATCACTAATGCTCACGAGGATGCCCTGCGGACGCCGTACTGTGAAATCGGCGCCCGGGGTTTTCTTGTTCCCGCCAACACTCGCGCGTGATCGCTCGAGCTGACGGGCACATCCTCGCGGTGTACCCGACTGTTCACTTTCCAAGGAGCCTGACTGCGTTCCCGTAGGTACGCAGAAACCCCCGACGCTCGCCCAAAAAGACGAGCAAGGCGGGCCATCGTACCGCTACGGCCTCACCCGTCAAGACCACGACTCACCTCAACTCCTCCTTTTTTTGCCCCGAAGCGGGCTCCGCCACCGCAGCAACTGCCAGCACGATCCTCCCCGCTCCGCGACCACGGAGTAGGCCAGCAGCCACCTCCGCCGTGCGTCCGCTAGTGAGTACATCGTCGACGAGCACGACCACCGGCGGGACCACCGCCCGCGTCCGTCGCATGCTCGAGTCGGTGAAGTCACGACGCTCACTGGCACTCCGGCCCGCTTGCGGGGAGCCCCCGCGACGACGAAGCAGTCGCCGCATGCGCCAGCGGCCGACCCGCGCGACCGCCGTTGCCAGGACACGCGCGTGGTCGATTCCTCGCATCGCGCGACGCAACGGAGGCATCGGGACCGGCACGATCACGGCGCCGTCCGGCACAAGCGGCAGCAACGCCCCACCCAGCAGGCCGCCGATGTGTACCAGGCACCGCTCGTTTCGGCCGTACTTCCCCAGCCGCAGGCACGTCGAAAGCGGCTCCACATAGGGGCCGATCCGAACGACGCTGTCCCAGGGCCGGTCATCGACGCAGGAACAAGGAGTCCTTGCACGCATGCATCCACAGCGCTCGCATGCCGACGACGCCGAGGTTACCTCGATTGCATCAAGCGGGGGCGGATCCTCGCCACCCATCCAGGCCGAGGTGGCCTCCGAGATCCATGCCTGAACTCCCACCGCTTCCTTGTATGTGCAACCGAGCCAGTGTCTCCCGGACGCTGCGCTAGTGCGCGTCGCGCAAGAGGGTGACGAGTCCGGCAAGCGAATCGCGCCGCGGCTGTCGCAGCAGCGAGGCCAACTCCATGGTGGTCAGGCCGTGATCCGCAGCGCAGGCGCCGAGCAGTGTCGCGGCCAGGCGAGAGATGGTCGCCTCCATTGGCAGTCCGCTCTGCGCGCCCGGAGACTCCTCGAGCAATGCCCGACGTCGAGTAGGCGCGAGGCCCGCCATCCAGGAAAGAAGGACGTTGTCATGACGGTGCATGGGCATGCTGTTGCGACAAGTCCTTGCCTACCTTGCCCCGTTTCACGCCCTTCTCATGTCCGACGGAAAAAGACGCGAATCATCGAAAGGGGATCGAGCATGGGGCCTTGTCTGCTCGTGCGGCCCTCTTTGGTGGCCGCGAGAAGGACTCGATGGCAGAGACAGTCAACACGTCGCGAAGGGTGCTCGATTTGTTCGAGCAGCGTTTCAGTGGGCTCTTCCGGGAAGCCCGTCGCTACATGCCCCCAAGTGATGCCGAGTCCATCTGCCAGGATCTCTTTGCCGAGCTCGTCGATCGTGCCACCGAGTACGACCTCGACCAGCTGGAGTCCAATGACTCCCTGCTGCCACGCCTGCTTCGGGATCGCGTCGCACGGCAGCTACGGCCGCTGATTCGACTACATCGTGCGGTGGTCGAGGACGAGGCCGACGCGCTTCGTCGCCCGACGCCGGCTGGCCTGCGCAAGCTGGGCAAGTCAATTCATCAACTCTCGCGAGATGAGCGCCTGGCGGTCAGGCTCGCCATCTGCGAGGGCGTGTCGAGGGAAGGAGTTTCTCGACAACTGGGAGTGACCCAACAACTGCTGGAGGTATGGATAAATCGTGGAATACATCAACTTCGACAACACGCCTGCGCCTGAACAAACGACCGAAGAGGCCATTCCGGCCCACTTCGTACGAGAGGCGCACGCAAGCAAGAACCGCGTTCGAGTACGACTGCTCGAGCACATTCACGCGGCGATCGCCGAGTCCGAGCACGGCAAGACTGTGCGCGGCAAGGATGCATCCCGCAGCGGCGAGTTCGAGGCGATAGGGGCCTGAGTACAACACGCTCTCATTCCTCTCTCCTCCATACCCCTTCGCGTCGCTCGTCGCAGTGACCACGCAACGGCCCGGTGCTGGAAGCACCGGGCCGTTGCGCAACTACTGACAGTTCAACCCGCGGCCATGCGCCGCAGCACGGCGTGCAGGATGCCGCCGTTGGCGTAGTACTCGACTTCGACAGGCGTATCGATGCGACAAATCGCCGCGAATGTCCGCTCGCTCCCGTTCTGGTCGGTGACGCGCACGATGACCTCCGTGCGCGGCGACAGCGATGCATCGAGGTCGATCGAGAAGCGCTCGCTGCCGCCGAGGCCAAGCGTGTCGCGCGTATCGCCGTCCTTGAACTGCAGAGGAAGAACGCCCATGCCCACGAGGTTGCTGCGATGGATGCGCTCGTAGCTCTCGGCAATGACGGCCCGCACGCCTAGGAGCATCGTGCCCTTGGCCGCCCAGTCGCGCGATGAGCCCATGCCGTAGTCCTTCCCCGCCAGCACCACCAGCGGTACCTGCTGCTCCTGGTAGTGGCACGCGGCGGCGTGGATCGTCTTGACCTCCCCGTCGAGCAGGTCGGTCGTGAATCCCCCCTCGGTGCCCGGTGCAAGCTCGTTTCGGATGCGGAGGTTGCCGAAGGTGCCACGGGTCATGACTAGGTCATTGCCGCGACGCGACCCGAAGCTGTTGAAGAGCGTCCGTGGCACGCCGTGCTCCGTGAGCCATTCCCCTGCCGGCGAATCGCTGGCGATCGAGCCGGCCGGCGAGATATGGTCGGTCGTCACCGAGTCCCCGAGCCGCGCAAGGACACGCGCGTCGATGATGGACGTGATCGGGGGCGGATCCATGCCCATATCCAGGAAGAACGGCGGCTCGTGCACGTAGGTGCTCTCATCGCGCCAGCCATAGAGCGTCCCAGTACCCGCGTCGATGTCCTGCCACTGCGAGGAGCCGCTGAAGACGCCTGCGTACTGCGAGACGAACTGGTCGCGGGTTACGCAGGACTCAACCGTCGTGGATATCTCCTCGTCGGTGGGCCAGATGTCGGCCAGGTACACGGGATTCCCATCACTGTCACTGCCAATGGCGTCGGTGGCCAGATCAATGTCCACGGTACCGGCAAGCGCGTAGGCGACCACCAGTGGCGGCGATGCCAGGTAGTTGGCACGCACGTCTGGACTGATACGGCCCTCGAAGTTTCGATTACCGCTGAGCACCGCGCAAGCCACCAGGTCGTTGTCGTTGATCGCAGCGCTGATTTCATCGGGCAGCGGCCCGCTGTTTCCGATGCAGGTCGTGCAGCCGTATCCCACCAGGTAGAACCCGGTGGCTTCGAGATCCTCCATCAATCCCGCAGCGGCCAGGTACTCCGTTACGACCTTGGAGCCCGGAGCCAGGGAGGTCTTCACCCATGGCTTGCGCACGAGGCCGCGTTCGCGGGCCTTTCGTGCCACGAGTCCCGCGGCCACCATGACCTCCGGATTGCTCGTGTTGGTGCAGCTTGTGATGGCGGCGATGACAACATGGCCGTCGCGAAGTTCGATTGACTCACCGTCGATCATTGCGACGCCGCTTTCGGGGGTGCCGGCGCGGCCGAAGGTTGTCGAAAGTCCTGACTTCCAGGCCTCCTGCATTGCGCTGAGCGCGACGCGATCCTGGGGGCGCTTGGGTCCGGCCAGCGACGGCTCCACGCTGGAGAGGTCCAGTTGCAGCGTCGAGGAGAAGGTGATCTCCCGCTCATCACGCCACAGCCCCTGCATGCGGCAGTACTGCTCGATCGTCTCGCAGAGCGGCGCATCGCGACCGCTGAGCTCAAGGTACGCAAGCGTCTGGTCGTCAACGGGAAAGAATCCCATCGTCGCGCCGTACTCGGGCGCCATGTTCGCGATGGTCGCACGCGTCGCCAAGGGCATGTGATCCAACGCATCACCGTAGAACTCGATGAACTTGCCTACACATCCGTGCTCTCTGAGCATCTGGGTAACGCGAAGCACTAGGTCGGTTGCTGTAGCACCCTGTGGAAGTTTGCCCGTGAGCCTGAACCCGACTACTTCGGGAACGAGCATGTAGATGGGCTGCCCGAGCATGACTGCCTCGGCCTCAATGCCTCCCACACCCCACCCGACTACGCCCAGACCGTTGATCATCGTCGTGTGGGAATCGGTACCCACGAGGCTGTCGGGGTACAGCGTCCCATCGCTGTCCCAGCCGACCTTGGCGAGGTACTCGAGGTTGACCTGGTGGACGATGCCGGTGGCCGGCGGCACTACGCGGAAGTTGTCGAAGGACTGCTGCGCCCACTTGAGCAACTCGTATCGCTCGGCGTTTCGCTCGAACTCCTTCTCCGCGTTGATGGTCAATGCCATGCCGTTATTGAAGGCATCAACTTGGACACTGTGGTCGATCACAAGATCACAGGGGACCAATGGATTAACAGCCTCAGCCCTCGATTCATCACCAGTCAGTCGCACGATGGCGGACCGCATGGCGGCCAAATCGACGACCGCTGGCACGCCCGTAAAGTCCTGAAGAACGACTCGGCCTGGGGTAAAGGGAATCTCGGTTTCGCCAACCTTGGTCGCGTCATAGGCGGCCAAGGCCTCGACGTCCTCCCGCGTCACGATTCCCCGCCCGCAGTGCCTCAGGCAGGACTCCAGAAGCACCCGGATCGACCGCGGCACCCCCGGGAGATCGCCCAGAGCATCGAGGCGCCAAACGTCCCGCATGCCGAGGGGCGTATCGATCGTTGCACGTGCGTTGAAGGAGTCGCTGGTCATCGCGGATCACTCAGACTCCGAATTCTACCGCGCCTAGGAGAGCGCTTCCTTGATGTCGGGATTGCCAATCAAGGTGACGTCAGCACGTGGACCACGCACGATGTGTCCCGCTTCAACAGAGCGAGTCAGGAATACACCGCCAGCAACAATGCAGTCATCACCAATGACCACGTCGCCGCCAAGAATTGTCGCGCCCGCGTAGACGGTGACACGGTCGCCAAGAGTCGGGTGACGACGGGTGCCTCGCTTGAACTCGCCTCGTTCATCCTTCTCGAATGAACGGGCACCAAGCGTCACGCCTTGGTAGATCTTGCAGTGGTCCCCGATCACCGTCGTCTCGCCGATTACGACGCCGGTTCCGTGGTCTATGAAGAAAGCTCGACCAATCGTGGCACCAGGGTGGATGTCAATGCCAGTTTCACCATGGGCATGCTCGGCGATGATCCGGCCAACGAGCGGGACTTGGCGGCGGTAGAACTCGTGCGCAACTCGGTGCATCCATAGTGCGCGAAAGCCGGGGTAACAGAACACCGCATCATCTGTGTGACGGGCAGCTGGATCCCCATCGAAGGCTGCCTGCACATCCTCGGCAAGTACGCCACGCAGCACCGGGACCTGCCCCAAGATCTCATTGACAACCTTGCGTGCCTGTTCGTCGCACGTCGGGCAATGCTCGTCAAAGGGCGGTGCTGTCCCCGCTTCCATCCCGTAGCGAAGAGCACCAGCAACCTGATGGAAGAGTGGGCCAGCGATCGCCGCAAGCACGGAGCGAACGTGATCTTCCAGGGTCTCCTCGTCCAGCGCACGAGGCCCGATGAAGCCAGGGAACAGCAGCCAGGAGAGGCGATCGATCGCTCCGATGAGCTCCCTGCGACTAGGCAGATACGCGGTGGTCAAATGCCGGGTGCGAGGCTCATCAACGATGGATGCAGCAACCGCCTCAGCCAGTTCGTCAAGACGCTGGCCACTCAGCGGGGCCTCTATTGAGGGCTCGCCAGGAGGAATCTCAGGTGCCATGCGGACATGCTATCGCCCGCGAAACTCTTACGGGCAGGCGCCCCAGGCTCC
>CAZKTE010000070.1:0-6126 GCA_964555625.1 uncultured Isosphaeraceae bacterium | reverse complement strand
GGGCGTGGCGGAATTGGCAGACGCGCTGGATTTAGGATCCAGTGGGGAAACCCGTAGAGGTTCGAATCCTCTCGCCCGCATTTGAGAGCACCCAATGGCCCAGTGGATCCCGACATCCTGGCAGCAGGCCCCCACCCTTCAACAGCCTGCATACGACGATCCGGCCGTCCTTGATGCTGCCGTGCAGACGCTCTCAGAGCTGCCTCCGCTGGTTTCGTCGTTCGAGATCGAGACGCTCAAGGGCCAATTGGCGGACGCCATGGAGGGCCGGCGGTTCCTGCTGCAGGCGGGGGACTGCGCGGAGCGATTCAGCGATTGCCGGCCCGAGCACATCTCGGGCCAGTTGAAGGTGCTGCTGCAGATGTCGCTGGTGCTCGTACACGGCACGCGAAAGCGCGTGATCCGGGTCGGACGCCTCGCCGGACAGTACGCCAAGCCACGAAGTGACGACATCGAGACGCGTGACGGTGTGTCGCTGCACAGTTACCGCGGCGACCTGACCAACGACATAGAGTTCACCGAGGACGCCCGTTGCCCCGATCCGAACAGGTTGCTGAGCGGATACGAGCGCGCGGCGATGACCTTGAACTTCGTGCGCGCCCTCATCGACGGTGGATTCGCCGACCTGCACCACCCCGAGTACTGGGACCTCGACTTCGTCGAGCACTCCCCCCGGGCCTCGGAGTACCAGGCGATCGTCGGATCGATCGGCGAGAGCCTTCGGTTCATGGAGACGCTCGCGGGCACACCCGTCGGCCAGATCAACCGCGTCGAGTTCTTCACCAGCCACGAGGGGCTGCACCTGCACTACGAGCAGGCACAGACGCGGCAGGTCCCGCGCCGAGAGGGCTGGTACAACCTCTGCTGCCACTACCCCTGGATCGGCGCGCGCACCTGCGACCCCGATGGCGGACACGTGGAGTTCTTCAGCGGGATTCGAAACCCGATCGCCGTGAAGATCGCACCGAGCGATGACGGGTACGACTTCATCGAACCACTGCTCGATCGGTTGCACGCTGATGACGAGCCTGGTCGCATGACGCTCATCCATCGCCTCGGCGTCGGCGGCGTTGATGAGCATCTTCCGGCACTGATCGATGCCGTTGGCCGCACCGGGAAGCGAGTGCTCTATGTCTGCGACCCGATGCACGGAAACACATCGCTCACGACGTCGGGCCTCAAGACCCGCAACTTCGACGACATCCTCGCGGAAGTTGAGCGGTCGATCGACATCCACCATCAGGCTGGCTCTCGTCTTGGCGGGGTTCACGTGGAGGTATGTGGCCAAAACGTCACCGAGTGCACAGGTGGTGCACGCGGCCTCGATGAGTCTGGTCTTGGCGATCTCTACGAGACGCTCGTTGATCCGCGACTCAACTACGAGCAGGCGATCGAGTTGGCGCTGTTGATCTCGCACCGACTCGGCTGACGCAGAGGCGTCTGCGGTTCATCTACACTGTCCCCTCATGACGCAGCAGGTCGTCATCTCCGGCATCGGCGTCATGTCCGCCCTCGGCGTGGGCATCGACGCGCTCTGGACCGCCATGGTCGAGGGGCGCAGCGGCCTGGGCCGCATTGATCGATTCGACCCTTCCGGGTTCGCCTCGCAGGTCGCAGGGACCATGGAGGCCGACGCGTTCCGTGTACGTGACGTCGTGCCCAAGACCTATCGCAAGGCTACCAAGGTCATGTGCCGAGACGTGGAATTGGCGGTGGGTGCCGCGGCCGCAGCCGTTGAGGATGCGGGCATCGTGACCCGCGCCGCCGGGGGGGACGCGGAGCCGACCCTTGACCCTGACCGCGTGGGATGCCACATCGGCGCGGGGCTAATCTCAGCGGAACTCAACGAGCTGGCCGCCGCGCTGGTGACCAGCCAGCGCGAGGACGGTACGTTTGACCTGGCTCACTGGGGCGACGAGGGCATGCAGAACCTCTCCCCTTTGTGGCTGCTGAAGTACCTGCCCAACATGCTCGCCTGCCATGTCACGATCGTGCATGACTGCCGCGGACCGAGCAACACAATCACCTGCTGCGAGGCCAGCGGCGGACTCTCGCTGGCCGAGTCGCGGCGCGCCATCCTCCGCGGCGATGCGGATGCCTGCCTCAGCGGAGGAGCCGAGGACCGAGTGAACCCGCTTGCGCTCTTTCGTCAGCACGCAACGGGTCGTCTGGCTCCCACCGACGGCGGCGGCGACATCTCGGGGGTCGTACGACCGTTCGCCGAGGATGCCGCTGGGACTATCGTTGGCGAGGGCGGCGGCCTGCTCCTGGTGGAGTCCGCGGCCTCCTGCGCAGACCGAAGTGGAAATGCCTGGTGCACGATCGAGGGGATCGGGTGCGCCCAGTCGGTCTCAGATTCGCCGCTAGAGCCAAGCGGAGACGCCATCGCGGCCGCCGTGTCGGCAGCCATGTCCGAGGCGCGATGTGATCCCTCCGACATCGATGCCCTTGCGCCCTTGGGAACAGGCATACCTGCCATGGACCGCGCCGAGCGAGACGGATTGGCCTCCACACTGGGCGATCGCATCTCCGACCTGCCCTGCATCACCACCATTCCCTACACGGGCAATTGCCTGGCAGGGTCAGGGGCGCTCTCGATCGCCATCGCGGCTGCGGCTATTCGCCACCAACACGTCCCCGTGCGGCTCGGCGCCGCGCAGACGCCCGGTATCTGCGCAGAGGCGGCGGCTGGTCACGATGCGGACCTTCGGCGGGTCCTGGTCACCGCCCCCAGCGAGGGTGGCCAGTGCGTGGCGCTGGTCCTGGGAGGGGCGAGCCCTTGAGCGACCCACGCGTAGTCGTCACCGGAATGGGGTGGATCACGCCGCTGGGCCATGACCTGGAGTCGACCTGGTCGCAACTCGCCGCAGGCGCATCGGGCGTGGCTCCCATCGACCGCTTCGAAGCCGCCTCGTTTCCCACGACATTCGCAGCCCAGGTGCGTGACTACGACTGGACGGCATACGTCGACGGCGCAGCGATCCACCACGCCCCGGCACTCAACTCCCAGTTTGCGCTCGGCGCAGCCCGACAGGCATGGGAGCAGTCGGGCCTAGGCGACCACTCCGGGCTGGATCGAACGCGATGCGGGCTCTACCTCGGCGCCGGCGAGGGCGTACTGGACTTTGACGCGCACTCCTGGATCGACACCAACGCCTGGTGCCCGGAGGGCGGCGAGGTGGATCCGGTCAAGTGGGCCGAATTCGCATCGCGCCATCTCGACGAATGGGGGGAGGTCGAGCAGGAGCCGAACATGCCGCTGTGGCACCTTGCCCGCGAGTACGGCCTGAGGGGTCCGGCATTCAACTGCCTGACGGCCTGCGCGGCGAGTACCCAGGCCATCGGCGAGGCGACAAGCATGCTGCGTCGCGGAGAGGCCGATGTGATGGTCAGCGGCGGCACGCACACCATGTTGCACGTGCTGGGCGTGACCGGGTTCAACCGGCTGACTGCACTCTCGACGTTCAAGGGCGAGCCGCAGAAGGCGTCACGACCGTTCAGTCGCACTCGCGGCGGCTTCGTCATGGGCGAGGGTGCGGGCATGGTGATCCTCGAGACGCTTGCCCACGCCGAGGCGCGAGGCGCAGAGCCTCTGGCCGAGATCATCGGCTTTGGAAGCAGCGCGGATGCGTACCGGATCACCGACATCCACCCCGATGGCCGCGGCCCCGCCGCGGCCATGGCCGCGGCACTGTGCAAGGCGGGGCTCGATCCTCATGCGCTGGGCGATGATGGACGGCCACTGGTCCACTACATCTCCGCGCACGGCACCGGCACGCAGGAGAACGATTCGATCGAGACCCGGGCAATCAAGCGGGTCTTCGGTGACAACGCTCCCCTTGTTCCGGTGAGCTCGCTCAAGTCGATGATGGGACACCTGATCGCAGCCGCCGGCGCGGTCGAGTTGATCTCATGCATCCTGTCGATGCAGCACGGGCTGCTGCTGCCGACGATCAACCTCGACGATCCCGACCCGGAGCTCGACCTGGACTACATCCCCAACGAGGCCCGCGAGGCGGACATCGAGGTGTGCCTGAGCAACTCGTTCGGATTTGGTGGCCAGAACGACACCCTGGCAATCCGGCGGCCGGGGTGAGCAATCGCCTCAGACGCTGAAGCTGCTGCCGCAGCCGCAGGTTGTGGAGGCGTTTGGGTTATTGAAGACGAATCCGCGACCCATGACCTCGTCCTTGAAGTCGATCTCCGTGCCGTTGAGGTACAGGTAACTCTTGGGATCGCAGAGCACATGCAGGACGAATGAGTCGCCGTCAGCAACCTCGCACTGGACATCCCACTGCTCGTCGGATTCCTTGCAGGTCTCGGTGAGATCCAGGATGTAGTTGAAGCCGCTGCAGCCCCCGCCCTTGACGCCCACGCGCAGGTGAATCGTCGCAGGATCCAACTCCTGCTGGGTGATGATCTGGCTGATCTCGCGGGCTGCGGTTTGTGTCACCTTGACTGCCATCGTGTTCCCCTGGTGCACAAGCACCTCTCTGGACCGTTCATTATAGCCGCGCGCGAAGCGCCTTGACCGCCTCGATGATGAAGACTGCTGCCCCATCTATGTCACTTCTGGTCGTCTGGCGACCGAGACTGAGGCGAATCGTCGATGCCACCGCACTTGGCGATGCCCCAATCGCCGCCAGAACGTGGCTTTCGGCGCCCCCGCCACACGCCGCGCCGGCGCTGCAGGCTACTCCCGGAAGATTGGCAACCAGCGCATCCTCGCCGAGGCCGTCGAACCAGAGACTCGCGATGGAGCAGAGTCTCGCCTCCACGGCGCCGTGGCGATGCACGCCGTCGAGTTCGTCCATGATCGTGCACTCAAGCTGATCTCTCAGCTCCTCCATGCGAGAAGCGTCTTCTTCCCACTGGTCGCTTGCAATGGCCGCAGCTGCCCCGAGCCCGACGATGCCCGGCACGTTAAGTGTGCCGCTTCTGCGTCCTCGCTCCTGGCCGCTGCCGTGATGCTGGGCCGAGACCTCGACACCTTCACGCACCACCAGTGCGCCGGTGCCCATGGGGCCGTGCATCTTGTGGCCGCTGATGGTAATCAGGTCGACGGCGCACGCCGACAGGTCAACCTTCCCGGCCGCCTGCGCTGCGTCGACGTGGAGCAGCGCGCCACGTCGGGCGCAGACTTCGGCAATCGCCGCCACGCCGTTGATCGACCCGAGCTCGTTGTTGGCCCAGGCCACCGACACGATGCCGCCGCCATCGCCGACTTCCGCATCGACAGCCGCCGGATCGATGCGACCGTCCGCCGCGGGCTCCACGAGCACCACGGCATGACCGTGGGCCTCCAGTGCACTGCAGGCCTCAAGAACGGAAGGATGCTCTATGGCCCCGGCCACCACTTGGCACCCATCGCCGGCGGCCCCGAACAGGCCCAGATTGTTTGACTCGGTACCGCCGCTTGTAAAAATCACGCCCGAGGGCGAAGAACCCACGAGATTCGCGACGTGTTCCCGTGCCGCCTCCACGGCGTCGAGGGCCTCGCGGCCGGCAGCATGAGACGTGTTGGACGGGTTTCCAGCGCACGCGAGCCACGGATCCATCGCATCTCGGACCCGCTGGTCGATCGGCGAGGTGGCCGCATTGTCGAGGTAGATGGGTGCCAAGGTAGTCACGGTGGTGGCATGATAGATCGCGCTCCTCGACAATGACCGCGTGCACGTGATAGAGGATCCAACTGGCCTTGCAGCCTTCGACCGACCGGCCTTCGTTCCGACCATGGGCGCGCTCCACGAGGGACACCTGTCCCTGGTCCGCGCTGCGTTGACTGCCGGCCTGCCTGTCGTGGTGAGCGTCTTCGTGAATCCCACGCAGTTCGACGCCGACGTTGACCTTGGGAACCCAGCCCGGCGCGCTCTTCCGCAGATAACGGACGAATGCCTCGTCCATTGTGCTGCAAAAGCCGCGCTTCACCAGTGCCCGGGCCACATGCGGCCTGCCGGGTGCCTTGCACTTAGCCAGGTCGAAAACCTGGTCGGCGTGCAGGGTCACCCCGATCGAGTTGAGCTGCCGAACCAGGCCGTGGACGCGATCAGTTCGGTTTTGTTGGTAGCGGGTGGTTTCGCGGATCAGTTCCTTGTTGGCCGTGTCGAGGAAGTAGCCGAGTAGGTG
>CAZKTE010000069.1:0-6419 GCA_964555625.1 uncultured Isosphaeraceae bacterium | reverse complement strand
GTATCGAAGCAGCGCGACCCAGGCCCAGTAGAGGCGGGCCGCCGGGTTGCTCGCCGCCCATGCCTCCCGGCGGGCCTTGTCGCCGATGCCCCAGGCGACGAATAGGGCGATGCCCAGACCGCCAAGTGGCAGCAACCAGTTGGTGGCTAGGTAGTCGAAGAAGTCGAACCAGTTCTTGCCCTCCCCCTCCCCGAAGATGGTGGCGGTCATATTTGCAAAGTCACCGCCGAAGAGGACCGTGCCGCCGCTCAGCGCCGAGGGGATGCCGAAGAGAAAGATGACCGCGCCAGTGGCCAGCGTCGCAACTATCCGAGGGACGCCGCGTTCATCGACGAAGTACGCCACAGCGACCTCCAGAAGAGAGATTGCGCTGGTAAGGGCCGCGAAGGTCAACAGCAGAAAAAACATCGGCGCTAGGATCGCGCCAAGGGGCATCTGCGAGAAGGCGATCGGGATGCTTACGAAGACCAGCCCAGGACCCTTGGCCGGGTCCATGCCAACGCTGAAGATGATCGGGAAGAGCGCTAGGCATGCAACCAGCGCCACGAGTGTGTCAAGGACGGCGATCGTGGTCGAGGCGGCCACGAGGTTTTCGCTCCGCCGAAGGTAACTGCCGTAGGTGAGCATGGTGCCCATGCCCAGACTCAGTGTGAAGAAGCTGTGGCCCAGCGCCTCAAGGACACCGGCGCGGGTGAGCTTGGACGCATCTGGCGCGAAGACGAACGAGAAGGCCTCGCCGAATCCGCTGCGGGTCGTGGCGTACGCCAACAGGACCAGAAGCAGTACGAAGAGCACGGGCATGAGCAGCCGGCTTGCCGCCTCGATGCCGCCGCGGACGCCGCGGGCGACGATGGCGACCGTCATGATCATGAAGAGGGCGTGCCAGCCGATGTTGATCCAGGGGTGCTCGTAGACGCCGCCGAAGAGCGCGCCGATGGAGTCGGTGTCCATGGATGCGAACCCGCTCGAGATCGACAACCACGTGTAGTGCATCGCCCAGCCGGCGACCACGCTGTAGTAGCTGAGAATGACGAAGGCGGCCAAGACACCCAGCCACCCCACCAAGGTCCAGGGACTGCGTTGGCCGGCGAGCGTTCGGAATGCGCCCACGGGTGAACGCTGTGTGGTGCGGCCCACGAGAATCTCGGCGACCATGATGGGCAGACCCACGAAGGCGATGCAGCCGAGGTAGATAAGGACGAACCAGCCACCACCGTTCTCACCAGTGATGTAGGGAAACTTCCAGATGTTTCCAAGGCCAACCGCTGATCCGGCCGCCGCGAGGATGAAGCCCAGCCTCGATCCCCAGTGCCCACGTTCGCCGCCTGCCATTCCCTCGCTCCTTCCCGCTTGGGGGACGATCATACACGCGCTGCGCTCCTACCATGGGGGCGTCATGCGACCCTATCGCCTGCGAAACGACCTGCAGCGTGTCATCAGCGGCGCCTACCAGTGGCCCCTTGGCGTCATGCCCGATGAGGGCGGCGAGCCGCGGCAAGGCTGGATGACCAGCTTCAACGACGGCAGCGGCGAACATCCGCCTACTACCTCCTTCCACGTGCTGGTCTCATGCGACCGCCTCAAGTCCCTCGTGGACGCCGCCTTCGAACTTCTGCCGGATCGGATCTCGGCCGTCGTCGAGCTCGGCTCGGCCGATGCCTACCGGCGTGTCGACGTCTTCATGAGCGCAGAGCCGGTGGCGCTGGAGGTATTCAGGGATGTCTGGGAGCACTACGAGCCCTTCCTCCTGGAGGACGCGTCGATGGCGCTGGGCGCCTGCGGCGAGGACCCGCTGATCGAGGTGTTTCTGGAGCAGGACAAGGTGCTGCACCTGCACGTGCCGCCGCAGATGGCCGAGGCAGTGGAGGCGATGCTCACGGGCATGGGTCTCGCACAGGTCGAGAGCCACTGGACGACGCAGCGGGAGGACCAGACGCCCATGGAAGTGCGGCCGGTGCTCGTCGGCGGTGACGGTTTCACCGAGACGATCGACGACCTGCTCCTTGACCTGAAGCTCTCATGGGACCTTGTCCTGAACATCGATCCGGAACGAAACATCGACGACGGCGGCCGCGAGCTTGGCATGACGCTCTGGCACGCCCTGGTCGTCTTGGAGCCGCGCGATCCGCCATTTGAGCGATCCGCCAGCGCATCGGTCTGGGCGACGGCCAGCTCACTGGCGGAGATGCACGCGTTGGTGGACGAAGCGCTTGCGCCGTACGCCGACTGGTCGATCATCGCCGACTACGCCGTCGATCGCGTTGCGCTCGACGAGCGGCCAGATGACCTTTCGGCGCTGCCGCCGCGTCGGCGCCGCGCCGCGGTACACATCGTGGACGTGCGCGTGGGGGACCTTGCGCCGTGAGCGGCGAGTGGTACGCCGACGGTCTGCGCTTCGACTGCACCCTCTGTGGAAACTGTTGCACGGGTCCACCGGGCGCCGTCTGGTTCAACGAGGAGGAGGGCAAGGCGATGGCCGCCAAGCTGGGCCTGGACGTGGCAACGTTTCTGGAGCGCTACGCGCGGCGGCTGGACAAGAAGTGGTCGCTGCGGGAGCAGGAGATCGACGGACGCTTCGACTGCGTGTTCCTCGATCGCGACACGCCCGGGAAGGCGACCTGTCGACTCTACGAGGCGCGGCCGACCCAGTGCCGCACCTGGCCATTCTGGCCGGAGAACCTCAAGACGCCGCAGGCCTGGGAGGACACCAAGCGCCAGACGCCATGCCCGGGCATGAACAGTGGAACGCTAGTCCCGATCGACGCGATCAGGGTGCAGCGGGACATGCCCATTGGGTGACGTGCCTCGTCCAACTCCATCTGGTGAGCAGCCGCGGTGCCGGTGCACCGCGGCGGGCAATCGGGCTGGTCGGATTCGAACCGACGACCTCTTGACCCCCAGTCAAGCGCGCTAACCAAGCTGCGCTACAGCCCGTCGTCTGATCGCCGCCGTGGCGAGGAAGCGGACAGGGTGGGATTCGAACCCACGGTACGCCGAAACGCACACACGCTTTCCAAGCGTGCTCCTTAAGCCACTCGGACACCTGTCCAGCGAACGGGCTAGTGTATCGCCATGGCAAGGGCCGACAAGGCAGGCCTTCGTGGGGTCCTGGTCATCGACAAGATCATCGGACCGACCTCGATGCAGGTGGTGGCAAACGTCCGTCGACGCGCCGCTCACGCCAAGACTGGGCACGCCGGGACGCTCGATCCGCGCGCAAGCGGAGTCCTGGTCCTGGGCATCGGCGCCGCCACCCGACAACTCGCCACCATCACCGCCTCGGACAAGGCCTACGAGACGACCATCGACCTCTCCGTCACGAATGCCGCCTTCGACGAGGAACTGCCCGATGAACCCGTGGACTGCCCGCCGGCTACAGCGGACCAGGTGGCCGATGCGCTTGGCGCCTTCCGCGGGTGCTTTGCGCAGGTGCCACCTGCCTTCAGCGCAGTCAAGATCGATGGGCAGCGCGCCTATAAAGCGGCTCGCAGCGGCGCGCCGGTCGAGCCGGCGCCCCGGGACGTCGTGGTGCACGAGATCGAGCTGATGGATTTCACGTGGCCCGTCGCGATGATCTCGGTGCGCTGTGCCAAGGGGTTTTACGTGCGTGCCCTGGCGCGGGACCTCGGCGCGGCCCTCGGCACCGGGGGACTCTGTCGCTCCATTCGGCGCACAGCCGTGGGTCCCTACACGCTCGAGGACGCGATGCTCGTGGATGATCTGCCCGAGCAGCTCACGCAGGCGGATCTGCTGGATCCTCGCTGAGAGACGACTCCTGCGGGGCCCGCCAATAGTAGATCACCAGGATCGCCATCCCCGTCATCAGGGACGCGTCGCCGACGTTGAAGATCCAGGGGAAGAGCTCGGTGTTTCCACCAGGCCAGGACCACCCGAAGGGCAGGTGGCGATCTGGAAGCATGTAGAGGAAGTCGCGAACACGGCCGATGGCCACGCGATCCCAGAGGTTTCCAAGGCCTCCGCCGAGCACGAGTCCCAGAGCCACGTGCGCCCAGGAGTCGTGGCGGTCGGTGTGGCGGGCGAAGATCCAGCCGGCGATGGCCAAGGCGATGATCGTAAAGAGGATGAAGAACGTGCGGTGGTGCGACCCGATACCGAAGATCGCCCCGTCGTTGAGGACCAGCCGAAGATCAAGGAGGCGTCCTGGGATCAGGGGCTTGCCGCCATGGAAGGGCACGGGCGTCCACTCTGGATTGTCAAGCAGGGCAGAGCGATCAAGGGTGACGGGGGACCCGGTGACCGTGTCGAACGCCCAGGACTTGGTCCACAGATCGGCCGCGAGGATCACCGACAGAGCCAGCAGCAGGACGATCCAGGCGCCAGGGGAGCGCCACGCGGCGCGGGCGTCGCCTGCCGTCATGGCCTGCGGTTCATGCGCTCGACGCGCTCTGCTGCGTCCTTGGTGTACTTCGCCCAAGGCTTTGCACGAAGGCGAGGCAGGGGAATCGGCTCGCCGGTCGACTGGCAGATCCCATAGTTCTTCTTGGCGATGCGCACCAGGGCATCATCGATCTCGATGATCCGCTGCCGCTCGCTTGCGGCCATGCCCAGTCGCAGATCCTGGTCGTAGACGTCGGACCCGACGTCGGCCATGTGGATGGGCATGTGCGAGATGTCGCCGCTGTTGGCCTCCAGCGCCTCCTTCTCGATGGCCCCAAGGTCGTGCAGGACGCCCGCGCGGTACTTCAGCAGTCGCTCGCGAAACTCGCGGAGCTGGGCCGCAGACAAGGGCGACTTGAGTTGGCGCTTGGGAGTCGCAGTACGATCAGTTGCGGCCGCCTTCGGGCGGCGTTTTCGCTTGGCGGTGAGCCCGTCTGTCGAGATCAACCGAAGGCGGCGGCCGTTGACGAAGACGAATCCCTTGGAGTCGACCTCGCCGCTGCGGGCGGCCTCGACGACCGACTGGCCGCGACGACGACGCGTCGACTTCTTTGCCGGGTCCTTGGCCGTCTTGGATTTCTTACTGCTGGCCACCTGGGGCGGCACGCGCTTCTTCTTCGTGGTCTTCTTCTTTGCAACGACCTTCTTGGCGACCTTCTTCTTTGCTGTGCTCTTCCTGACCACGACCTTCTTCACAGTCTTCTTCTTCGAGGTCTTCTTCTTGGGCGGGCGACTGCCAGCGGAGGTCTTCCGTGTCGTCTTCTTGGTTGACTTCTTCTTGGTGGCCATAGGCGAGTCGATTCATCGCCCAATAAGGGCTTCAATCGCTTGCAAGCAATGGACTTGCAGTCGTATGCCGGATCCTGCCCAGCACACACGGAATGGGGAATTCTACGCCTGCAGGGAGGGACCGTCAACGAGGCTCAGGATTGCTCGGTGACCACGCCCATGCGGCTGTACTTCTCGTAGCGCCGCTGGACGAGCGTCTGGGGGTTAAAGCGGGAGAGATCCTGGAGCGCGTCGACGATCCAGCGCTGCAGGGCGTCGGCCGCCTCCTCCGGTGCGCGGTGCGCGCCACCATGCGGCTCGGGAATGATCGCATCGACGAGGCCGTTTCGGAGGTTGTCACGAGCGGTCAGCGCAAGGTTGTTGGCCGCCGCTTCGTTGGTCTCCTCGTTGGCCTCCTTCCAGAGGATTGCTGCGCATCCCTCCGGGCTGATGACCGAGTACCAGGCGTGCTCGAACATGGCGACGCGATCGGCGACGCCCAGGCCAAGCGCGCCGCCACTGCCGCCCTCGCCGATGACGATCGAGACGATGGGCGTGCGCAGGCGGCTCATCTCGAACAAGTTCGTGGCGATGGCCTCGGCCTGCCCCCGCTCCTCGGCCTTGATGCCCGGGTATGCCCCCGGCGTGTCGACCAGAGCAACCACAGGCAGGCCGTACTTCTCTGCGATCTTCATCTTGTGCAGCGCTTTGCGGTAACCCTCCGGGTGGGCGCAGCCGAAGTGGCAGGCGATTCGCTCCTCGGTCGTGTGTCCCTTGCAGTGGCCGATCACCATCACCTTGTGGCTGCCGATGCGGGCCAGACCGGTGACGATCGCCGGGTCATCGCCGAAGTGGCGATCGCCGTGAAGCTCACGGAAGTCGCGGCAGATCATCTTGATGTAGTCGTCGGTCTGCGGCCGCTGGGGATGGCGGGCCACCCGCACCGTGTTCCAGGCCCCGAGGTTCTCATAGAGCTTGGTCAGGAGGTTGTCGCGGGTCTCGCGCAGCGTGGCCAGCTCCTCGGCATACGCCTCGGCGTCCTCTCGCTCCTCGAGGGCGATGATCTGGCGATCGATCTCGTCGACCGGTTCCTCGAAGGGAAGCGTGATGATGTCGTTTCCGTCGGCCATGGGGAAGGCTTCGCTGCTGCTAGTGTATCCCCCGACCGCAGCCCAACGTGCATTGGACCTGCGGCATCGTGCCATGACCACGCTCAACGTCATCGGAGGGGGACACATGGCGACCGCCATCGT
>CAZKTE010000068.1:0-7140 GCA_964555625.1 uncultured Isosphaeraceae bacterium | reverse complement strand
GCGGAGGCGACCACCGAGTCCTAAGAGAAAGCGTCACGTGCTTCAGTTCGGGAGGCCGCCCTGATATCATGGCGGTCTCACCAGAAGCAAGGAGGCAAGAGAAATGCCCAACTACAACAAGGTCTTCCTGATGGGCAACCTGACCAGGGATGTCCAGCTCAAGCAGACACCGAACAACAACACCTCGGTGGCTGAGCTTGGCATTGCCGTGAACCGGAACTGGACGTCCGGCGACGGCGAGAAGCGCGAGGAGACGACCTTCGTCGACTGCGAGGCCTGGGGTCGCCAGGCCGAGACAATGGCCAAGTACCTCTCCAAGGGTCGCCCGGTCTTCATCGAGGGCCGACTCAAGCTCGACCAGTGGGAGGACAAGGACGGCAACAAGCGCTCCAAGATGCGTGTCGTCGTCGAGAACTTCCAGTTCATTGACAGCCGCGGATCTAGTGGCGGCTCGACCAGCGAGGACACGAATACGGCCCCGGCCGCCACGGCTCCCGCCGCTGCGACCGATGAGGTCCCCTTCTGACCCAACCCCGCGGCGGCTCCGGCACCGTCGCGACATATACACGTTGGGGTCGTGCCGGCGGCTCCTAACTTTGATACGCAAAGGACAGCGACATGGCATCCCTACGACGCGTTGAGCTTCTGCTCACCGCCACCATCGACAACCTCGGCATTGTCGGCGACATCGTGAAGGTGCGTACCGGCTATGCCCGCAACTACCTCCTGCCCATGGGCCTCGCCGAGGTCCCCACCCAGGAGAAGGTCGACTCCCTCCAGGAAGCGCGGGCCGCCGCGATCAAGGACCAGGAGGCCCTCGAGTCCCAGCAGGCTGGCATCATCGAGTCGCTTGCGGGCGTCACCCTGACACTGGTGCGTGCAGCCAACGATCAGGGCGGCCTCTACGGCTCCGTCACCCAGCGTGACATCTCCGACGCACTCGCCGAGAACGGCTTCGCCGTCGACACCCGGGCCGTGCGACTCCACCAGGCCATCCGAATCGTCGGTGAGCACGAGGTCACGATCCAGTTCGGCACGGACCTCTCCGCGGACATCGAGATCCTCGTCGAGTCCGACCGCCCGCTCGAGGACCGCGAAGAGATGGAGTTTGACAACGAGGGCAATCTCATCATGAGGCCCAAGTCGGCAGCCCCACCCCCGGAAGCCCCGGAGGTCACGGAGACAAGCGACTCCAGGGAGGGAGCCGAGGCCCCCGCCGAAGAGGAACCGTCCAAGGAGGCACCTGCCGGGGAACCAGCCGACGCCTGATACGAATCACGATGGGGGAGAAGAGAAGAGAGGGGCTCGCCACTTGGCGAGCCCCTCTTCAATATCCGGCTGGGATCAGCGGCCCGTCAGGCGGCCGATGCCTCCGGCGTGCGTGCTTGGGTGAACTCCAGCTCCAGGTACCGCGCCACGTAGTCCAGGATGCTCGTGGCCGTGGGGATCTGGGGGTTCGAGGTGGGGCCCAGCGGATCGAATCGCGTCCCGCGGAAGCGATCGATGGCGCCCTCGAGGGGCAGGCCGAACTGGATTGCAAGGGAGAAGGCCCGGCAGAATCCCTGGACCAGACCGGAGAGGGTGGACCCCTCCTTGCTCATCTTGATGAAGATTTCGCCGGGGGATCCGTCCTCGAAGAGACCGATCGTCAGGTAGGCCTCGTGGTCGTTGATCGAGAACTTATGCGTCACCGAGTCGTGTGTCGGCGGAAGGGAACGACGGGTATTACCGGTCCTGCTGCTCATGCTGGAACCCCGCGGGCTCCCGCTTCATCGGTCGGCCCGCGCGATTCTCTTGAACCGCGGATCCCGGAATGGAGGCTCGCAGCGCAGCGAGCAGCGCCTTGGGCTTGGCCAACTCCGGGGGGGGCCGCAGGTAGAGCGCCATGAGCCCGGCGGTTGCTGCCTTGCCCACCTGCCGGATCGTACCGCCGAGACTCCCAAGCGCAGCCTCCACCGCCGCAGGGTCGCTGCATCGGATGACCAGATCACCCTCATGTGGCACCATCGAGTCGATGCCCAGGTGCGCCGCTCCAATGCGCAGCGCGTGAAAGGTGACCAGTTCAGCCGCTGCCGCAGGCAGCGGACCCCACGCAGATTCGATATCGGTCACGACGCTCTCCAGCGCCTCCTCGCTGGCGGCGGCGGCCAGGCGCCGATAGACGCCAAGGCGCCGAGTAGCCGAGGCGATCCAGGCGATGGGGATCGAGCCACAGGCGCCCAGGTCGATCGTGGTCGATGGCCGCTGCGTCGCCCCGCCCTCCTGGAGGTCGGCGACGGCGGCGGCAAGCAACTGGCAGTAGAGTTCGTAGCCCACTGCGGCGATGTGGCCACTCTGCTGGGGGCCAAGGAGATTGCCCGCGCCGCGGATCTCCAGGTCACGCAGCGCGATGCGAAAGCCAGCTCCGAGCATTGAGAACTGCTCGATGGCCGCCAGGCGCCGACGGGCCACGGGATTGACCGTCCGGTCCCGCGGCAGCAGCAGCGTGCAGAAAGCTCGATGCCGCCAGCGGCCAACCCGTCCGCGCAGCTGGTGCAGGTCCGCCAGGCCGAAGCGATCGGCGTCGGCGATGAACATCGTGTTGGCGGCGGGGATGTCGATGCCCGACTCGATGATGGTCGTACTCACCAGGACATCGGCCTTGCCATCAACGAAGGTGAGCATCACCCGCTCGAGTTCTCGCGGGCCCATCTGGCCGTGGCCCACGACGATGCGGGCCTCAGGGACCAGGGCGGAAATGGACGCCGCCACGTCCTCGATGTCCTTGACGCGATTGTGGACGAAGAAGACCTGGCCCTCGCGGGCGAGTTCGCGGCGGATGCCGCGGGCGATCCGCTGATCCTCCCAGGCGGTGACCTCGGTGATGATGGCCCGGCGATCCTGCGGGGCCTCCTGGAGCGAGCTGATGTCCCGCAGGCCCAGCAGCGCCATGTGCAGGGTCCGCGGGATGGGGGTCGCGGTCATGGTCAGGACGTCGGCCTGAGCCCGCAGGGCAAGGAGCCGCTGCTTGTGCTCGACGCCGAAGCGCTGCTCCTCGTCGACGACCACCAGCCCGAGATCGGAGAACGACACGTCGCTGCTCAGGAGCCTGTGGGTGCCGATGATGACGTCGACGCCGCCCTCGGCCAACTGCCGCAGGATTTCCCGCTGCTCGCTGCCGGTCTGGAAGCGTGTCAGGGCCGCCACCGAGAATGGGTAGTCGGCCAGTCGCCGGGCGAACGTCAGAGCGTGCTGGGCGGCGAGTACCGTGGTAGGCACCAGCACGGCGACCTGCCTGCCACCCTCGGCGGCCTTGAAGGCGGCGCGGATGGCGACCTCGGTCTTGCCGAACCCAACGTCCCCGCAGATGAGGCGGTCCATGGGCCGCGGCCGCTCCATGTCCTTCTTGACGGCGGCGATCGCCGTGACCTGGTCGGCGGTCTCATCCCAAGGGAAGCTCGCCTCGAACTCCGCCATCCAGGGCGTGTCCGGTGGCGAGGCGATCCCGGGAGACGCTTCGCGCAGCGCCTGGAGCCGCAGCATCGCCGCAGCCAGCTCCCGAGCGGACCCGGCGGCCTTCTCCTTCTGGATAGACCAGCGCGTGCCGCCCAGCGCCGAGAGCTGCGGGCGACCTCCAGGGCTGCCCACGTAGCGATCAATGAGGTGGGCGTGGGTCGCCGGTACGTGCAGGCGTCGCTTGCCGCTGAACTGCAGCGTCATGTACTCGCCGTCGCGGCCATCGAGTGCGCCCAGGCCCAGGTAGCGGGCGATGCCGTGCTCGCGGTGGACGACCAGGTCGTCGACGTCGAACTCCGCCAGAGACTCCCGCAGGGACCGGCCGCCGCGTCGCAGCGGTCGCCGCACCTCGTAGCGGTGGAGGACCTCATGGGCCGCAACCACCGCCAGACCGCCCTCCAGCAGGAACCCGCGGTGGACGAATCGCTCCTCGATGGTCAGTCCAGGCCGCTTCCCCAGGACTTCCTGCATCCGCGTGGCCTCGCCGCCGGTGCGGCAGGCAAGCAGCATCGGGCGGTCGGTGGCCAGGTCGGCCAGTTCCTTGAGGGCCTCGGCGGCCTCGGTGGAAAAGGGCGACAGCGCGGTCACTGGGAGCGGAATGTCCACGGTCGCAGCGGGCGGGGCCATCAGTTGCAGGACGCCGCGCAGGGAGGAGACCAGCTCGGCCATGACGTCTTGGCCATGCACGAGGCCCTCGTCGCTTGCGACGCGGTCGATGTAGCTGCGGGCCTGAGCGGTGACCTCCTCGAGGTCATCGAGGACCGCCCGCCAGGTCGGTCCAAGGTGCGCCGTGAGCGTCGCCTCCCCTGCCGGGGGCACCATGGTTGAGATTGCCACCTCATCGAGGACCCGATCGCTGCCCATGGACACCGGGTCGACCTCCCGGATCGACTCGATGCGATCGCCGTCGTAGTCGAGCCGCACGCACTCGCCTGCGGCAGTGGCGATGTCCAGGATGCCCCCGCGGACGGCGAACTGGCCGCTGTCATCGATCGCCTCGCGTCGCTGGTACCCGGCGTCCGAGAGCCAGCACACCAGGTCGCCCATGGGCGCGCTGTCGCCCCCGCAGAGCCGTCGCACGCAGTCGTTCAATCGCCCGGGTGCTGGCACCGACTGCATGAGGGCCACGATGGGCGTCACGACGATGGTCGGTGCGTCGTCGCTGCCGAGACGATCGAGCAGCGCGAGCCGCTCTGCGATCAGGTCACTTGACTGGCCAAGCTTGCCGGGCATGGCCTCGACTGCGGCGAATCTCGCCGCGTCGAGCCCGAGGTCAGCGAGCATCGCCAGAGCCTCGTCTGCCTCGTCGAGGTGGCCGGTAACCAAGAGGACCGGCCCGGAGTCTGCCAGCAGCGCGGTGATGAGCGTCGCCAGTGATCCGTGGACCGGCCCTGCGGTGCAGGCGCCAACGCCGCGGATCGCGTCCATGGGCAGGGCCGCGTCAGCGGCAGCAAGCAGCGCGTCAGGGCCCTGGCTCATGGTCGTCCCAGATCAGCAGCGGTGCCATGCGATCAAGGGTCAGCGGGCCGATGCCGCGGACCGCATCCAGGTCCTCTGGACCCTCCATCATCCCTGCCTGCGCAGCCTCGGCGATGCGCCCGGCGATCGTCGGCCCGACCCCCGGAAGAAGAGACAGCTCGCCAACCGAGGCCGCCCGCGGGTCGATCCGCCAGGGTGTCAGGAAGGCCTCGTCTCCGTCATCGATGACAGGCAGCGGGTGCCAGAGCAGCGGCGCCGCCAGCAGCGCGATGACCAGGGTCGTCCCGGGCCGCGTCACGCGCTGTCCGCCGTGCGCTTGGGGAGCTTGAGCGGACCCAGCGGGGACTTGAGTCGTCGCCGCATGTTGACGAGGCGCGCCAGGGCCGGTCGTGGCTTGCCCGCGCCTGTCACCAGACCGGCCATGGCCAGGTCGGCGGCCTCGTGGTCGAAGAGTTCCGCCCAGATCACGCTGTCGACGAAGGGCTTGCTCAGGGCGATGCCCATCATCTGAGACGCCCATTGTGCCTGCTGCTCCTCGTTCCATGGTTCATGCCAGATCCCGGCCTGGTCGTCGAGTGTCGCGCAGGGGGTGCCCAACGCCGAGACCACCAGCGGTATTTCGGTCAGGAAAAACCGATCGAGCAGGGAACTCAACTGCATGAGGTCACGAGCGGCCATCCCGCTGCCGGCTCCGATGAGCAGCCGTACCCCGAGGGCATCGAGCCGGATGCCCTCCTGGAAGATCCGCTCCAGGAAGACGAAGGGGCCAAGCGCATCGGCATTGGACGAGACATACTCGCCGAAGGGCTCGCAGAACTCCAGGAGTACCCGCGCATCGCGGCGGGTCTCTCGGATCCGCAGGGCGGCCATGCGGACCAGGTCCACCATGTCGGCGCCTGAAAGCCGCAGGTGCCTGTTAAGGTTGATTCCAGCGCCGAGGCTCCAGAAGTTGACGACACCGGCATACCGCTGGACGACGCGCTCCACATGGTCGTAGCAGACCTCCCGCAGCGCGGCGTAGTCGTGCTCGGCCTCCTTGACCCAGGCCGGTACGCCATCTGCGCGGCTGAAGTCCAGGAGCGGCCCGAGGATCACCGGCTTCTGCTGCTCGCTGGCCCAGGCCACCCATCGGTCGGCCTCTGACCACTCGAAGGTGCCCTGCGAAGGCTCGATCTGGGTCCAGCGCATCGGGATCACGGCCAGGTCGAAGTCATGCTGCACCAGGTCCCGCAGCCGCTGGTCGTAGCGGGACCCGTCGGTGCGAACGCCCAGCGTCGAGTTCGACGCCGAACGGTTTCCGTAGCGACGGTGCAGCAGGATCTGGGCGTGGGCCAAGGCCAGTCGCTCGGTGGAGGCGATGGCCTGTTCGAGCGCCTCGTGGGCCAGTGTGTCTGCCTCGATGGGGTTGGGGGTCACCAGGGCGCGGGTGAAGACCTGCCGGGCCGCCTCCCACTGCTCGACGGCCGGATGCTCGCTACTGAGGTCAAACATGCTCCACTCCTCGCTCTTGTCGAGGAAGAGCTTGATGCGGTAGCGGGCCAACTCAAGGGAGAGCAGATACGGTCGCCCTCGCGGTGGCAGCAGCGCCGTACGCAGCATCAGGGTTCCGGCCGTCCCGGCCTCGTGGAGGAGGCACAGGCCTATGTTCGAGTGGCCGCTGGCGGCCGCCTGGATGTGGCCATCCTCGACCTTGATCGTGCCATGCACGACCTGGTCGTCGCGGCTGACGAGGTAGGCGTTGGTGGCCGAAGCGGCCAGCGAGTCGTGTTCTCCGATGGAAAAGCGCAGCATGAGATGACCCCGGCGGCGCCATTGTAGGGCGGGTCGATGGCGCACACGATGCCGCTACAATTGAGCACATGACCATGACAAGCAACGCCGTCTACCAGACCGATCTGCCCCTGCCCGGGCGCCGCCAGGGAAAGGTCCGCGACATCTACGACGTCCCCGCCACTGGCGATGACCTTCCTGGGGTGCTGATCGTCGCAAGCGATCGCATCAGCGCCTTTGACGTGGTGATGCCAGACCCGGTTCCCGGCAAGGGCCGCGAACTCACGCGGATCTCGACGCGGTGGTTCACGTTCATCGAGGAACTGGGCCTCATCG
Organism: uncultured Isosphaeraceae bacterium; assembly: GCA_964555625.1. Taxonomy (GTDB): domain Bacteria; phylum Planctomycetota; class Phycisphaerae; order Phycisphaerales; family SM1A02; genus CAZJKE01. The sequence goes on along the minus strand of CAZKTE010000068.1, from coordinate 60 downwards.
ATCATCACCTGATGTCGACTGACCCGGGTGACGTACCAGGCCTTGACGGGCAGTACCACG
>CAZKTE010000067.1:0-7158 GCA_964555625.1 uncultured Isosphaeraceae bacterium | reverse complement strand
TTAGAGTTCCGGACTGTCGATCCGGTGGTTGCGGGTTCGAGTCCCGTCCGCCTCGTTAGCAGGTCAAGGAAGCGAGAAGCCCCCCGGGCCCCCTGGGGGGCTGTCTGTTATGCAGGCTTGAGATCGATGCCCCGCGCGCTGGGAAGCAGGCGGGCGGCTTCGACGACCATCCAGGCCTCGAGCAGGATGGTCGCAGTGCCAATCGCCGCCAGCAGCCAGCGGCCCTGGGAGACCCAGCTCTCCGCCGACCCCGTGCCCAGAAACACCTGCGCGACCATTGCCCACATGGGCATGATGAGCATGAAGATCGCCGGGGGCACGATGAACCAGATGGGCATCCGCCGCCGCCAGAGGTAGGCGGCGATGACGATGAACGCCAGGCCCGCAAGCAACTGGTTCATTGCGCCAAAGAGTGGCCAGAGGATCAGGCCGCCTGTGCCCATCGAGGCCATCGACCACTGGCCCGAGGCGGGAATCGCCGCCAGCACCGTGGCGAGTACAACGGCGAGCATCGTTGCTGCGTGCCGCCCGCGGAAGGGCGCAAACACACTGCCGGTCATGCCCTCGCTCTGGGCGAGTTCCTGCACGACATAGCGCTGCAGTCGGCAGGCCGTGTCCAGCGTCGTGCCGGCAAACGACGCGACGAAGACGCCCATCAGCGCGGTGGCTACCGCCGAGGGCACGCCCAGGGCGGCGACGAAGTTCGCCGACCCGTCGACGAACGCGCCGACCTTGGCGCCCAGACCGCCGGCAGCAGTCCAGCTTCCGTAGCGGGCCGCCCAGGCGTCGCCACCGAGCAGCGTTGCGCCCTCGGCCTCGATGCCCAGGCCTAGGCCCGCCACGCAGGCGAGGATCACCAGTGTCGCGAGGAATCCCTCGGTGAGCATGCTCCCGTAGCCCACGAGCCGCGCATCGGGCTCGCTTGCCACCTGCTTGCTCGACGTGCCACTTGAAACTAGGCAGTGGAAGCCGCTGCAGGCGCCGCAGGCGATCGTGATGAACAAAAACGGGAAGATCAGCGGCGCCTCTGAGGGGTCGATGTCGATCATGGGGGCGGCGAGTTCCAGTGGGGGGCGAGTACCGTCGACGGCAGCGCCGCCCAGTAGCCCCGCAACAACCAGCCCGCCGGCGACGAGCGCAAGGGCCGTGAGGAGTTGCAGGGCGTTGATGTAGTCACGTGGCTGCAGCAGTGTCCAGACGGGAAGTACGGACGCCACGTAGGAATAGCCCAGCAGGATGCCCACCCACGCGATCGTGGGGAGGCTCGCCATCGCGGCGTTGAAGGCCCCCAGGAGCCCCATGTCGCCGAAGACGACGCTCAGGTACATCAGGCCCAGGGCGAGCAGGCTGGGAAGCAGGATGCCCACGCCGCGGCGATGAAGCCAAGTGCCGATGGCGACGGCGATGGGCACCTGGATCATGCAGGGGAAGATCGCCGCCGGGTACATGCGGAAGACCGCGGCGATCACGAGGCCGAAGATCGCCAGGACCACGGTCAGCGCCATGAAGAGCAGCAGCAGGAAGAGCAGCCGCACGCGTGGGCTGATGAGGCGACCGGCGATCTCGCCGACGCTCTGGCCGCGGTTTCGCAGGCTCACCACGAGGCTGCCGAAGTCGTGGACCGCCCCTACGAAGATGGCGCCGAACACCACCCACAGCAGCGCCGGCAGCCAGCCCCACATGACGGCGATGGCCGGGCCGACGATTGGGCCGGTACCGGCGATCGACGTAAAGTGATGGCCGAAGATGATCGACCTGCGTGTCGGGACGAAGTCCACATCGTCACGCAGCGCCTCTGATGGGCAGATTGCGCTGGCCGTCAGTTGGAAGACCCTGCGACCGAGCCACTTCCCGTACGTGTGGTAGGCAAGAACGAATCCGAGGCCGGCAAGGACGGCGATGACGAGCGTCGACATGGAGGGTTCCTGGGCTCCGGCGGCGAGTGTAGCGGGGTGCTATCGTGTCGCTATGCCTCCGGCACTGCAAGGGAGCTTCGGGATGGCGGCCACGGTTCTGGTCGTGGCCCTGGTGGTCACGACGATGGTGGAATCGTGCCGCGTGTGGTTCCAACGATCAGCCCTCGCCGGGGATCGGCCGCTGATGGCGGCCGTTGCGTTGGCGTCGCGGCGGCCACTGATGCTCGCTATCTGGGGCGTGGCCGCGACGCTCGCGCTGGAGATGCTGGTGACGAGCCCGGGTGGCGAGGCTTTCTCCTGGGCAGCGACCATGCTGGTCGTGATCCGCGTCGTCGTAATCGCCGCATCGATGGGCTGGTTCGTGCAGCGCTGCGTGCGGGCCGTGGAGCGGTCGCTTGTCGAGCACGGCGTCGACGTGACGGCCGTCCACGCCCTGGGCAACATCGTCGTGGTCGCGACTTGGGCGGTCTGCGGCCTAGTCGTGCTCCAGAGCCTGGGCGTCAACACGGCGGCGATCCTGACCGTCGGCGGCGTCAGTGGCGTGGCCGTGGGCATCGCGGCCAAGGACCTCATCACCAACGTCTTCGGTGGGCTCGTGGTCATCCTGACGCGACCGTTTGCCATCGGGCAGCGCATTGAGCTGGTCGGCAAGAACATCGAGGGCACGGTCGACCGCATCGGCCTCTACTACACCAACGTCCGTGACGACGACGGCCACGACGTCATCGTCCCCAATGCCCTGTTCCTGGGCGTACCCGTCCGGCAACTCGACGACGACTCGTCCAGTTAGCCCACGTGCCTACTTCGCTCGACGCGCGCAGCGAAGATGTGAAAGTGCTTGACGAAGGTGGTGGCCGCGAGGCCACTGGCCACCAGGAGGCCACGGCGTCCATCCATCACGCCTCCACGCAGCACCAGTTGCTTGATCATCACGGCGATGGGGCTGCCCACCATGCGGACGAGGGAGCCTCCTCGCTGCCCACTTTGGGCCGCCCGCCGTCCGTAGGCGTTGGCGCGATTGATCAGGTCCTCGAGGTTCTCCCAGGAGTCGTGTCGACAGGTCCCGGCGAGCCTGGCCACGCTTCCTGGTACCTCCAGGCGATCATGCCCGCCGGCGCCATCCACGCCGGCGCCTCCAATCGTCGCACGGTCTCCGCGTACCAGCCGCAGGCGCCACTCCGGCTGGCAGACGTGGTGCAGCCACCCCCCGGCGAACCAGAGCTTGCGGTTGAAGGACCACCCGTCGATCTTCTGTTCGTCGCTTGTGACGACCTCTCGGATCGAGCCCTGGAGTTCCTCGTCCAGTGACTCGTCGCTGTCGAGGTGCAGGATCCACGCGGCATCGCCGCAGGCTTCGTGCAGTGCGCGGCGCTGGTCAACCATGCCGCTCCAGTCCCGGCGCAGGACCTCGCAGCCCTGCTCCTCGCACCAGGTGTCGGTGCCGTCATCGCTGCCGCTGTCCATGACCACCACGCGGCCAGCAAGGCCCTGCACGCTCTGGATCGTGCGCTCGATCGTGCGCATGTTGTTGAGCGTCGGAACGGCGACTACGAGTTGCGTCAGTGGAGTGGACATGTGCGCACGTTCGCTACTCGAGGATCCGTAGGACCTCGAAGCGGGTACGACCGGCGGGCAGATCTACGCCGATCGTCTCGCCGATGCGGGCCTTGAGCAGTGCCATGCCCATCGCGGAGTTGGGCGTTACCTCCATGTAGTCGAGGTCGAAGCTGCCGCTCATGTCGCCGACGAGGCGGTAGGCATCCTCCTTGCCCGTGTCGATGTTGCGCAGTTGCACCGTGGCGCCGAAGAAGACCACGTCTTCCGGTACGTGCTCGTCGTCGGTGACGGTGGAGAAGGCGAGCCGCTCCTCGAGGTCCCGGATCTTGCGCTCATTGTGACCCTGGTCGTCCTTGGCAGCGTGGTAGTCGGCGTTCTCTTTGAGGTCACCGAGTTCGCGCGCACGGCCGATGCGATCGGAGAGTTCGACCCGCTTGCCCTTGAGGGACTCGAGCTCATCGGTCAGTCGCTTGTGGTCGTCCGCGGTCAGATAGTCCATGGCGCAGGACATGGTCTCGTCATCAGGCCAGATGATCAAGACCCTGAACCGGGCAGGGGGGGGATCGACTACGATCAGATGATGCGATGGGTGATCACGTTGGCCCTAGTGGTGACGCTGGCAGGCGGCGGCTGCAAGCGGCCGACGCCCTCTGCGGCGACCGCAACGATCCCGCTTCCGGCGGACCTTGCCAGCGTGGATCCGCTGATCGGGGATCTGCTGCGCCGCACGGCTGCGGCGGTACGGGCCGCCCCGACGGATGCGGCGACTTGGGCTCGCCATGCCTCGGCGCTCTTGGCAAACGCGTACTACGAGGCGTCCGTCTCGGCATCGGAAGTTGCGCTCTCGCTTGACCCGGATCTTCAGCACCTGAGGTACCGGCAGGCGGTCACCAGATGGCGGCTGGAGCAGGCCGACGGCGCGCTGGCCGATCTCCAGGTCGTGCTCGATGCGCAGGCCAACTACGGACCAGGCTGGCTGCGACTTGCTCGCTGGCGCCTTGAACGCGGCGAGCTCGAGGAGGCCCGGATTGCAGTGGATCGCGCCATCGAACGAAACCCGAGGCACGCGGGGGCAGTCGTGACGCGGGCGCAGGTGCTGCTGCAACTCGGTGACGCGCAGGGCGCACTGGACGTCATAGAGCCCCACCTGGCAGGCGAGCAGGTACCACCTTGGATGCACCACGTTGCTGCGCAGGTCTACCGTCGGCTTGGCCGCGCGGCGGACATGGAGGAATCGCTTGCCCTGGCAGGTCCGTTGCCTGAGCGCTGGCCGGATCCCTGGCTCAACGAGATTGCGCTGTTGGCCACCGGCAAACGCATGATTGCGCGAAACGCGATGGACATGCTGCGGCTGCGCGGTCCTGCAGTGGCGCTGCCAATGCTGCGGCGGGCCGTGGAAGCAGACAGTGAGAACCCAGACTTGGTTGCGGCGCTGGCCTTCGCACTGCACTCCACGGGTGACGTGCCCGCTGCGCTGTCCGAGATGGCGCGAATTGAGGGCGGTACCACGGGGTCGGTGAACTACTTCAAGCAGTACGCCATGCTCTGCGCAGCGTCTGCGAGGGGCGAGGATCGCGATGCCTGGCTTGCACGATCGCTGGGATACGCCCAGCGTGCAATCGAGCATGCGCCCGATGACCCTGCGCTGCTGGAGTCAGCGGCAACGGTTGCGCTGCTGCTCGATCGCGCCGGGCAAGCCGCCGCGCTCTACAAGCGTGCCGGAGCGCTGCATGCTGCTGCGCGGCGGTGGGCCGCCGCGATGGATGCGTTCTCCCACGCGATCCGCATCCAGCCCGGGGACGAGGATGCGATGCTGGACCTCGCGGGCGTGCAAGTCTCCGCTGGTGAAGAGGACCAGGCGCGTGCGACGCTGCGTGAACTGCTTGACGTGCACCCCGGTCATGAGGCTGCCACGGTGTTGCTTGATGAGTTGACCTCGGTGTCCGAGCCGTGAGGGGAAGAGTGGCTTGGTGTACCGTGGCCCTGCTCCCGCTGGCCTGCGCGGATCCGGCCGATCATTCTGGGCCCGTCGAGCGTGCGGCGCAGGGGTGGTTCGTGGAGGAGTCGGCCGATCGTGGTGTGGAGTTTCGATATGCCAGCGGGGCTAGCGGCAACTACTACATCGTTGAGACGATGGGCGGAGGCACAGCGTTGCTGGACTACGACGACGACGGCGACCTAGACCTCTACCTGGTGCAGGGGGGCAGCCTCGACGACGCCCCGGGTGATTCCCACGTCAACCGACTCCTTGAGAACACCGGACAGGGGCGATTCGTGGACCGCACGGCCGGAAGCGGGGCCGGTGACGGCGGCTACGGCATCGGGGTGGCAACCGGCGACTTCGACGGCGATGGTGACATCGACCTCTACGTGACGAATCTCGGCCGAAACACGCTGCTGCGCAACGAGGGTGGCGGCCGGTTCCTGGACGTGACCGAGGCCGCCGCCGTGGAGGGCCCGGGATTCTCTGCGTGTAGTGCGTTTGCCGACGTGGATGGGGACGGGGACCTTGATCTCTTCGTCACCAGCTATCTGGACTGGACCACGCAGACGGAGCGAGTGTGTTTCGACAACCAGTCGCGGCGCGACTACTGCAACCCAGAGGTCTACGACGCGCCTATGGCGGACATGCTCTACCTCAACGAGGGGGACGGCACGTTTCGCGATGCGTCGATCGAGAGTGGCATGGCGGCCGTGCGGGGCACCGGTTTGGGTGTGGCGATCGCGGACGTGAGCGGCGACGATCTGCCGGACATCTTCGTGGCAAACGACGGCATGCCCGATCGCCTCTGGATCAACCAAGGCGACGGATTGTTCATCGAGCGGGGGATGCAGCTTGGATGCGCGGTGGATGACTCGGGCAAGGAAAAGGCGGGAATGGGTGCCGACCTGCGCGACGTCGATCGCGATGGCGATCTTGACGTGCTGGTCACGAACCTCTTCGGAGAGACTGACTCACTCTTCATCAACGACGGGGGCGTCTTCGTCGACGGGGCCGCACGCTGGGGCATCGCCGCGCCGTCACGTCCGTACACCGGGTGGGGTATGGCGCTGGCGGACTTTGACAACGACGGCCTCGACGATCTCTTCGTGGCCACCGGCCGCGTTCGATGGCAGCCAGATCTATTCAGCGCGACGGATCCGCTCGCCGAGCCTGACCAGCTCTACCGTCAGGGAGAAGATGGTCGTTTCATCGCGGTGACGCCCCGCGGTGGCACTGCTGCGTCGCTGATCGCGGCCGCCCACGGGGTGGCATCGGGGGACATCGACGGCGATGGCGGGGTGGACCTGATCGTGGTCAACAAGGACGCTTCCGTCTCCCTGCTTCGCAACATCGTGCCCGACCGTGGAAACTGGGTCATGCTGGATGTACGCACGGGGTCCGGTGCGCCGGCGATCGGCGCGGTGGTGACCCTAGAACTGTCCGACGGCACGCGGCCGCGTCGGGTGGTCCGTACGTCGCGTGGATACGCATCGGCACATGACCCCCGGATCCATGTTGGTCTTGGCGATGCAGAGACGATCGCGTCGGTCGTCGTACGCTGGCCTAGCGGCGACACGCGGACGGTCGGTCCCTTGGCGGCGGGCCGGGTTCACGTCATCGCGCCCTAATGGGCTTGGGCGTCGCCCTTGCGCTGCGCCCACTCCTCGGCGGGCATATCGGTCAATGTGACCTGCTCGAGCA
>CAZKTE010000066.1:2414-7362 GCA_964555625.1 uncultured Isosphaeraceae bacterium | reverse complement strand
AGGTGCGCGTGCAGCTCTCGACCTCACTGATCGCCATTCTCAGCCAGGTACTGCTGCGGCGTGAGGACAAGCCAGGGCGGGTCGCGGCGTTTGAATTCCTGGTCATTACGCCCGCCATCGCGAATCTGGTGCGTGAAAACAAGACCTTCCGCATTGATTCGGCAATCCAGACGGGTCGAAAATTCGGCATGCAACTCCTCGATGACCACCTCTGGACGCTCTATGAGCAGGGCCTGATCAGTGCCGAGGAGATGATCGACAAGGGCCGTGACCCCGGTGCATTGACCCAGAAGGTGCATCGCGGTGGAGGTGCCGTGGGCCGCACGGAACTCGATGAAGAGGATGTCAAGCCCGAAACGTAGGGGTTGCCGGAAGCAGATAATAGGGGAATAATCCAAGTGGCGGACTATCCGATCATGGCTGGCGATCTTGTCAGGCGCGGCGGAGGTCCGAATCATGCTGTGTTGGCCCAGCCGGTATGGACACAGGAGCATTTCTCATGGCAGAGGCCCAGTCAACTCCCTCAGGCACACCAGCCGTTGATCCTGCGCAGCTCAAGGGGCGGCGGCTTGGTCGGGTCCTGACCAAGCTCAAGAAGCTCAAGCGAGATCAGGTGCACGAGGCGCTGGCCGTACAGCGGGCGGCCAAGAAGAAGGGGGAGTTCAACAAGATCGGCGAGGTCCTCATCCAGATGGGCCTCATCAGCGAACAGGACGTTCTGGAGGCCCTTGCAGGCCAGGCGGGACTGCTCTGGATGGAGTTGGACGGCGACTCCATCCCAAGTTCGGCGGTGGAGGCTCTGCCGCAGGAGACTGCGACCACCTACCAGATCGTGCCGGTGGCCTTCGAGGAGTCCACCCGGTCTCTGACTGTGGCGATGAAGAGCCCGGACAACTTCCGCGCCGTGGATGACCTGCGCCTGCTCATGGGATTCAAGGTGACGGCGGTAGTGTCGCCGGCCGATCAGATCGACGCGATCCTCGCGGCCAAGTACGCAGGCGGCAGCACGTCCATGGCCGACATCATGACCGAACTCAGCGAGAGCGACGAGTTGGCGCGCTTCGGGGCCCGGGGAGACTCGATCGACCTCGAGGACCTCGCCTCGGCGGCGGATGACAACAAGGTCGTGCGCCTCCTGAACCTGGTGCTGCTCCAGGCCATCAAGGACAAGGCCTCGGACATCCACTTCGAGCCCTTCGAGGAGGAGTTCAAGATGCGATACCGCATCGACGGCGTCCTCTATGAGATGGTCCCGCCACCGATGCACCTTGCGCTGCCCATCGTCTCGCGCATCAAGGTCATGGCGAACCTCGACATCGCAGAGCGGCGACTGCCCCAGGACGGCCGCATCGAACTCACCGTGGGCGCCTCCCCGATCGACCTGCGTGTCTCGGTCCTGCCGACGATGTTCGGCGAGTCGGTCGTCATGCGCGTGCTCGATCGCTCCAATGTGCAACTGAGCCTCGACAAGATCGGCCTGCGCGACAATGACCTTTTGAAGATCCGCGAGATCATCGGCAGGCCAAACGGGATTGTCGTCGTCACCGGACCCACCGGCTCGGGCAAGACTACGACGCTCTATGCAGGGCTCGCCGAGCTCAACACCCCCGACACCAAGATCCTCACAGCCGAGGATCCCGTCGAGTACGACATCGACGGCCTCGTGCAGTGTCAGATCAACTCCGAGCAGGATCTGACCTTCGCCCGGCTGCTTCGTTCCTTCCTGCGACAGGACCCTGACATCATCCTCGTGGGTGAGATTCGTGACCTTGAGACTGCGCAGATCGCCGTGCAAGCCTCGCTGACGGGCCACCTGGTCTTCACCACGGTGCATACCAATGATGCGCCCTCCACGATCCTGCGGCTCGTTGATCTGGGCGTCGAGACGTTCCTCATCACCGCGACGGTGGAAGCGATCGTCGCCCAGCGGCTCGTGCGCCGCATCTGCGTCAACTGCAAGGAAGAGTACGAGCCAAGCATGGAGCAACTCCTGGAGCTGCAGCTGCGACCCGAGGACGTGCAGGGCCGCACCTTCTTCCGGGGCAAGGGGTGCGAGGCGTGCAGCCAGAATGGCTACAAGGGCCGACTCGCGCTCTTCGAGATCATGGAATTCGACGACGCCCTGCGCGAGATGGTGCTCTCCCAGGCGTCCACCGCGGTGCTGCGGACCGAGGCCCAGAGCCGCGGCATGCGCAGCCTGCGAGAGGGCGGTCTCCTGGCCATCTACGACGGGCAGACCACCATCGACGAAGTCGTGCGAGAGACGCTGCAAGAGGAGTGATTCGACGATGCCCACCTATGTCTACGAGGCGCTGAACGCAGCAGGGAAGGCCGAGAAGGGCCGCATCGACGCCGGGACGAGCGACGAGGCGATCGCTGCAATCCGCGACAAGGGGTATTTCCCAACCGCCGTCCGCGAGGAGAAGGTCAAGGGCGCCACCGGCGAGGGCAAGGCCGCCGTGAAGAAGACGCGCAAGGCCAAGAAAAAGGGCGCGGGCCTGACGATCTCCATAGGCGGCGTGAAGGCGAAGTTGTTGACGCAGTTCACTCGCCAGCTCTCGACGCTGCAGGACGCGGGGCTGCCGCTGCTGCGGTCGCTGCAGATCCTCGAGTCTCAGCAGAAGCCGGGCAAGCTCAAGTCGATCCTGCTGCAGGTTGTCGAGGACGTGGAAGCAGGCAGCAGCCTCTCCGATGCGATGAGCAAGCACCCAAAGGCGTTCGATCGCCTCTATTGCAAGATGGTGGCCGCCGGCGAGATCGGCGGCGTGCTCGACGTCATCCTCCAGCGTCTGGCGAACTTCATGGAGAAGGCGCAGCGTCTCCGCGCCCGCATCAAGGGCGCGATGATCTACCCCATCTGCGTAATCGTCATCGCCGTGGCCATCGTCACGGGCATCATGTACTTCGTCATCCCGAAGTTCCAGGAGATCTTCAATGACTTCGACGTCGCGCTTCCTGCGCTGACGCTCTGGCTGGTGGACATGAGCCTCTGGGTGGCCGGCACTCCAAAGAGTGGCGAACAGGCGATCCCCGGCTGGGTCTGGGTGGTGTCCTCGCCCTTCATGATCTTCTTCTTCTTCAAGCTCGTGCGCAAGACCGGCCCTGGCCGCGCGCTCACCGACATCATCCTCATGAAGCTGCCGGTCATGGGCAACCTCGTGCAGAAGACCTCGGTCGCCCGCTTCACGCGGACGCTGGGAACGCTGATCTCCGCGGGCGTGCCGATCCTCGAGGCGATCCTCATCACGCGCGACACGTCGGGCAACTTCGTCTACGAGAAGGCCCTCAACAATGTCCACGACTCGATCCGCGAGGGAGAGACTGTCGCCGACCCGCTACGCGAGGCCAAGGTCTGCGATCCGATCGTCGTAAACATGGTCGAGGTCGGCGAGGAGACCGGTGACCTTGACGTCATGCTCATGAAGGTCGCCGACAACTACGACGAGGAGGTCGACGTGGCGGTGGGCGCGATGCTCAGCCTGCTCGAGCCACTGCTTGTGGTCGTGCTCGGTGGCATCGTCGGCACCATCGTGCTGGCGCTCTTCCTTCCACTTGTGACCATGATCGAAAGCGTCTCTCAGCAGGACTGATTGGATCCCATGGCGAAATCACGCCACATCACGAGGTTGAACAGGGGCTTCACGCTCATTGAGCTGCTGATGACGATCATCATCATCGTCATCCTCGTTGCGCTGCTGTCGGTCGCCGTCAACTCCGCCCGCACTGCCGCGCAGCGCGCCGCGACCCGCTCGGTCATGACCGCCCTCGCACAGGCCACGGAGGTCTTCAGGGGCGACATCGGGTACCTCCCGCCGGTGCTCGGGGCGGATCGGTCGCTTGGGATCCCCCCCGAGTTTCCACCCACGGGACTCGACACGGGCGTTTCGCAGACCTACAGGGTCGAGATCCAAGACTGGTATTCAATCACGTCGCCTGCTGAGTACCTCATCGGGTACGGCGACCACGACGACGACGGCTATGGCTGGGTACCCGGTGACGTGGCGACCGAGGCGGAGCTTCCTGCCCTGGGCATTCGGCACCCGGGCATGGACGGCGTCTGGTCGGCGACCGATCCGGACGCGGATCTGTCTGGTGCCGGGAACTGGTCTCGCGTGGCGCGCGCATCGGCGTACGACGCCCGCGGCCGCGTCTACGGCCCCTACCTGGAACTCGACGACGGGGATCTCATGGGGCGCCTGCTCGATGCCGACGGCGATGGCGTCAGCGACATCGACCCGGTGACCGGCCAGCCTGTGGTCCTGCATGCTGGCGATCCCGGCTACGACGTCACCATGCCCATGGTGATCGTCGACGCGTGGGGCTCGCCGATTCGCTACTACCGCGCGCTCTATCCCTTCAACGGTCGTGGACCCATTGATGGTGCGCCACAGCTTGAGACGGGGATCGCCCATCAGTTCCCGCGGACCGTCGATCCCTTCCGGCCCACGCTCAGCGACTTCTTCCTGTTGCGGCCCTACGAGTTTGGCTCTCAGACCGTCGTTGACGCGGTGCTGCCGGACATGCGAAACAGCAGCGACAGCGGTGGTGACACGTCGACCTCGATGGAACTGCAGGCCGGTCAATACGCCTACTTCTCCAGCGGGGCAGATCGGCTGCTCAATGCCGCCATCAGGGCTGACGAGCCTGGGCTGCCGGGCAACAGCGGCGATGACATGACCGATCAGACCAATCGCGACAACATCGTGGAGGTCGGGCCATGAGGCGAGCCTTCTCCCTGATCGAGATGATGGTCGTGATCACGATCATCATGATCCTCGCGGCGCTCACGCTGGGCATCTCAAACAGCGTGCTGCGTGGCAGCGAGATCCGTCGTACCCGCGATGCGCTATCGCTTGCGAGTCTCGCATTTGACGAGTGGGAGTTGGAGATGGGTCGGCCTATGACATACGGGATAGCGGTGGCCGCTACCCCTGGCGTGATTGGCGAG
>CAZKTE010000066.1:0-2404 GCA_964555625.1 uncultured Isosphaeraceae bacterium | reverse complement strand
GCTGCGTGGCAGCGAGATCCGTCGGACCCACGACGCGTTGTCGCTGCTGACGCTGGCACTCGACGAGTGGGAACTCGAGATGGGCCGGTCCATGACCAGCGGCCTCGTCGACGTGGGCCTCCGCTACGACATTGACGACGCCAGTGCAGTGGCGAACGGCGCCGACTTCATGTCCCAGGTCAGCGAGGGCGACATGGTCGACGGCCTTCATGACCGCATGGTTGACGCGGTGAACCTGATGATGCAGTCCGAGGCTGCTGCGTCGATCCTGACGCGCGTCAACCCCGACCTCATCAGCCGTCACGTCCATCCACCGGGCACTGCGGAGGACTGGCACATCCGTGACGCCTGGGACAATCCAATGGGACTGGTGCTTCCCGGCGAACTGTGGAAGGGATCCCCTTGGGAGGTGTCTGGAAACACCTTCGTCATCGACGCCAGCGGCGACGGGACGATCTGGGATCAGGGCGAAGATGGCCTTGGGTCGTGCGTCAATCGAAAGCCCTACTGGGTCTCGGCGGGTCCCGATGAGACCTTCGGCTTCCGCTATCAGAGCCGCGATGGCGATGCCGTCGACGAGGATCGATTCGAGGCGGCACTCGACAACCTCTACTCCTACGACGTCTTCATCGTGGAGGGCGCGCGATGATTCGCATCCCATTCAATCAAGGCCTCCGCCAACTGCGGGGGTTCCGGGGGTTCACGCTCATCGAGCTGATCGTGGTCATCGTGGTCATCACGATCATTGCCGGGATCACGATGGTCGCCTATCGCGGCGTCGCGTCCGACTACCGCATGACCTCGGCCAAGAACACCGTGAGTGCAGCGCTCGACAACGCGCGGGCGCGTGCCATCCGGGACAACGAGTACATGCTGACGGTTTTCCGACCGCGATTGGTCGACAGCGGCCAGTCCCAGGTCGTGGACGTTGTCGTCGCCCGCTGGTCGGGCGACAGCCGGAACGCGACTGTCAGTGGAAGCACGGTCTGGACGGTGGATCGCTTCGTCCCCGTCGTGGGGATTCCGCCGCGAACCCTGTCCACTGGCGTCAGCGTCGCTGGCCCGGGCTACGGCGTGGACGCCGATCACATCTGGTGGGCGCCAACATTCCTGCCGGCGGTCGCCACCATCAACGCATCGCAGCGATGGGGTGCCATGGTGGGCATCCTCTATAGTCCGGAAGGACGCGTCGTCGTCCGCAACGCCGAGAGCGGCAGCGACCGCGTCTGGGTCGACTTCGACCAGGACGGCGAGCAGACGATCGACCCGGATCCCAATCGCGATGGCAACGAGGGCGACGCGGCCGTGGTCGGCTGGGCGACGGCGGACACGGTCCCCGTGGAATTCGCCAGCGGCGCCTACTTCGATCTGGAGGGGTCCGGTGGCGAGCCATTTGTGAGCATGGCGCCCTTCCTGTGTGTCTTCGACGAGCAGGAGTGCCGTGCGCTGGCTGGCGGCGCGACGATCATCCAGTACCCGGACCTCGTCGGGCAGTACTACTATCCGGGCCCTGATGGCACGGTCGACGCCTACGACCGCGACCAGTTCTACACCGACTACATTGATCTCAGCGCCGATCGCATCCAGTTCAACCGCTACAGCGGGGTGCCACTGGAATGACGCGGCACCGTTCACATCGCGCCTTCTCGCTAGTGGAGTTGCTGTTGGCGATCTTCATCCTCGGGATCGGCATCGTGAGCATCGCGACGATGTTCCCCGCTGGGATCGCTCAGCAGCAGCGATCGACTGATGACACGCTTGGGCCAGGTGTTGCGCGAAACGCCCTATCGATCCTGCGGTCACGCGTGTCGCCCGAGGACTTCGGTGTCTGCGAGGAGTGGGACAACGACTGGTCGGTGGCCATCGCCGACCCGGGCAACAGCAACCCTTGGCCAACCGTGGAAGGCGACTGGATGTGGCGTCGTCCAGGCCGATACCTCAGTGACTTTGCCGAGCCGGAACTACGAGGCGCCATCGATCTCTTTGCGGTGTTTGACGACGGTGCACTCATCGAGGGCGGAGCAAACGGTCCCAATGCCTGGGCCAGTGACCCGGTCTTCCCGAACTTCGTGCCGGGAATCCCTTTCGACACGTTCAGGTTTAGCGAGCAGCCAGTTGTACGCGTGCTTGCCGGCGAGCGGCAGTACCCAATGTGGTCCGGCGACCAGACTGATCTGCCGCGGCCCCAGTACCTCTGGGACTGCATGTTCCGACGTTATCAGGGGCGGATCCTCGTGGCGGTCTTTGTCTACCGCGTCACCAGCAGCGGGCAAGGCAACCTTCTGGGCGACGAGTTTCCGTGGCACGTTGACCTGTTGGATACCAATCAGGCCTCCACGGGTTCTTGGAGCGTGATCGATAACGGAGATCCTGCAGACCCAGCTCAGTTGGTGGCGACCGTCGA
>CAZKTE010000065.1:0-7852 GCA_964555625.1 uncultured Isosphaeraceae bacterium | reverse complement strand
CACGATCCCCGCTCGATCCACGAGGAGCGTCTGCGGTACACGGTGGACGTCGAAGCGGACCGCAAGATCGTTCTGCCACCGCTTGCCGTCGAAGTACTGCGGCCAAGTTGCGCCGACCCGCGTAAGGGCCCCTTCCATCTTGGCAGCGTCATCGTCGAGACTGATGCCGAGGATCTCGAATCCCCGCGCTCCGCAGGTGTCGTAGATGCCCACAAGCGCGGGCATCTGGGCCATGCACGGGCTGCACCAGGACGCCCAGAAGTCCACCAGCAGGACCTGCCCGTGGAACGCCTGCGGCGAGAGGATCGCGTCACTGCCGTAGCGCTGTACCGCGAAGTCCGCAAGCGGCTGGCCGATGCGCTCAAGGCGAGCGAGCTGCGCTGCGGCAACCTCGATGACGCGGGCATTGCCCCCGGCCAACTCCTGGAGTTCAATCCAGGTCGCCACCAGCTCGGCGGCCTCCTCCCCGCGGCCCAGCAGCGATAGGGCATCTGCGCGGTGGAGCTCTCGTTGATCTGCGCCGGGCGCCTCGTTGAAGTCGCCGATTGCCGCGAGGGCAGCGTCCCCCTGGTCGGATCGAATCAGGGACTGGACGAGTCTGGTCATCGCCAGGCTCGAGAGCCGCTGGCCTGGGAACTCCTCGAGGTAGGCGCCGTAGGCGTCGGCGGCTTCCGCGTAGCGATAGAGGTTCCAGCGGGAGATGGCTGCCAAGTAGAGGGTCCGCTCGCGGTGTGGACTCTCGGGGTAGGACGCCACAAAGGAATCCAGTGCCGCGATGCCCCCAGCGGTTGCGGTGCAAAAAACCAGGTGCTGCTTCTGTCGCACGTTGAGCTTCTCAACCAGCATGGTGTAGTGGGCATCGTGGGCCGAACCATCAGCGGCTATCGCGACCGACAACGGCGTGCCGGCCAATTGCGATTGACATCCTGCAAGGAACAGGAGCCCGGCGATCCCATGGGCAACATTTCTGAACAGGAAGCCTCGCATGATCAGTTGATTCTGGCTGCACGACGAGCCAGCTCTACCTTTGCGGCTGCCCATGCCGCCACGAGGTAGAGAGGCATCTCGATCCACATCCAGCCTGGCAAGGGGATGCTGCTCATATTGATCAACCCCGCAACAAGTGAGAGGCCCCCGACAATCATTGCCACAAGCATTGGGCGGTTCTTGCTGATCAGTGCGGCAAGCCAGCCTCCAGTAAACGCTTGAGCTAGATGAGCGCCCATGATGAGCAGCATTGCAACCGGGGGAAGGCCCGCGATGTACGCAGACACCGCTTCGCTGTCAGCGAAGTCCAGACCCTCGGGCATTGGGAACAGCAGGCCCGCCAGCATGACAATGGCCATGTTCACCCCCATGCCCACAGCCAAGCCGCCCACCACTGAGCAAATGTTTCGAATCATTCCTGGCCTCGCGCCTTAGCCAAAGGGGCTTTTCAGGTGGTCTATTTGTCCACCGTTCGTAGGGAGCAAGCGGGCGAAGGGACTCGAACCCTCGACATTCAGCTTGGAAGGCTGACGCTCTGCCAACTGAGCTACGCCCGCAGGGGGAGGCATCTTACCACCTCACCCAAGGCACTCGCGTCACTATGATGTCCGCCATGACTGAACAAGAAGTTGTCGTAAACGCGGACGTCGCCGAACTCGATACGCGGCCAGGCGGATGCATCAAGAAGGTCGGCTGTGGCTGCCTAGCGATGGTCATCCTCGCGGTACTCCTGCTGGTCTGGGCTGGCAACAGCTTCGTTCCGTTCATCGGATACACGATGAACATGGGCGAGTCGTTCCACATCGGCGCCGACTCCGTGATCACTGGCGACTCCTTCTACATGGGCGAAAGCCTGCACATTGAAGGCACGCTCGATGGAAACCTCACCATGTTGGGCGAGAAGACGACCATCGACGGCACCGTCGATGGAAGCATGCACTTCATGGGCGCATACCTGCTGATCAACGGCACCCTCAACGGCGACCTGTCCTTCATGGGTGAACAGTTGACCATCAACGGCACCGTGACCGGAGACGTCTCGTTTGTCGGGGAGAAGATCACAATCAACGATGTCGGCACCGTGGGAGGTGACCTGGAGGTCACGGGTGCTACCCTCGATCATCAAGGGACCGTCGAGGGCACCATCAGCGGCAACTACGACGAAGCTGGCAACAGCGAGTAGTGAGCCCCCTGCTCGAAGTATCATGGCGCATCTGCCTATGGCCGACGCGCTAGCCATCCTTCCGCAAGCAGTTCCAACCGGCATCGCATTGGAGCCTGATCTCCCCATCTGCCAGGGCGACCTGCCGCTGGACTGGTACCAGGAGGAATTCAAGCCCTACGCGCAGGAGTACCACGCGCTCCCTGATCGCACCCCCGGAACTGTGCTTCCCTGGCTGGATCGCTACGTGCAGCCAGCGCAGGACCACTTCGGCGATTCCCTGCTGCTCCTGGCCCACTACTACATGGGCGGCGAGATCGTCAAGCTCGTGGAGCGGTACGGCGGCCTAGTGGCAGACAGCTACCAACTCGCCCTGCAGTCGGCGGCCAATCCCAACAAGACAGTGATCGTCGAGTCGGCCGTGCACTTCATGGCCGAGACGATCGCAACGCTCGCCACCGACGACCAGGAAGTCTGGATCACCAATCCCAAGGCCGGCTGCACGATGGAGATGATGGCCAAGGACTGGATGGTCCTGCCCGTGGCCGACGCCCTCATCGATCGCTTCGTCGATGACCTGGTCGTGGTGGCCTACATGAATACCTCCGGCCGCCTCAAGGCGCTCGCCGGCCGCAGCGGCGGCGCCGTCTGCACCAGTTCCAACGCGCACTTGATTGTCGACTGGGCGCGGCGCGATGGACGCCGGGTCCTCTTCCTGCCCGATGAACACCTGGGGAGAAACACCGCAGACCGCCTGGGCATGGACATCGAGTCCCTCGTGACGATTCCAACCAGCGGCGCCGACCTCGATGCCATCGACGGTCTTGACGATGCGCCCATGCTGCTCTGGGGCGGCTACTGCGGGGTACACACGATCTTCAACGCCGAGCAGGTTGCCTGGTGGCAGGATCGCAAGTGGCAGGTGCTCATCCATCCCGAGGCACCCATCGACGCTGTACGCGCAGCGGACGGCGCCGGCAGCACCGCGTACCTTTGGAATACGATCATGGACGCCCCCTCCGGCAGCCGCATCGCGGTCGGGACCGAGGGCCACTTCGTGAGAAACGCCACGGAGCAGGCGGCGCGTCGCGGCGTGGAGGTACGACACCTCGCCGACATCCCAGAACTCGGCTCGGGCATCGCCGGATGCGGGTGCGCGACGATGAGTCGAAATGACCCTCCCCACCTCGCGGGCATGCTCGACCTGCTGCGACGCGGCGAGGCGCCCCAGATCAACCGCGTCATGGCCGGCGACACCGTCGACGAGGCCAGTGGTCGCCGCGACCGCCTCGACCCGGACGCCCGAAAGACCCTCTGCGCACAGGCCCGCCTGGCCCTTGAGCGGATGATCGAGATCACGGAGTCGGCGCCATGACCCTCTGCCTTGACAGGTATCTGGCGGAGGTGGACCTGCGAACTATCCCCGCGTACCGCTTTGACGTCGTGGTCGTCGGTGGCGGCATCGCAGGTGGAGCCGCCGCGCTCGCCGCTGCTGATGAGGGACGGTCCGTAGCGCTTGTGACCAAGGCGGATCTGGACACGACTAACACCCGCGTAGCTCGCGGCGGCATGGCCGCGGTGATCGCAGATGAGGACTCCTTCGACGCGCATATCGCAGACACCATGTCCGTGGGCCGCGGCCTCTGTGACGCCGATGCGGTGCGCCGGATCGTCCATGGCGGGCCCAGCGCGGTCCAGCAACTGCTTGATCTTGGAGCACAGTTCGATCGCCGCGACGATGGAAGCCTGCACCTTGCCCGCGAGGGCGGACACGGGCAGCGGCGGATCATTCATGCCGACGGAGACGCGACGGGCCTTGAGCTCCAGCGGGTCATGTCAGGCGCGCTCAGCGCATCGAGTGCCATCACGCTCTTCCCAGATACCTTTGCAATCGATGTCGTCACGGCCGACGGCAGCGTCTACGGCCTGCTTGCTCGCAACAGTGAAGGATCGCTGGTGCTCTACACCGCCGCCCAGGTCATCCTCTCCACCGGCGGCGGCGGGCAGCTCTACCGCGAGACCACCAACCCGTCCATCGCGACTGCAGATGGCGTGGCCATCGGCCTCCGCGCAGGCGCAACCGTGCGAGACATGGAGTTCTTCCAGTTTCACCCCACATGCCTGTACATCGCCGGTGCGGCACGCGTCCTGGTCAGCGAGGTCGTCCGCGGACACGGCGGCGTGCTGCGTGATCGTCACGGCGATCGATTCATGCCCGCAGCGCACGACGACGCGGAACTCGCGCCGAGGGATGTGGTCAGCCGGGCGGCGTTTCGGCGCATGATCGAGACGGGCGACACCAGCGTGTACCTGGATCTCGGCGAGATCGACGGCGATCCACATGAACTCTTTCCGGCCGTCAGTCGCATCTGTTGCTTCTTCGGCATCGACATCGCCTGCGACCCTGTTCCGGTGCGGCCCGGAGCGCACTACATGATCGGTGGACTGAGAGTCGATGCTGAGGGTCGCACGGGCGTCCCGGGACTCTGGGCCGTCGGCGAATGCGCAAGCAGCGGGCTGCATGGCGCAAATCGCATCGGCTCCAACTCGCTGCTTGAAGGCATGGTGCTGGGCGAGGCCGCCGGACGCGAAGCGGCTCGCAGCGCATCGAAGCGTAGCGGTCCCAAGCCTGACCGGGTGTTGCGCTCGAGCATGGACCATCCACCCCATGGGATCGAACTTGGCGTGACGGACCTCACATACTCCCTCAAGTCCCTGATGTGGCGGCAGGTAGGCCTGGAGCGCAATGGAGCAGCCCTCGGCGAGGCCATCGACCGCCTTGCATTCTGGTTTGACGCGGCGCGGCGCCTGGCGCCCGCTGAACCACGCGGCTGGGAGCTGATCAACATGCTGACAGTGGCGCAGATCGCCACCACAGCTGCGATGGATCGCCGCGAGTCGCGTGGCGTGCACTACCGGACGGACTTCCCCCGCAGCAACGACCTCGCCAAGCACAGCGTGGCCGTGCCTGCCATGCAGGACGGCCACCGCGTTGGGTTGCAACTTGGGACGGCGTCGATCGAGATCGCCACAGGGGCGATCTGATCCTCAGGCGAAGAGGACCTGCAGTCCTCTTCCGAGCATCATGCCCACGAAGAGACCGCTGGCAGAGGCCAGTACCTTCACCAGCAGATCCTCACGGGCGATGATCCATGAATACCACTTCTTCTTCTTCATGCACTGGCTCCACGTGGTCCATCGGCCCTCGCGAAGCGCTCCTGAAGGCTGGTACGAAGTTTTCTCGCGAATCGTTCAAGTCGCGCGCCGCACGCCCCTGGCAGTAGCATGCGGGCGATGTTGATCACACGCATTCCAGACGCGGACCTCGCCCAAGCGGCGTGGATGGTCGGTTGCCAGGCCACCGGATCGGCACTGATCATCGACCCCCTGCGCGACGTCGATCGATACATCGAGGCAGCGGCCGCGGCCGGCCTGCGCATCACCCACGTAGCAGAGACGCACATCCACGCCGACTTCCTCAGCGGCAGCGCTGCATTGGCCGACCTGACCGGCGCCAAGTGCATGCTCAGCGCCTGCGGCGGCGAGGACTGGTCCTACACCTGGCCAGCCAATTCCTCCCTGCCCGTGCAACTGGTGGGGAGCGGCGACACCTTCAGCGTCGGCGATGTCGCCATCGACGTCGTCCACACGCCCGGCCACACCCCTGAGCACATCTGCTTCCACGTCCATGACGGCCAGACGGACGACATCATCGGCCTCGTCAGCGGGGACTTCGTCTTCGCAGGCAACCTCGGTCGCCCCGATCTCCTCGAGACGGCCGCGGGCATCGAAGGCGCAATGGAGGCCTCGGCCCGCGACCTGCATGCATCGGCGCTGCAGTTCCTCGAGTTGAGCGATCACCTTGCAGTCTGGCCTGGACACGGGGCAGGAAGCGCCTGCGGCAAGGCCATGACCGACCAGCCCTCCACCAGCGTGGGCCAGGAACGACATTCCAACCCAGCCCTCGCCGTCGCCGACGATCAAGCGGCGTTCATCGCCTACATGCTCGACAGCCAACCATCGCCACCGCTGCACTTTGCGCGCATGAAGCGACGGAACCGCGACGGCGTGCCGCCGCTGGCATCACTGCCAGCGCCCTCGCAGATCATGCAGGTCACCGACCTGCCAGACGAGTGCGTGGTGATCGACACGCGGCCGTGGCCGCAGGTCGCCGCTGGTCACATACCCGGATCCATCTGGGCACCCCTTGGCAATTGGTTCCATGACTTCGCAGGTTCCTACGTCGATCCCGATGACGCCATCGCCCTGATCGTCGAGGAGGCCAGCCTCGATCGCGCCGTTCGCGGCGCCGTGCGCATCGGGCTCGATCACTTGGTCGCCTGGGCACCTCCGGACGTGCTGACCGCGGCAGGCGGACTTGCAACGATGGACGAACTGGCCGCGCAGGACGCCGAGACATCCATCGCCTCCGATGCCATGGCTGTCTTGGACGTCCGCCGCGGGGATGAACGAGACGCCGGGCACATCGACGGGTCGACGCATGTGCCACACACGCGCTTGCTCGCGCACCTTGACGATCTGGACGCCGACCGCCCGCTGCTCGTGCATTGCGCAGGTGGCCTGCGCAGCGCCGCAGCATGCATGGCCCTGCGCCGCCATGGGTATCACGTCACAAACCTCGCCGGCGGCTACGCCGCCTGGTCCCAGTTGGCGACCGCGCGCTGACATGCCGCGAATCAATGATCGCCTGACGATTCCGGACGCCGAGCTCTCGTTCAGCGCATCGACTGGCAGTGGGCCCGGTGGACAGAGCGTCAACCGCGTCGCCACGCGCATCACGCTGCGATTCGACGTCGACGCCTCGCCATCCCTGACTCCCGCGCAGAAGCAAAGACTCCAGAACGCGCTCTCGACTCGAATCAGCCGCGCGGGCATCCTGCGGGTGGTCTCATCGCGCCATCGATCCCAACAGGCCAATCGAAAAGCGACCATCTCGCGCTTCAGCGAGCTCCTGGCCAACGCGCTGCGGCGACGCAGCCCGCGCAAGCCTCGCCGCGTGCCAGCGGCCCAGCGACGGCGACGCCTTGAGCGCAAACGCCGTCGCGGAGCCGTCAAGCGGCTTCGATCGCGTCCCGGCGACGATTAGCCCTCCATATTTATATAGCTGGCGCGGGTACGAGCCCCCCAGACCCCCTGCCGCCGGAGCTTGGTATCGGACCCCTCGAGGGGGGAGCCGTTGGCAATAACGGCAACCTACAGTCTGAAACTGCGAATGGAACGATGCCCGACACACAGTTGTCGTGCTAAGTTGGAGGGTCATGGGGCTATTGGCCCCACCTGAAGGAGAAGGACCCATGCGTGGATTGCCCCTGTACATGGCTGCCCTTGCAGTTACTGCAACGGTTGGCCTCCTGTCCCTAGATGGCGTCGGTGACCCAAGTGGCGATGCAGACCGCGGCATAGTCGGTCCTGATGTTGTCACCTGGTATGCGGGCGGCTCCGGTGGATTAGACATGGAGCATTACGGGAGCGGGGACGGCATCAATGCCTACGCATTCGGCACCACCTCCTGCAACTGGGGCGATGAGGAAGCAACCTGGGGCTCTCAGGGCAACGAGTCCTATCCCGTCATTGCGCAAAACTGCTACCGCCTTGCAAATGGTCGCTTCGAGCAGATTGGTACATCGTGGCTCAAGCATTCCTTCTGCGCGGTGAGCGAGCCTGGATGCGGAAGCTGCCAAA
>CAZKTE010000064.1:0-7862 GCA_964555625.1 uncultured Isosphaeraceae bacterium | reverse complement strand
TAGAAAAAAAGGAAATTTTCTGACGAGACCTCGGTCCCGTCTTCAAATAATAGGATGGATCTTAATTGATGTATTATCTTACTATTCCTAGCTTTCTATATTTTATAAAGATCTTTTTTCACTAGGCAAATATAAGGAAACTTCAAGGCCCTTTTCGAGGCGCTCGAGATCGAACAGGATCGGCGCGGAAACCTCTAGGGCCCTGCCAGCGGCAGCGTCGCCCACGCGCGTCGCCGCACCCTCTACCATCCCTGCATGCCCTACTACACCTCCCTAGGCGAGATCCCGCCCAAGCGCCACATTCAGTTCCGGCGACCCGACGGCGCCCTCTACAGCGAGGAGGTCTTCGGCACGGAGGGCTTTGTGGGGCCCACCTCCACGCTCTACCACATCCATCCGCCGACCCAGGTCGCCGGCTGGAAGCACGAGTATTCCACCGCCGTGGAGTACATCGAGACTGGCGTCATGCGCATGCGACACGTGCGGACGCTCGATCGCGCGCCAAGCGGTGATCCGATCACAGGCCGCGTCGTGCTCTTGGGGAACGCGGACGTGGAGATGTCACTCTGCGTACCGGCAGAGGCCATGGACTACCACTTCAAGAACGGCCAGGGCGACGAGTGCCTCTTCATCCACTTCGGCAGCGGCACCCTCTACACGTCCTTCGGCACGCTTCCATTCCATGAGAAGGACTACGTGCTGATCCCCAAGGGCACAATCTATCGCCTTGAGTTCAACGAGGCTGGAGAGGGCGATCCCCCACCGCGCTTCATCTGCTTTGAGACTCTCAACACGAGCCACATCCTGCCCCCGAAGCGATACCTGTCGCGCAAGACCAGCCAGTTCCTCGAGCATGCCCCCTATTGCGAGCGCGACCTGCGCCTGCCACAGCTGCCCCTGGCCTATGACGAGGAGGGGACCTTCGAGGTGCGTATCAAGGCACGCCACAGCGTGCACTCCTACCAGTACGACTACCACCCGCTGGATGTCGTCGGATGGGACGGCTGCTACTACCCCTACTGCTTCAACATCGACGACTTCTCTCCCATCGTCGGCAAGCACCACATGCCACCGCCCACGCACCAGACATTCGAGGGCGACAACTTCGTCATCTGCTCCTTCTGCCCACGCGTGCTCGACTTCCACCCGCAGGCGATCCCCGTCCCTTACAACCACAGCAACCTCGACAGCGACGAGGTCCTCTACTACGTGGAGGGAAACTACAAGGCGCGTCGCGGCATCGATGTCGCATCCATCAGCCTCCATCCCCAGGGCATCCCCCACGGGCCGCACCCGGGGACCGTCGAACAGTCGCTTGGCGCGACCTTCACTGACGAGCTTGCCGTGATGTGCGACACCTTCCGTCCCCTGAACCCCACGAAGGCGGCCTTGGACATGGATGATCCTGACTACCCGCAGTCATGGGCTGATTGGAAGCCCGAGACAGCTGGCGGCGAAGGAGAGGGCCAGGTCGACACCTGGTAGTCAGGTCGCAGGCAGCACCACGCCGCGGCACTCCCCGAACCCGATCGATGCGACGCCCTCGCTTCGGCAGAAACCGCGGAGGATCACCTCGTCGCCGTCCTGCAGCAGCTTTCGCTGCGTGCCATCGGGAAGATCGATGGGCTCCTCCCCGCGCCAGGTCAATTCCAGGAGGCAGCCGCGATTTGATGGATCCGGGCCGCTGACGGTGCCGCTGCCCAGGAGGTCGCCGGGCCGGAGGTTGCAGCCGGTGCTGGCGTGGTGCGCTACCATCTGGCCGATCGTCCAGAACATGTCCGCGTAGTTGGCCGAGCTCAACTGCATGGGCTCCATGCCCTTCTTACGCATCGAGGCCGAGGAGAGGTGCGCCTCGACGCTGATGGCCAGACCAAGGTCAGAGACGGGCGCAAGGTAGTCAAGGGTCGGCGGGTCCTCCTCGCCGCGCGGTGGCCCGGGCACCTTGAATGGCGCCAGGGCGTCCATCGTCACGATCCAGGGGCTGATGGAACTGGCGAAGTTCTTGGCGTTGAACGGGCCAAGGGGCTGGTACTCCCACTTCTGCACGTCCCGCGCCGACCAGTCGTTGAGCAGCACCATTCCAAAGAGATGCTCCTCGACACGGTCCATGGGGATCGCCTCGCCCATCGCGTTGCCTGCGGCGACGAAGATCCCCATCTCAAGCTCGTAGTCCAGGAGGCGACTTGGTCCATACGTGGGTGCGTCGTCGCCAGCAGTCTGGCCGCTTGGCCGCCGCACGTCGCTGCCGGAGACCACGATGCTGCTTGCGCGGCCGTGGTAGCCCACCGGCAGGTGCTTGTAGTTGGGCATGAGCGGGTTGTCTGGCCGAAACATCGAGCCGATGTTCGTCGCGTGGTGCACCGAGGCGTAAAAGTCGCTGTAGTCGCCGATCGACGCCGGCAGGCGCATCTCGACGCCGGCCGCCGCGTGCATAGAAGGTGCAAGCGCAGCGCGGTGCGATTCGTCACGCAACGCGGCAAACAGCGCGTGCCGCAGGGCCGTGGCCGCGTCGCGGCCCTGCCCCATCAGTGCATTGAGCGTTGTGGCAGAGAGCGCGCAGGCGAGTTCCGCCGATGCGGGAATCGCGCCCGCCGCCACTGCACTGCGCAGGTCGACGACCTGGTCGCCGATGGCGGTGAGGATCGTGTCCTGGCCATCGACGCTGCCTACCCCCAGCGGGAGGTTCTGGATCGGCCAGTCACATCCCTCGACGTTGGCGGACTCGACCCAACTGCGCGCTTCGGGATCATGGGTGTGATCAAGGGTCATGGTGCATCAAGCAGGCCCAGGGCCTGCAGGTCCTCTCGTGGTTCATCGAAACTGCACGATCCGAGCGAGCAGAAGAGCTCGCTCCGGACGACGGCGAGCTCCTGAGCCTCCCAGGCATCAAGCCACCCGTCCTCAAGCTCCTCGGCGGCGAGTATCGCGGCGACCTCGTCCTCGCTGGCGTCACGGAATCGCGCCGCGGCCGTCGCCAACAGTACTCCCAGAAATCCATACTCCAGCACGCCCGTGGCGTGGTTGTGGCGGCGGGTGGGATGGTGCATGCCCGCCGTGGCCTTGAAGGGCTGGCCGCTTGTGGCGCAGACATGGACGAAGCGGGCTAGGTCATCTAACTGCGGGTAGTCCCCGCCGCTGGTGCCGCCGGTGCGGACCTTGGCCGCGGCGACCGACCCTGCCAGTGCCGCGAGCATGCCCCGCGGGTCGGCCGTGATGTCGATCTCCACGAATGGGAAGAGCTCATCGGGCAACAGGTCCAGGGCCGTCTCGAGCGCCTGCGGCGTCGCGGCCTTGAACTCCACGACATCGACCATTCCCACCTTGCAGGCCATGGCAGCACCAATCGCTCTCTCGAACGCGTCTTCGCCTGCCTCAGGCAGCAGGACCGAGAGGCACCAGGGCTCCTCGTCTTGGCCATGGGCCGCTGCCGCGGCGGCGTACTCGTCAAGGCGCGATGCGGGCACGATCAGCCGGCCGATCATCCAGGACCAGTGGCCGTCGAGGGCCGCGACCCAATTGGCGACCGTCTCCTCCATGTCCAGCGACGCCGGTGGATAGAGCCCGGCGTAGTCGAAGAATCCCTCCAAAAGGACTTGTCGCGTGTCGATCTCAGGCATCGGCGTGGCTCGCAAAGTGCGCAAGGCAGCGACTCACGCGCGCCAGCGTCGCCTCCCTGCCCAGCAGGATGAGCGTGTCGAAGATCGGCGGGCTGATCGGGCCGCCGCTGACGGCCGCCCGCAGCGGCTGCGCCACGCGGCCAAGCTTGCCCTCGGGGGCCGCTGCCTCCAGGCACGTCCCCAGGGCGTCCTCGCTCCAGTCGCCGATCGCCTCGAGCGCAGCAGCCACGTCGGCGAGCACGGCAAGGCCCGTCGGCTCGCCCTTGAGGAGGGCCTTGCGCATCGGCTTGGTCTCCTCCCAGATGATGGCGTCGTCGGCCTGCAGGAGAAACCCGCACGTCGCGGCTGGATCCGCCAGGGTCTTGCTTCGCTGGTGATTGGCCGCGGCGAAGCGCGTGAAGCGATCGCGCAGGTCCAGGAAGGCCGGGGCGTAGTCCTCGCACCATGTGCGAAGAGCCGCCTCGAAGGCCGCCGAGTCCATCGCCTGGATCGCATCGAGGTTGAACGCCAGAAGCTTCTTGCGGTCGAACTTCGCCGGCGACTTGACGATCCGATCCAGCGAGAAGTGTTCGGCAAGAAATGCCGCGTCGAAGTGCTCGCGATCATCGCCAGGCGACCACCCAAGCAGCCCCAGATAGTTGATCAGGACCTCGGGGAGATAGCCGGCGGCCTTGAAATCCTCGACATCGATCTCCGGCAGTTCCACGCCGATGGCCGCCGCCATTGCCGCCGCCTCAACGGGGGGCAGCTGCGCGTCCTTGGCCGAGCGCCAGGTGTTCCAGGCATCCGCATCGAGCGTGCCGGCAGGCGGTGCGTCGATCGCCCGTTCCTTGATGGCCACTCGCAGCGCCTTGTCCTTGTCGCGCTTGGACATCTTGGAGCCGTCTGGATTGAAGATCAGCGACAGGTGGGCGTAGCAGGGTCTGTCGTATCCAAGAGCGTCCTGGAGGAGCGCGTGGCGGGCGGTGTTGTTCAGGTGTTCCTGGCCGCGGATGACGTGCGTGACGCCCATGTCCTGGTCGTCGACCACCACCGCCAGGTGATAGGTCGGCGATCCATCGGCCTTCCAGATCACGAAGTCGTCGATCTCAGACGCGTCGACGCTGACCTCACCAAGGACCTCGTCGCGGACGCTGACGGCGCCACCATCTGGCACCTTGAAGCGCACGACGTGGGGTATTCCCTCCGAGACCCGCTGTTCGATGGTCTCCGCGTCCAGCTCGAGGGCAGCGCGATCGTAGCGCCAGGTGCGACCCTCGCTGCGGGCCGCCGCTCTGCTCGCGTCGAGTTCCTCGGCGGTCTCGAATGCGCGATAGGCGTGTCCCTCTGCAATCAGGCGGTCAACGGCATCGCGATGCAGGTCCACGCGCTGCGACTGCAGCCAGGGACCGCCCTCGCCACATCCGTGCTCCCCGTACGCGGGACCCTCGTCCCAGCCGATGCCCAGCCATGCCAGGTCGCGGAGGATCGCCTGCGTGGACTCGCCGCTGGATCTGGCCTGGTCGGTGTCCTCTATGCGCACGCTGAAGCGGCCATCGTGGCCGCGGGCATACGCCCAGCAGAAGAGGGCCGTGCGCGCGCCGCCCACGTGCAGGTGGCCCGTCGGGCTCGGGGCGAAGCGTGTTCGAACGTTCGCATCGCTCATCCGTCGCCCAGTTCCGGATCGGCGCGCATGCCGCCGGTCATCCATCTCAGCGGCGCGCTGAGCGCGTATGCCAGGAACCCGATTGCCACCATCTCCTGGAACCACCAGACGCCAAGGCAGAGCACGATCACCAGGCCCGCGATGAATCGGAAGGACTGGGGACGGCCCAGGTAGCGGTTGACGAAGTGGTCGTACTGCAGCCGCGAGACCATCGCCACAGCGCAGAGCAGCATGACGATCGGTACGCCGAAGGCATAGCCGCGGCCCAGCCAGTCCCCCGCTATCTCACCGGAGCCGGCCAACAGGTGCTGGTGCAGCAGGATCAGAGCCGCAACCGTACCCGCCGCGCCCGGCGAGGGCATGCCGCAGAAGACGATTCGCTCGTTGGGGGCTCGTTGTGGCTGCGTCTCGACATTGAATCGGGCAAGCCGCAGCGCTGCGCAGCAGAGGTAGAGGGCCGTCATGCTCCAGACGACCTTGCCCCAGGGCAGGTCCACGTCCGGGCCCACCATAGAGAGGTGGCCCATCGGATCGAGGTAGCCCTGCACCAGCACCAGCGTCATGACCGCCGGAGCCACGCCGCAGGTCACCAGGTCGGCAAGTGAATCGAGCGACGCGCCAAGCTCCGAGACACTTCGAGTGAGCCTCGCGATGGTCCCGTCCATGCTGTCGAGCACGATGCCCAGGAAGACCAGGGCCCCGGCCATCGTCAGGCCGCTCCACCCCCAGGGGCCCACCCAGTCTGGGGCCTTCATCGCGTAGAGGATTGCCGCGAACCCCGAGACGAGGTTTCCGAGAGTGAACAACAGCGGCCAGGCGGTCGTGGGCGGCAGCCGTCGACGCCGCATCGCGGGGTCCGCTGAGAGAGGCGACGGCGCACCGTTGCCCGCCGCGTCCACTTCCGAGCGTGTCTCTAGTTCTGTTCCCGGGGGCATCGCGCCATTCTACCACGCCCCGCCATGGGCCTCGAAGCTCACGAAGATCAGGAGCGGCTCCTCGCTGGGTGCGCCAAGCAGCGCTTCGCCCATTCGCACGCCCGGTGGCCCGTCATCGAGGGGTCCGTGCACGCGCGGCGGCGGGGAGAGCGCAGCGCAGCACAACAGGGCCTCGCCCTCGCCAAGGAGGCACTCGATCTGGAGGTCCTCGAAGACATGCAGCGCGCGGGGCTCGATGGGCTGACCGGGGATCGTCGATGCGAGGCCCTCCACATGCCAGGTGGGCCGAAGGTGCAGGTAGAGAAATCGGCCATCCTCGCGCTGCATCGTCCAACTGCGACAGAGCAGCGTCAGCAGTCCACGGTCGATCAGGTGGGGGGTGCCCGCGGCGCTCACCAACAGCCCGTCCCCTGGCAGGCGACGTTGCACCACGTCGCGCCATTGCAGGACCTGGCCATGCCAAGCGAGTTGCGAGACGGGATGAGCGTCCATGGACGCCACCAGCAGGTCCACCTGCGCCGAGTCGATGCGTCGCACGTGCAGGCCATCGCTGGCGAGACGATCGCTCAGCGCACCGTCATCGATGACCCGCCCGGCCTGCTCGAGCAGCGCCTGCAGGTCGCCTCGGTCGCCCTTGACCACGTGCGTCCGTACCGCCAACCCCGTCCCGTCGAGCTCCAGCCTCGCCGTGGGCACAGCGAGAGGCTCGCTGGGCCCCCGCCCGGCGCAGGCGACCAGCAGCGCGAAGGTCAGGCAGGGTCGCACGCGTTGAGCTCGTCGATGAGTTGGCGCAATCGCCCGTAGCTTCGGCGAGTGTGGGGAACCACCAGTCGTGGTAGTTCGAGGTGATCCTGCTCGCCACGAAGTGGATCGCTCAACGCGATGGCGCCGGAGCGGACGATGTCGCTGAAGTGATCGTTGAGTCGCGCTACGTCCGCCTCGCCGATGGCATGGTTGAGGCGAATGACGAAGTCGCTTCGAACATAGCGGCTCGAGTGGTAGAGGCGATAGAACTGCATCACATGCGCCACGCCGTCCTCGGGGCTGTCGGCGATGTGGAAGAGCGACTCGTCCTCTGCGCTGATCACCCCGCGGGAGAGTAGGTCCTCGCGCACGTGCGTCGCCCAGTTGTCCCAGTAGTCGTCGCCGTCTCCGGCGATGAGTACGATCGGCAGGATGTTGGACTTGCCCGTCTGGACGAGTGTGAGCGCCTCAAACAGTTCATCCTGCGTGCCGAATCCTCCCGGGAACACGGCGACCGCGTCCGCGTGTGACATGAACATCACCTTGCGCGTGAAGAAGTAGCGGAAGTTGATGAGCTTCGAGTCACCCTCGATGACCGCGTTGGCCGTCGTCTCGAAGGGCAGGCGGATGGCCAGACCGAAACTCGCCTCTCGCGTGGGCCCCTCGTGCCCGGCCTTCATGATGCCGTCCCCCGCGCCGGTGATGGCCATCCATCCCTTGGCAGCCATCGCCGCGCCGAAAGCGCGCGCCGCCTCGTAGTCCCCGTGTCCCTCGGGCGTGCGGGCTGAACCGTAGATCGTCACCTTGCGCGTCCCGCGGTAGCGGTTGAAGACGCGGTAGGCGTACCGCAGCTCCTTGAGCGCATAGGTGGCAAGCTTGACCTGCCCGCTGTCATGGCCCTCGCGGGCCATCTTCAGACAG
>CAZKTE010000063.1:1355-8006 GCA_964555625.1 uncultured Isosphaeraceae bacterium | reverse complement strand
CCTCGGGCGCGGCAGACGACATCGAGCAGGCCGCCAGTGTGGTCTCCAAGCTCGAACACGAGGCCGACCTCGTCAAGAACGACATTCGAAACAGCCTTCCGCGAGGACTGTTCTTGGCGATCGACCGGGGCCAGTTGCTGGAGATACTTAGTCTCCAAGACTCAATTGCCGATCAGGCTGAGGACATAGCCGTCCAGCTGAGCATCAAGCCGCTGGATGTACCCTCCTCGCTCGCCGAGCAATTCGAGGGGTTCGTTCATCGCAACATTGATTCATTCCACAAGGTCAGTGAGGTGATGCGAGAAGTAGACGAGTTGATCGAATCCGGATTTGGCGGTCCTGAAGCTACGCGTGTCGAGTCAATGATCGATGAGGTAGCTCAGATGGAACACGAGGTCGACGTCTTGCAGCGTGATCTGATGCGTGGCGTATACGCCGCGGAGGACACGCTGTCCACGGGCGAGTTCCATGGATGGATGCGACTGCTCCACGAGGTTGGATCCCTCAGCAATCTCAGCGAGAAACTGGCCAATCGCGTCCGAATGCTCCTGACGCTCAAGTAGTCCACAGGCACCACATCGAGATCGCCGAGACTGATGGACCATTCAACAATTCTAATCGCACTTGCCCTTGCCTTTGGCTTCTATATGGCATGGAACATCGGCGCCAACGATGTTGCCAATGCCATGGGAACAAGCGTCGGATCGGGCGCACTGACCCTCAGGCGGGCCGTAATTCTCGCGGCCATACTCGAGTTTGCCGGGGCGTTCTTCGCTGGTTCGCACGTCTCAGATACCGTTCGGAAGGGGATAGTCGACCCTGCGCTCTTCTCGGGTGACCCCCAGGCATTCGTCTTGGGGATGCTCTCGGCGCTCCTCGCCGCTGGCGTGTGGCTGCAGGCGGCCTCCTACTTTGGGTGGCCCGTTTCCACGACGCACTCGATCGTCGGGGCAATCATCGGGTTTGGCTGCATCTACGGCGGCCTGTCTGCCGTGCATTGGGACAAGGTCGGCACGATTGCTGCAAGTTGGGTTGTGTCGCCTCTGCTGAGCGGCACAATCAGCTTCCTGATTTTCCAGTTCGTAATGCACCGAATCTTCTACCGAGCTGATCCGGTGGCAGCCGTTCGGCGATGGGCGCCGGTGATGGTGTTTGCCGTCTTTTCGATCATGACACTGGTCATGGTCTTCAAGGGCCTGAAGAACCTCAAGTTGGATCTGTCACTCTGGAACGCAATCCTCCTTGCTTGCGGGGTGGGCCTACTTTCCGCAATAGTCGCCGCCATCATCATTGGCCGCGTGTCTAAGGACGTCGACGAGGGAGATACTCACGAGGCTCGCGAGATGTTCGTGGCGAGACTCCTTGCTAGGGCCGTTCGTCAACTTCGCCGGGCTCGTGGAGCAGCCGGCGAGGACATGAAGCCCTCGCTTGGTCGTATCGTTGAAGAGACCGAGTCGATTGGCGATGCAATTACGCGACGAGCCAACCTCGGATCTTCTCGCAAGGATGTGAGAAAGGTAGAGCGGGTCTTCATCTACCTACAGATTGTGAGTGCTGGCTTTGTCGCCTTTGCCCACGGGTCAAACGACGTTGCCAATGCCATTGGCCCCCTCTCTGCGGCGGTGCAGACCGCGCGTGACGGTGCTGTGGCCGCGAAGGCGACCGTGCCGCTCTGGGCTCTGGCGCTTGGAGGTGTTGGAATCGTCATCGGCCTAGCTACTTGGGGTTGGCGGGTAATGGAGACCATCGGTCGCCGCATAACGGAACTAACGCCCTCCCGCGGGTTCTGCGCGGAATTTGGCGCCGCGACGACGATCGTGCTCGCGTCGAAGTTGAGTCTGCCAATCTCGACGACCCACACCCTTGTGGGGGCAGTATTGGGAGTAGGCCTCGCACGCGGGATAGGCGCACTGAATCTCACAATGGTGCGAGACATCCTCATAAGTTGGATTGTCACCATCCCCATCGGCGCAGGCCTTGCCATCGTCTTCTACAAGGGCCTAGACCTGCTCTTCTAGGCAGTGGGCCGTTAGAATCGCAGTAATGCCCGCCTACGAGTACCACTGCGCTGCCAATGGACGAACGGTCGAGGTCCTACATGGCATGCACGACTCAATCTCAACTTGGGGCCAGGTCTGCGCGTTGGCGTCCATCGAGGCGGGCGATACGACTGCCGACGCGCCGGTTGAGCGGGCACTATCAACGATCTTGCCCATTCGTGGCCAGGTCGAGTCGTCGCAGGGCTGCGGTCCGGGCTGCGGTTGCCACGGCCACTGACCGCATCGCTCTACAATCGGCCGGGCCCGTGGCGGAACTGGTAGACGCAGGGGACTTAAAATCCCCGGAGGGCAACCTCATGTGAGTTCGACTCTCACCGGGCCCATTGCCAGCGCCTCACCCCTCCGACATGTCCACGAGGGCGCCGAGCCGAATACCCATCGCATGGACCGTTACGTCCTCTGCGCCGAGCGTGTCAAGCACCGCGCGCGCAATGGAAACCCCGGGAACAATAATCTCGGCACGGCGCTTGCCCACGCCCGGAAGCGTGGCGCGATCGGGCACGTCCAAGGCGCAAAGCCCCTGCCAGGCCTGCTCGATGGCGGCACGCGTCACGATCGCCCCGTGTACATCTGCTGCACCGGCCATTCGCGACAGGGTCGTGAAAGTCCCGCCCATGCCAACGACGCGGTCGACGGGATTGATCTCGGAGAACTTGTCTCCCGGATCCTCGCCCTCGGGCAGAGTGACAGCGCCGATGGGCCGCGAGTACACGTCCTTGAGCGATCCATCGAATGCAATGACGACCTCCGTGCTTGCCCCGCCAATGTCGACAACCGCGCAGCGTCCGGTCAGGTCAAAGCACTGGGATGCGGCCCGCAAGGCCAATGCACCCTCCTGGCGGGCCGAGAGCACCTCCACGGGCAACTCGATCCGGGCGGAGAGTTGATCTGCGAATGCCGCGCCATCCTCTGCGTCCCGAACGGCCGCGGTCGCCAGGACCCGGATGGGCAGGTCGCCCATCCGCTCAAGGAACTGCTCGACGGCGGCAACCGTCGCCTGAGCCGCGTCCGCGTCGAGGCGATCTCCACAGCGCGCCCCGAGTCGCGTCAGTACCCGGTCAGTCTCGAGCACCTCAAGCGTGGATGCGTCGGCGATGGCCATCCGGATCGCGTTGCTGCCTATGTCGATGACCCCAAGGCGGCTGGCCATGGCGGCAAGTGTAGATGGGCACGTCCGGATTTCAGTTATCAAGCGCGGGTGCTTGCCTAGGATGCCACGCAGTGAAGGGTTGCATGCTTCGAATCCTGTTGGCGCTGGTGGCCGTGGCTGTCACGGCAGTCGTCATCATCGTCGTCTGCGTGGACGAGGTCGCCGAGTCGCTCCTTGAGCGAAGTGGAAGCGACGCGCTTGGCGTCGAGGTGACGGTGGAGTCCGTCGATCTGGGAATCATCGATGACCGCAGCGTGATACGAGAACTCGCCGTTGCAAACCCCGCTTCCTTTGCTGCCCCGCATCTGCTTCGCATCGAGGAGATCTCCGCTGCCGCGGGACTCCGGACGCTGCTTGGAGACGGAGCGGTGGAGATCGACACGCTTGTGCTTCGTGGCATACACCTGGATCTCGAGAAGCACGGCGACAGTTCAAACATAGAGACGATCATCGAGCACGTGCAGCGCACCCATGTTGAGAGCGGTGATCCAGAGGACAGACCGCTGAAGATCGGCAGGCTTGTGTTTGAGGACATCACGGTGACGGCCCGCGGCGAGTTCGCGAGCGTGCAGACGGGCACGGTGGCGGCGCACATCGACCGCATCGTCCTTGAGGACGTGGACTCCATGACCGACGGCAGCCAGCTTGTGCAGGTCATCACCAGCGCCCTGACGGTGGCGATCCTCGAGCAACTGGCGCAGCACCCCGTGGAAGGGTTTTCGCGAGCGACGTTGGGCCAGGTGGCGAAACTGATCGACGACATCCCGATCGTCGGGGACATCGGGGTGGGCGATGCAATTCAAGGTGTCGTGGAGGAACTCGGAGGCACCATCGACGATGCACTTGATGGCATCGGCGACCTGCTGCGAGGCGACTAGAGCCAGGAGTCCTCGCGGCGAAACCACGCTGGCAATCGCAGCCAGGTCCGCATCGGAATTCCAAGCAGGATGAGGCCTGCGCCAAGCACGGTCAACAACTGCACCCAGCTGCTGCTGTCAGCTGCGAAGAAGACGGGGACGATGATGCATGCGCAGCCGACGAGGACCATTCCTCGGCCCCGAACCACCCGCCAGCAATTTCCGTCTGCCATGGAGCGAATCTCCGTCCCCCGGATCCTATCGGCAGGGTTGGGGCCTCCTCGCTACGGATAGCACTAGTTGGGGCAGGTTCCGAAGGCGCCAATGAGGCCCAGAAGGTCGCTGACATCGACGATGTCGTAGGGGGCCGCGATCGTGGCCGCATCGCCATCGCTGCCCCATGCGGCGATGACCGCAAGCAGGTCGCCGATGTCCACCGAGCCGTTGGCATCGAGATCCTCCACGCAGGTGACCACGAAGCTGCCGACATACGTCTGCCACCCGTAGTCGCGGGCATACTCGCCTACGAACCAGAATCGCACGTCGTTGGTGGGATCGGTCGTCAGGTCGAAGTAGTCTCCCCATCGTCCGTCGCTGCCTGCGTCTCCGATGGCGGCCTGCTGGAGCGAGCCCATCGAGCCAGGGGGGTCGGCGGCGTGGCGGCCGGTCACCTGGATGGACGGATAGGTGTTTGCGTCGGCCATCGCGCACACGAGTGCGATGTCACCGTGTCGGTTGGCGGCCACGGCCGGGAAGAAGTTATGTACTCCGGAGGGCGTGTTGATCTCGCCGCTCTCGGCGAGGATCGGGCTTCCCGCTACAGGCCAGTTTCCCACGTCGAAGCGATACCAACGGGAGACAGTTCGGTCTCCGCCGTCGACGGCGTGCGCGGCAAGCAGGCTGCCGTTTCGGTAGTGGACGTTCATGATCCGGCCGTCGAGCGTGTCGATGGCGCCACCGGGGTTAGGCGCATCGCTGCCGGGCGACGAGAAGCTGGGCACGTCCACGTTGACTTGCTCGACGCTCGGGGCGGTCGTCGGGCTGAGGACAGCCGAGATGCGCATGCGCGACGAGTCACGGCGCGAGACAAAGTACGCCGCCGCCGCGGTGTCGTGGTGGTGCGCAGCCTGCACAGAGGCGTGTCCGCCGCGTCGTACGTCGAACACGGTCGCGTCATCGCCTGCCAGCAGCGGCGATTTGGGGAACACGCGGTAGAGCGCGCCGGCGAACCCGCTCCCGTTGCCTTCCAGGAGGAACAGGTTTCCGGTGACGTAGAAGGCGTCCTCGTCCCAGCCGAATCCCGGGTAGTCCACCCAGTACGTACTGTCGCCCACTTCGACCACGGCCCAAGTGCGGTACTTGAACCACGTGCCGTTTGGATCGCTGTCGTCGCTGACTGCGATGTCGACCCAGGCCTCGTTGGTGTCGTAGTACTCCAGCGCGATGATCACGAATCGACCGCTGGTTGGGTCGTAGTAGCACTTGGGGTCAAAGGTGAAGTCCCCGGCACCCTCGCCCTCGAAGAAGCCGGGGTCTCCGGTGCTGTCGAGGTTCGCTGAGAAGGTCTCCACGCCGTCGCGCGTGTAGAAGGCCACGGCCATGTTCACGGTCACTACGACATGGTCCGGTCCAACGGCGATCGTCGGATCAGGCGGTCGCCATGGTGTCTGGGCGATGCCCTCGAAGCCGCTGATGTCACCGGTGCGCGAGCCGCCCAGCAGTCCGGCTGGGTGAAGGTCGTTGGGCGGGCCCCCCGGCAGCGGGCCTGGCTTGGCATGCGGCGGCAGCAGGGTGCCGGGCCGGGCGGTTGGGCCCGTCCACGGCGCACCGCGACGGTGCTGGGCGGGGAAGTCCCTGGTGTCGATGGTCTCGGCGCTGACCACGTAGCGTGCCGCGTGGTTGTCGACGCTCAAATCGATACGAGGCACGTCGGTTGGTGGCGCAACGCGGCCATTGACCGGCCGCCAGTCCGCCGGCCAGGCCGGCGAGGGCTCGTATGCTCGCGGGCCGCCTGCGAACGGGTCTGGCCTCGATGCGCAACTGGCCAACAGGGCGGCGGCGAGGACTGGAAGGCGACTTTGCATCGATTTACTCTACCCCGAGGGGACTTGAAGTCATTCAATTCGCTCCCATGGACGCCGAAGTTACCCCCGAATCACATGAGGTATCCTGCGTGGCCCGTCATGTCCCCTCCACCCCCCACAAACGGCGTTCCAGGCAGGCCCGTGGCCCTCGTGGCCTCGTGTACGGGTTGGGGATCGGGGCTCATCGGCGCTGAGCGAGGACCCGACCTGTTGCTTGAGGCGGGCCTAGTGCAACGTTTGGAGGCCGATAGCGTCCACGTCGCGTCGGTCACGAGGGTGCAGTCCGACCCGTCCATGGAGACCGAGGAACTCGATCCGGCTGCGCGAGAAGCGGCCATCTTCGACGCCACAGAACGGGTTGCTGATGTGGTGGCTGGCGCCCTTGAGGATGGCTATTTTCCTGTGGTCATTGGCGGCGACCACACCTCGGCGATCGGCCTCTATCTGGGGCTGTCGAGATCGGCGGGCGCGACGTGGACGCTATCGGCCTCCAAACGTTG
>CAZKTE010000063.1:0-1345 GCA_964555625.1 uncultured Isosphaeraceae bacterium | reverse complement strand
TGAATACACCGGACACCAGCCCCTCGGGGAACCTCCATGGCATGGTCCTGGCCGGTCTGCTGGGGCACGGTTCAGCGGCCATGCGCGAGGCTACCGCAGGCAGCACGCTCTCCGCATCGGCCATCGCCATGCTTGGCGTGCGGGCGAGCGATCCAGGCGAGGTTGCTTTTCTGGAGTCCAGCGACATTCGTTGCATTGGCATGGACATGGTGAAGGAGCGGGGCCTATCGCCATGCCTGAGCGATGCTGCGATCCATGCCGCCGAGGGGCGTGGCTGGGGACTGACGATTGACCTCGATGCGATCGACCCGGCGCACGCGCCCTTCGTGGCAACGCAGGTGCCCGATGGCCTTGACCCTGACCCGCTCTTTGCAGCGCTACGCACGCTCCCAGCGCGAGACCGACTTCTAGGCCTTGAGGTGACAGAATTCACGGCGGATGAGAAGTGCCTTTCCAACGATGCCGCAATGCTCGTGGCACGCATCGTTTCTGCGACGATGGGCCAACCATTATGAGTATGGATGGGCGCTTGGCCAACGCCCACACATTGCTACTCCAAGTGGCGAGTGCGAATCCAAGGGGGGACCGCATCCATCAGGTCCTTGCGGTCCTGTTCTGCGTGTGCGTGCCATGGACTACTGCGGGGGCTTCGATCAGCTTCGCCGCCCTCGCGGTCTGGAGCGTGCTGCGCCTGCCCTGGACGCGGAGACTCCTAGCGCCTGCCCTTCGCAACGCGCTCGTGTTGTCGCTCCTGGCCTGGTTCACTTGGACCGCGATTGCCCTCTCCTGGTCTCCCGATCCTGTCTTTGGACTGGAGGAGGTTCGGGCAATGCGGGTCATGCTCCTGCCGCTCCTGCTGTGGCCCATCCTCCAGCATTGGCGTGCGTGGATCGGCGCGATCTTGGTTGGCGTTGTGATCCTGAACCTCTCGCAGCTCGTCGACGTTGCTGGTGTCGTAGCCTCCGGGGGAGTCGTGAAGTGGCGCACCGCCGGGGTCACGGGTCATCCACCGACGGCTGGCTTCTGGTCGGCTGTGGCCATGTTCTCCTGGTTACCGATGGTCGTCACCGGCAGCTCGGGTCTGCGGCGTGCAGCATGCATAGGCTGCCTTGCCCTTGCGACGACGGGGTGCGTGCTCGGCGGTGGCCGGGCCAACTGGCTGGGCCTGAGCATCGCCATGCCCCTGCTGACATTGTTGCTTGCGATGCAGCGCGGAGGATGGCGGACGGTCTTGTCATGCTGCCTAGCTGGACTGATCCCGGCAGCAATTGCTTGGGCTGTGGCCAGCGATCTACTCAAAGCCCGCACGTCTCAGACGATGGCGAACTACTTGGTCGACGTTAAT
>CAZKTE010000062.1:0-8169 GCA_964555625.1 uncultured Isosphaeraceae bacterium | reverse complement strand
AGTACGCGAAGGGCCGGATTCCACTGCCACCGAAGACGAAGATGATCGCCACGGCAATCAGCGTGGTCACCGAGGTAAGGACCGTCCGACTGACCGTCTGGTTGATCGAGCTGTTGACGATCTTCTGCGTGGGCAGTGGTCGCTTGCCGCGATTCTCGCGGATGCGGTCGAGGATGACGATCGTGTCATTGAGCGAGTAGCCGATCACCGTCAGCAGCGCGGCAATGACGCCCAGGTCGATCTGGAAGGCCTCGATCCGAAGGGTCTGGCTCACGAACGCGTCGCCTGCAATGAATCCAGTCAGGGCCAGGGCACCAAGCGTGAGGATCACGTCGTGGAGAAGGGCGAGGATCGCCGCAAGCGAGTAACGCAGGGATCCGAATCGAAACCAGATGTAGGCCAGGATGCCAAGGAGCGAGAGAATCACGGCGACGATGGCGTTTGCCTTCATCGTCCGGGCGATCTGCGAGGAGAAACTGCTGACCTGCTCGAGGCTCTGGGGTTGCGCGAGGGCCGTGGCGATGAGTTCCCACTCGTTGGCCGCGAGCCGCTCGTCGACGACCTCCGGGCTGTTCTTGAGATAGTTGAGATCGCTGTCGTAGACGGCGACCACGACGGACTCGTATCCATCACCATCGCCGCGGCGCAGTCCCATGACCTCCACCTCGCGGCCGGCAGCATCGCGCGCGTACTCGGGCTGCGCGCGCATACGATCGATACGCGCTGCGATCTCGGAAATCGACACGGCCGGCTCGATGTTCTCGACCACCACCAATACGCCGCCGCGGAAGTCGGTGACGTCGCCTCGGCCGCGGCCGAGCACGTCCTCGACGCTCGATGCGCCCACAGGCACCTGCCAGGTGTACTTCTCGAAGTCGTCGCTGCCGACGCCACGGAAGGACAGCGACGCGGGAATGTCAAGGTCATCTCCGAACGCTGCTGTCACGGCGTCGACGACGGTGCGCGTGGCGATCTGCTCGTCCTGGATGCCCGGCGGGTTTGCGACCTTTATCTGGAAGCCGTCGGCCACGACGCGGCCCTCGCCATCAAGCTGGGGCTCGCCGACGGTCAGGACCGTCGCGTTGGCCATCTCTCGCAGGACCCGCGCCTCCATGTCGTCACCGCTGGCACCCTCGCCGATGGCGTGGATGCGTTCCTCGACCGATCCCGGGCCGATCTGAGGAAGCATCAGCCGAGTCCCGTCCTCCAGGGGCCGCGTCCGCATGGTGATGGTCACGCCGCCACGGAACTCGGTATCGAACATCTGGACGCCCCGTGCCATCAGGAGCCACCCGCTTGCGATGAGCGCAACGACGCTCATGGTCCAGAACAGGCCACGCAGGCCCACCCAGTTGATCTTCGGATGCAGCAGGCGACCAATGGCGGGGATGGCCATGGGCAGCATGGTCAGCTTGCGACGCTTCATGACGTCGGCGTAGATTGAGAAGATTACGCGCGTCACAAAGAGCGACGTGAAGAGCGTCGCCACGATGCCGATCGAGAGCGTGACGGCGAATCCCTTCACCTCGGTCGTCGCCGTGC
This sequence comes from uncultured Isosphaeraceae bacterium, assembly GCA_964555625.1. Classification (GTDB taxonomy): domain Bacteria; phylum Planctomycetota; class Phycisphaerae; order Phycisphaerales; family SM1A02; genus CAZJKE01. The sequence continues at coordinate 6,627 of CAZKTE010000062.1, read as the reverse complement.
GATAGAGCACGAAGCAGACGATGAGGTTCGTGACGTTGGCGTCGATGATCGTCGAGAAGACCTTGTTGTAACCCTCGCGGATCGCCTCCCGCAGGTCGCGGGCGCCTGCCTCGAGCTCTTCGCGGATGCGCTCGTAGATCAGGACGTTGGCGTCGACGGCCATGCCCATCGTCAGCACCACGCCCGCCAAGCCAGGCAACGTGAACGTACCGTCAATGAGTGCCATCACGCCGAAGATGATCAGGCCATTGGCCAGCAGCGCGAAGTCGGCGACTACGCCTGCAAGGAAGTAGTAGCCGAGCATGAAGATCGCCACGGCAAGTACCGACCAACCGAAGGCGCTCATGCCGCGGCCGAGGTTGTCGGCGCCGATAGTCGGGCCGATGATGTTGACGGCGATGGGCTCGCTGCTGAGGCGCGCCTCGAGCGAACCGGCCGCGAGCACGCGCAGCAGGTAGTCGATCTCGGCTTGCGCGAAGCTGCCGGTGATCTGGCCGGTGTTGTTGATCTGGCTGTTGAGCCGCGGCGCCGTGTAGACCTGTCCATCGAGCACGATCGCCATGGGTTCGCCCACATGCGAGCCAGTGAGGCGGCCCATCGACGCGCCGCCGGGCGCATCAAGGCCGAAGGCGACGGCAGGCCGGCCAAACTGGTCAGCCGTCTGGAACGCAGACGTGACGGACCACGTGTGGCCGCCGCGGTGGGTCATCGACCGAGCGTCGTCGTCGTAGAGCAGCAAGTGAATCTCGCCGTCGTGCTCGGCGGCCTCTAGCGGCGCCCCCTGCGTGGCGGCGAAGTAGCTGCGGGGATCGGCCAGCAGCGCAGCGAGCTGCGCGGGCGTCTCGTACCACTGCTCGAGGCTATTGAGGGGGTGCCAGCGGGCATACGGCGCGTCGGTGTTCTCAGGGCCCACTTCGGCAAGCTGTTTGCGAAGGTCCTCGACGTCGATGCCTTGGGCCTTGCCCGGCTGCACGGCGATCCGAAACTCCAGGACGCCTGCTCCCTTGAGCATCCGGATGAGATCCTCGGGGTCGTCGAACCCGGTGCGGCGCGCCTGATAGGCACTCCAAGCCTCCAGGAGCGCATCGAGGCGCTGGGCGAGGTGCGGGTAGGCGGCCTCGAGCTCGATGAGCGCGATGGTCCGCGGCGCCGGGCCCCGCAGCGGCAGGTCATCGTCGCCACGCTGGATCTCGCCGGTGGTGTCTCGAAGCACCGGCCCGAGCTCATCCAACTGCAACAGTCGCGTGACATCGTGGCGCTCAAGGCTCAGGGCCAGGACCTGCTCACGCAGGTCCTCGAAGTCGATCTCCAGGTCGGCGACGCGCTGCTCGATGGCCGCATCCTGCGGCGCCAGCGCAAGCTCGGCTTCCGCCGCCGCCAGTTCCCCGTGGACCTGCTGCAGGTCGTCGATGAGCTGGCCGCGGGCAGCCTGCCCGCCGCCGATTTCCGTTGGTGCGTTTCCGGCGTCGAGCGCCGCGTCCAGTGCGCCAGGTCGCAGCTGCGCATCCTGCACAAGGGCGTCGAGCTCAGCGCGGTACGCGGCGGCCAATGCCTTGACTTCCTTGTTGGGAAGGGGCATCACGACCTCGATGCGGTCGGTGCCCAGGGGGGTCATCTGAATGTCGAGCACGCCGTCTGGATTGACGCGTTCCTTGAGCACCTCGATTGTCTGGGAGAGCACCGCCTGGCGGTCGGCGTCCTCGTCCATGCGCACGCTGTAAATGAGGCTCACCCCGCCACTGAGGTCGCGGCCGAGGCGGATCTTGTCCGCCGGCGGCACCATCACCAAGCCACACCCGAGCAGGATGACCAGGGTCAGGACGATCTTCCAGGGAAGGTTCTGCATGGTGGTCCCGAGCCCCCCGCTCAGCCCTGCTCGGCCCCGGCCCCGGCCCCGGCCATGACCTGATCGATGCTGTCACGGGTGACCGTGATGCGTGTGTTGTTGGACTCGTCCACCTTCAGGACGACGCGGTCGCTCTTGACCTCCACGACCGAGCCGAAGACGCCCCCGCGGGTGACGACCTGATCATGCTTCTTGAGCGCCGAGAGCATCGACTGGCGGAGCTTCTTCTGCTTGCGGCCCGAGAACATGCTGAAGGCGATCATCGCCACGAGCATGACCATCAGGAGCGGCATCAAGCCCCCGCCAAACAGGTCCACCGTGCCCGGGGGAGCCGCGTCGGCGCCCTGCGCGACGATCTCTGCCGTCGACTGCTGCCCCGGCAGAGGTGGGCCGCCTGCGGCGGCCAGGATGGCAGTAAGGATGTCCGGGATCATCATCGAGGAGTACTCCGTCAGTCGGTTGTGCCCGCGCAGGCAAGCACGGGCCAGCGTGACTTGAGCAAAGACCAGGAATCATCCCGTATGGCGGTCCGTATGTCCAGCATGAGGACCTGGAAGTGGTGGAGGTTATGGACGCTCACGAGGGTGCCCGCGAGCATTTCCTTGGCCAGGTAGAGGTGGCGGATGTAGGAGCGGCCAAATCCACCGCTGCAGGCAAGGCAGTTGCAGGACTCGTCGATGGGCCGCGGGTCATCAGCAAAGCACGCATTGCGCAGGTGCAGTGGGCCATTGCGGGTGAAGGCATTGGCGTTTCGCCCGTGGCGCGTCGGCAGAACGCAGTCGAACATGTCGATGCCCGCGGCGGCTGCGGCGACCAGATCCCGCTCGTATCCGACCCCCATCAGGTACCGCGGGCGATCGACAGGCAGCATCGCCGCCGTCGCAGCAGCGATGCGATGAAGGTCCTCCGTGGACTCCCCGACGGCCACCCCCCCGATGGCGTATCCGGGCAGGTCCATCGAGCAGACCTGGTCTGCGCTGCGCCGACGCAGGTCAAGGTCAGTGCCACCCTGCACGATGCCCAGCAGCGCCTGGTCGGCGTGGCCCGCGTGTGCCGCCACGCAGCGCTCAAGCCACGCAGCTGTGCGGTCGACGGCCGCCTCGAGCCGCGCACGACCGTCACTTTCGATCGTGCTGGGTGGACAGTCGTCGAAGGCCATGATGATGTCGGCACCCAGAGCCTGCTGGATTGCGATCGACCGCTCTGGCGTGAGGCGCACGCTGCTGCCATCGACGATCGAGCTGAACGTCACGCCTTCGTCGTCGAGGCTGTTGATGTCGGCCATCGACCAAGCCTGATAGCCGCCGCTGTCGGTGAGGATCGGCCCGTCCCAGCGCATGAAGTCATGCAGTCCCCCCTGGGCGGCGATGACCTCTTCGCCCGGTCGCAACATCAGGTGGTACGCGTTGGCCAGAACGATCTGCGCGCCCGTCGACTGCACCTGGTCGGGCGTGAGGCCCTTGATCGTCGCGCGGGTGCCCACCGGCATGAACGCCGGCGTCTGGAAGCTGCCGTGCGGCGTAGTCACCGTTCCCACCCGACCGGCGTGCTCGCCGCTGCTCGCCTCGATCTCGAAGCGAAGCGCCGAGGCCATCAATGCTCGTCCCGGCCCTTGTGCGACGCGTCATGCAGGATGCGCTTCTCCTTGGCCGAGAGGCTCTGGAGTCCGCGCGTGTTGATCTTGTCGAGAATGCGATCGACGTCTGCGTCGCTCGCCGGGACCTTGCGCAGCGCGAAATGCTTGGAGGTCGGATCGACGCGACCTGCGATGTCGAAGAACCCGCTGAGGTGATGCGGGCGCCGGATGAAGTACCAGCCGGCCGCCGCGCCGCCAAGGTGCGCCGCCTCGCCGCCGGCGTTTCCATCGCCGCCAAGTACCGCCAGGATGGATATGCCAACGAGCAACCACGCAAGCACCGAGAGCCTCATGGGCAGGATGAAGAAGACCAGCACCATCGTCCGAGGCGCCAGGAATGCGCCGGCCATGATCACGCCAAAGACGCCCGCCGATGCGCCAATCAGCGGCGTGTCGGGGCTGTTGACCAGGAGCCCTCGTACCACCACTTCCTGGCCAGCGGCCTCCGTCACGAGGAACCCGGCGAGATTGAGCGCCAAGTAGAGCACGGCTCCGAAGATGCCACAGAGCAGATAGAAGGCCAGGTATCGCTTGCCCCCGAGGTAGCGCTCGACCAGGGCCCCGAAGAAGTAGAGGCCGATCATGTTAAAGATCAGATGGGTGAGGTTTGCGTGGAGGAACTGGAAGCCGAGGAACCGCCAGAACTCGATGCCCAGGAACCCCCGCGACGTCGAGAAGTGGAAGTACCCCTGCAGCATCGACATGGCTCGCATGGGCTGCCAAGCCATCGGGTCGCCGTTGGAGTCGGCGATCGGCATCGCGTACATCGTCACGCCGCTGGCCAAGCGGGCGCGGGCGAGGCCTTCGGCGTTCTGCACATCTCCCGGATCCACCGCCACGGCGTCAATGACATCCGAGAAGGCGATGAGTTCACCGATTGGCACCATCCGCGAGGGCAGGAAGCCGTCGATGACGAAGATCCCCACGCAGATGGCGATCAGCCACCCATTGACGGACCAAGTCCGGCTCCCGGAGCGCGCAGGCCCTTCGCTGCGCGCGTAGTGGCGATCATGAATGCCCATGCAACGCTCAGGCTAGCAGATGTCGACGCGTGGTCACCTCAGTCGGTGACGACGACGATCTCGACGCGACGGCTTGCCTCCTTGGTGGCACGCGGACGCGTCGGGCCGTAGCTCTCGAGCGTGATGCGGTCTTTGCCGATTCCCTTGGCGACCAGTTCGTCGCGGACGGCCCACGCACGGTCGAACGCCAGGTGCCAGTTGCTCTTGTAGCCGCTCTTCTTGATCGGATCGCTGTCGGTGTAGCCCTGGATGCGGATGGCGCGTCCGGGGTACTGCGCCTGTAACGCCGAGGCAACCTGGCCGAGCGTCGACTTGGCCGTACGACGCACACTTGCGCTGCCGCTTGAGAAGAGCAGGTCGCTCGCCACCGTCAGCGTCACTTCCTGATCCCGCACGTCCACGTCAACGCCATCGATGCCGGCGAACGCGCTGCCCGCAGGCGCCGCCGATGACTCGTCGCTGAACGTGGTGAGCTGCTCGTTGACGTTGCGCAGGTCGTCGTGGGCGCGTCGCAGATCCTGGTCGGCGGCATCCAGCGCCTCAGCTGACTCCTTGTACTGCGCGCGCAGTTCCTCGTTCTCCTCCCGCAGGAGAGTGTTCTCCGTCTGGACGTTGCCCGAGCAGCCGATCATCGCGCCTGCCAGCACCGCCCCGGTCATTCCAATCATCCGCATTGGTCGCATGGTGTGAGTCCTTTCTCCATGTGCGAAACCCAATCGTCGCTGGCCGAACCTCGTGTTCAGCCCCGCCGCCTGTCAATAGCACGCGACGACCCGTGCATTGAATCGAAGACCTCTCCTCCTGTCCAGTCGACCAGCAGCGTTGCCTGACCTGAATCTGCATCTTCCTTGAGTCCGTCGGCAGGCATGGTGGTCCCAGGCAACAGCAACTCCCATGCCCACTGCACGCCCGGCGTGCCTAGCACCACCACCAGCGTCGCCATCGCAAGATGCGGGCCGTAGGGAATCTCCCGCCGCGGGCCGCCCTTGAACCGATGCCAGAGGGCATTTGCAGCAGCCCACGCCAGGCCGCTGAAGGGCGCAATAAAGAAGATCAGGATCGGATCCCACCATCCAAGGACCGCGCCGACCGCACCCATCAGGTGCACATCGCCAAGCCCCATTGCCTCGCGGCCGAAGGCCAGCGTGCCCAGGATTCGCACGCCCCAGACGAGCCCCGCGCCCACCAGGTACCCGAGCATGCTGGCGAAGAGGGACTGCAGGAGCGGTGGCGGATAGCCACCCTCGTAGCCGATCATCCAGCCGGCAATGAACCCGATGATCGCAGGCAGCAGGAACCCCACTTCCCGCACCACCTCGCGCCGCGCATGGGGGTACTCGCCGAGCGTCTCGCCGTCCTTCACATAGTCGTCGTAGTCGGCGAAGCTCGCCCGCAGCACGCCCAGCCGAAGCAGCGTCGTCGAGAGCAGTACGCCTGCCATGCCGCCGATCGCCGCAGCCCCCCACGTCCAGTCCACCCCAGGAAGTGGCCAGGTCTGGGCGGGCGTGTGCGCGGCGGTCAGGAAGGGCTGCGCAGCGCTGGCGGCCAACGCAATGGCCGTCACCGCAAGCGGTACCTGCATCGGGATCGTGAACGTACGCGCATCGATGATCGTCATGGCAAGCAGGCCGCCGAGCAGGCCAGTGAGTGACAGATACATCGGAAGCGAACCGCCGATGCCCGCGCCGTGCCACCACTGCCCGAAGATCTCCCCAAGGAAGGGCGTGCTCGGTGGCACCCAGTAGGCGAGCACATAGATGCCCACGAACAGCACAGCGCACACCACCTCGATGGCCAGGTACCGCACCGGGATCGGCGCACGGCAGTAGCGGCATCGTCCACGCAGCGCAAGCCAGCCGATGATCGGGAAGTTCTCGCGAAAGAACCGCAGCGGGTGTCGGCAGGAGGGGCACTGGCTTGCCGGCGTCAACAGCCGCATGCCCAGTGGCAGGCGGTGGATCACCACGCCAAGGAAACTGCCGACGCACGCGCCCAGCGCCAGGACGAACAGCGCCGCGGGCACGTGCCGCAACAACTCCGCCTCAAGCAGCAGGCCATCTATGTTGGATGAAGCGATTGCCAGCACGGATCGGGCCTCCTGCCCCTGTTACGCGTCGTCCCCG
>CAZKTE010000061.1:0-8509 GCA_964555625.1 uncultured Isosphaeraceae bacterium | reverse complement strand
GCGGTCGAGCTCCTCGACCTGATTGTAGAACGCCATCGAGGCACGGCAGGTCGCCGTCGCGTCAAAGCGTTGCATCAGCGGCTCGGCGCAGTGGTGGCCGGTACGGATTGCGATCCCGAGGTGATCGAGCACCGTGCCGACGTCATGGGGATGCACCCCCTCGACGCTGAAGCAGAGGATTGGCGCGCATCGCGGGGCAGTGCCAACCAGGCGGATGCCGTCGATTGCCTCGAGCATCGTACGACCGTGGGAGAGCAGGGCCGACTCGGCGGCCTCGATGGCATCCATGCCGATTCCCTCAAGGACCGTCACTGCAGCTCCGAGGCCGATGGCACCGGCGATGTTCGGCGTACCCGCCTCGAAGCGGAAGGGCGGGCGGTTGTAGGAAGTCTTCTCGTGCGTGACGCTCAGGATCATCTCTCCACCGCCCTGCCAGGGCTCCATGGCTTCCAGCAGCTCCTCGCGGCCGAAGACGAATCCGATGCCCGAGGGGCCGTACATCTTGTGCCCGCTGGCGACGAGGAAGTCACATCCAAGATCCACGACATTTGTCGAGGTGTGGCCCAGTGACTGCGCGGCGTCCACGATGCTGATGGCGCCGGCGTCGCGCGCCAAGGCGCAGATCTCGGCCACTGGCGTGATGGTCCCGATTGCATTGGACGTACTGGTAAAGGCGACGATCTTCGTGCGATCCCCCAACAGCGCTCGCAGGCCGCCGAGATCAAGTACGCCGTCGTCGTCGATCGGCGCGACCCGGAGGACCGCTCCAGTCTGCGAGCAGAGCATTTGCCAGGGGACGATGTTGCTGTGATGCTCAAGATGGGTGATGAGAATCTCGTCGCCCGCCTCGAGCCTCGGCCGCGCCCATGACTGGGCGACCAGGTTGATGCCCTCGGTTGCCCCGCGAACGAACACGACGTCGTCGCTGCGAGGAGCGGCAATGAAGGCGGCGATGGTGGCGCGAGCACCCTCGTAGCTGGCGGTTGCCCGCGCGCTCAGCGCGTGGACGCCGCGGTGAATGTTCGCGTTGTCGCGGGCGTAGAACCCGGTGACGGCGTCGATGACCGCCTGAGGCTTCTGGGTCGATGCGGCGTTGTCGAGGTACGCCAGCGGATGGCCATGAACCTCCTGGGCGAGCGCGGGGAACTGTGCCCGCAACGCGGGCGTGTCGATGGTGAGACCGGTCGAGGTCATCGCGTATCCGCGGTGGTCGCCAGCCGGCTGCGGATCTCCCGCTCAAGTGGCTCCCGGAACCGATCGTCCTCGAGCTCGTCGAGACTCTCGCCGAGGAATGCCTGCACAAGCATCGTCCAGGCGTCCGCCCGAGTGATCCCCCTCGCGCGCAAGTAGAAGAGCGCCTGTTCATCCACCTGCCCGATTGTCGCGCCGTGGGTGCACTTGACGTCGTCTGCGTAGATCTCCAACTGGGGACGCGCGGTCACGTCGGCGCGATCCGAGAGCAGAATCGCCTGGTTGGTCTGCTTGGCGTCGGTCTGCTGAGCATCCTGTTTGACGTAGATGCGGCCGGTGAAGATCGCCGTGCTGTCATCGTCGAGCACGCCCTTGTAGAACTCGCGGCTGTCGCAGTTTGGTGCGTTGTGCTCCACTCGCAGGTGGTTGTCAACATGCTGGTCGCCTCCGACGAGGTAGAGCCCGTCGAAGTTGGAGTCGCAGCCTTCGCCCTCGAGGAACGCGTGCACTTCGTTTCGGACGATGCTGCCACCGAGCGTGACCGTGTGCGTGAGGACGCGGCTGTCTGCGGCCTGCTGCACATGCAGCGATCCCAGATGCGTGAAGCAATGCGAACCTCGAATCGATCGACACAGCGAGAGCGAGGCCCCCTCTCCGACAATCGCCTCGGTGGTGGGCAGGATGAAGTGCTCCACGTCGCCGAGGGCGACGTGGGTCTCGGCGATCGAAATCTCGCAGCCCGCATCGACGACAACCAGCGAACGGGTGGCGGCCAGGACGGGCGCATCGCCGCTGACCACATGCAGCACGTGCACGGGACTGTTGTCCGGCGAGGTGGCCCTGATGGAGGCGCCTGCGGTGAACAGTGCGAGGTTCAGCGCGGCGATCGGCCCCTCATCGCGATCCGCGACTATGTGCACGGGCGGTGCGGCGTCACCCTCGATCGCCTCGGAAAGCGTCTCGATACCTGCTCCGCCGTCTCGCGAGAGGTCCGCCCGGTAATGGCCGTTGACGAATACCATGAGTGGCGCGTCGACGGCTACGTCGTAGGGGGCGATGTGCGACGCGTCCACGGCGTGGGCGTCGCCCTGAGTGAACCCACCGTCGACCAATCCCGTGAGATTCGTGTATCGCCACTCCTCGTCGCGGCGGGTGGGCAGGCCTTGTGCCTCGAAGCGATCCCAAGCACTGCGACGCGCATCGGCGATCGGGCAGCCTACGGCGGCCGCCTCGTGCAGGGACTCGAAGGTCATCGCGTTGGAGGTCATGGTGGGCATCGTCCCTCAGGTGCCGGCCGGGGCCGCCTCAAGCCACCCGTATCCCTTCTTCTCGAGCTCTAGAGCGAGTTCCTTGCCGCCACTCTGCACGATCCGTCCGTTGACGAGTACGTGCACGTAGTCGGGAACGATGTACTCGAGGAGGCGCTGGTAGTGGGTGACTACGACCATGCCGCGATCCGCGCTGCGAAGGCGGTTGACGCCGTCGGCGACGGTGCGCATCGCGTCGATGTCGAGGCCCGAGTCGGTCTCGTCGAGCACCGCGAGAGTCGGTTCGAGCATCGCCATCTGGAAGATCTCGGCGCGCTTCTTCTCGCCACCGCTGAAGCCCTCGTTCACGGCGCGGTCGAGCAATTGATCATCGAGCCCGACGTCGAGTGCCTTCTCCTTGAGGAGATCGATGAAGTCCATGGCGTCGAGTTCTTCCTCGCCACGATGGACGCGGATGGCGTTGACGGCGGCCTTGAGGAAGTAGCGGGTGCTCACGCCGGGAATCTCCACCGGATACTGGAAGGCCATGAAGACGCCCTCGCGGGCGCGCTCATCGGGATCCATGTCCAGGAGATCGCGGCCGCGGTAGCGCACGCCGCCGGCGGTGACCTCGTAGGCCTCGTGGCCGGCGATGACCTGCGCAAGCGTGCTCTTTCCGGATCCGTTGGGGCCCATGATGGAATGCACCTCGCCGGCCTGGACCGTCAGATCCACGCCGCGGAGGATCTCAGTGCCCTCGGCGGAGGCATGCAGGTCTTGGATCTCAAGCAATGCAGTCATGCGTGCGCTTTCCGCGTCATCCGACGCTGCCCTCGAGGCTGACCTCGAGGAGCCTCCTGGCCTCGACGGCGAACTCCATCGGGAGTTCGCGGAAGACTTCCTTGCAGAAGCCGTTGACGATCATGTTGATGGCATCCTCTGTGTTGATGCCGCGCTGGTTGCAGTAGAAGAGTTGATCCTCACCGATGCGCGAGGTCGAGGCCTCGTGCTCCGCCGTGGAGGAGGGGTTCTTGACTTCGATGTATGGGAAGGTGTGGGCGCCGCAGCGATCGCCCATGAGCATCGAGTCGCACTGCGTGTAGTTTCGAGAGTTCTCGGCACCCTTCTGGATGCGTACGAGCCCGCGGTAGATGTTCTGGCCGCGTCCGGCCGAGATGCCCTTGGAGATGATGGTGCTGCGGGTGTTTTTCCCGATGTGGATCATCTTGGTGCCGGTGTCGGCCTGCTGGTAGTTGTTGGTCAGCGCGACCGAGTAGAACTCGCCGGCGCTGTCGTCGCCCAGCAGGAGACAACTCGGGTACTTCCAGGTGATCGCGGAACCCGTCTCGACCTGCGTCCAACTGATGTGGCTGCGGTCACCGAGGCACTTGCCGCGCTTGGTGACGAAGTTGTAAATGCCACCCACGCCGTTCTCGTCGCCCGGGTACCAGTTCTGCACTGTCGAGTACTTGATGCTCGCGTCGTCGAGCGTGACGAGTTCCACGACCGCCGCGTGCAGCTGGTTCTCGTCGCGCATCGGGGCGGTGCATCCTTCGAGGTAGCTCACGGAGCTGCCCTCCTCGGCGATGATCAAAGTACGCTCGAACTGCCCCGTGGATTTGGCGTTGATGCGAAAGTACGTGGACAGGTCCATGGGACACTTCACGCCGGCGGGGATGAACACGAACGACCCGTCCGTGAAGACTGCGCTGTTGAGCGTGGCGAAGAAGTTGTCGCTGTAGGGCACGACCGATCCGAGGTACTGCTGCACGAGGTCCGGGTGGTCGTGGACCGCCTCACTCATCGGGCAGAAGATGATGCCCTCGTCGGCGAGCTTGTCCTTGAAGGTCGTAGCGACCGAGACGCTGTCAAAGACGGCGTCGACGGCGACGCCAGCTAGAGCGGCGCGCTCGTGCAGGGGGATGCCGAGCTTCTCGTAGGTCTCAAGGAGCTTGGGATCGACCTCGTCGAGAGACTTGGGTCCGTCGCCGGGCGCCTTGGGCGCTGAGTAGTAGATGATCGAGTCGTAGTCCGGCTTCTCGTAGGAGAGATGCGCCCACTCCGGCTCCTCCATCGTCAGCCAGTGCCGGTAGGCCTTCAGGCGCCACTGAAGCAGCCAGTCCGGCTCCTCCTTCTTGGCGGAGATGAAGCGGATGATGTCTTCGCTGAGTCCAGGGGGCGCTTCGTCGGCCTCTATGTCGGTGACGAAGCCCCACTTGTAGGTTTGCGCGATCCGCGCCTCGAGGAGCGCTGCATCATCGCTTCGGGCATCGGGATGGCCGTTTTGCGGTGCCATGTTGAGACTCGGTTGCAAGATGCAATCCCAGCCCTGCAGTGTATCTGCAGCCCTTGACTGCTGCCACTAATTGGCGTGCAAGGGCCATTCCCGTGGGATCCATGCCACCGAGCTGCAGCGCATGGAAAGGGCCTGGTGTCGATCCCTGCCGTCGGCTGGGGATCTGCACCAGGCCCTGCATGGAGCCGGAGGGAATCGAACCCTCGTCCCGAATCAGTCAGCTGCCCACGTCTACACGCGTAGTCGCCGGATCAATCTCGGTGCCAGCGGGCTCCAGCGACGAGCGCCGAAGGCACCTTGACAGGCGAGTGTCTCGTTCCAGTCGAGGCCTGTCAGCCCTGTGGAACCAGCCCGATATTTCGGATCACGCCCCATCGGGCGTCAGACGCGATCCGCCGCGGCGATCAGGCCGCGAGAGCGTAGCTATGGTTGCCAGCTCGAAATTGTGCATCCTTTTTACGTGGCAAGGATGCTCCACGGCGCGCAACGAACAACCTTCCCTGTCCGGTCGAAACCAGGTCGGCCCCAGTTGTCAAAGAGCCCTATCAGTATACGGCCGCCTGCTCAGCGGCGACGCCGGCGAAGGGCAAGCGCACCAAGCAACAGTGTCAGTGTGGCCGGGGCAGGCACTTCGTACTCGACGATGTACGAGGAGCTGAAGTTGGTCGCGGAGTAGTCGTTCCACTGCGCTCCCGCCCAGTAGGACCAGTAGATCAGGTAGTTTTCGCCGTCGACGGCCTGGTCGTTGGGCTCGCCCTCGAACCAGGCGTCGTAGTCGATCGGCTCGCCGGTGACCCAGTACCAGCCTCCCAAGGGTTCAGCTGAACCCTCCACCTGGTATCCACCCAGCCACGGGCCGATCCCACCGTTCCACGGCCCCTGAAATCCGGGCATCGCGACGTTGGCGAAGACCCACTCGTTCTCGGCAGCGGTCTCGAGGGCAGCGAGGTGACCGCCCATGCCGTTGGCGGCGGCGTTTGCTTCCTCCCAGGTATTCCAGTTGGAGGTCTCAAGCCAGAGCTCGTAGGTGTTCCCATTGCCGCCGTCGGCGACCTCCCAGACCTCGGAATTCAGCAGCGTCAATTCCCCCGGCGCAGCGGCAACTATGCCAATGACGGGAATCACCCACATACACACCATCCAAGATCGCATGTGCCTTTTCACCTTCTCCACACGCCGACGGTACGCCCCGATGTTGCTGCAGGCAATCAAAAAAGCGGATCATCGCGGTGGCTAGTCAGCCAAGCGGGTTGGCGCGAGGCGTTGCTACGGGTACCAGGGCTCCCAGGATCCGCAGCAGAACCTCCGCGGGAGTGCCCACTGCATCGATCGATGCCACCAGTGACGAGTCGTATGTAGCCAGGACCGGCGCCGTCTCCTGCTCGTAGACCTCGAATCGGGTGCGAATGACCGACTCGTCCGCGTCGTCAGACCGGCCCTGCTCTCCGGCGCGCTTCTGCATGCGTCGCACCATCTCATCAAGGTCGTTGCAGTCAAGGTGGATCACTTGGACCACCTCGATGTGGTCCGCTATCGCCTCGGCCTGGGCGACACTGCGCGGGATGCCGTCGAGCAACAACAGGTCCTCCTGCTGGTGGTAGAGCCCGCGGGTGGCCAACTCGGCGACATGCTGCTGCCAGAGGCGAATCGTCAGGTCATCGGGGACCAGCAGCCCCTTGGTCGAATACTCGAGGAATTCCATGCCCAGTTCGGATTCGCGGTCCAGCGAGCGAAACATGTCGCCGGTCGCCAAGTGGAAGAAACCGGGGACCGATCCGAGGATGGCACCCTGTGTACCCTTGCCGACACCGGGAGGTCCAAAGAGCAGGATGGAGCGGTAGAGATCTGCCATGGTGCGGGCCACAGTATGGCGTTCAGGCAGTGGCACGCAACCCGCGTCGCCGCGGCGGTACGATCGACGCTCATGAACGGGCTCACGCGACGATGGATGGGACCGGCTGCGTCGAATCCCGGCGACCCCCTCGTGGACCGCGTGCTCGAGGCCAGGGGCCTCGGTGATCGAGCGCAGCGCGCAACGTTTCTCGAACCGCGCCTCTCCGACTTGGCCGACCCCGATGCTCTGCCGGGTTCGGCGACGGCTGCGGCACTGCTTGCCGACGCCTGCCGCAAGAACAAGCGAATTCACATCTACGGTGACTACGACGCAGATGGGATCACGGCAGCCGCCGTGCTCCACCACGCCATCGCGGCCACGCGCAGTGGCGAGGGGCCGGCGATCTACATCCCCCATCGCGTTGACGAGGGATACGGGATGCATCCAGAGGCGATCGAGCGGCTCGCCGACGACGGCGCCGAGGTGATCATCAGCGTCGACTGCGGGATCACGGCGATCGATGCGGCGGACGTGGCCCGCCAGCGCGGCATCGACCTGATCATCACCGATCACCACCAGCCACGCAGCGACGGAAAACTGCCGCGGTGCGCGGCAATAGTGCATCCGGCCCTCGACGGCGAGCCCGGCACGCCACTTGCGGGCGTGGGCGTCGCCTTCACGCTCGCGAGGTCACTTGCGCGGGCATGGGGAGGTGCGGCGGTCGTGACGGATCGCCTGCGGCAGCGACTCAATGCGCTGGTCCCGCTTGTGGCCATCGGCACGGTTGCCGATCTCGTGCCACTGGTTGAGGACAATCGACGGCTTGTTCGATCGGGTGCCGCGGCGCTCTCCAACGCGGCGGATCCGGGCCTGGCCGCACTGGTCCGTGCCGCCGGGCTCTCCGGGGAGCGAGCGATCGGATCTGGTGACATCGCATTTCGCATCGCGCCGCTACTCAACGCCGCCGGGCGTCTCGCGCACGCATCGGCCGGTGCCGACCTGCTGACGCATCTCGATGGACCGGCGGCCGAGACGACCGCTCAACATCTGGCGACCCTCAATCGTGATCGCCAGGCGGCGCAGAAGGAGATCGTCGAGCAGGCTCTTGCGCAGGTGGACGAGATGGACGAGGTGCCGCCGATCATCGTGCTGGCCGACGAGCGATGGCATCGCGGGATCGTCGGAGTGGCGGCCTCGAAGGTCCAGGATCGCCATCACCGGCCGGTCATCCTGCTCGCAGAGGAGGACGGTCAACTCCATGGCTCGGGCCGGAGCATCAGCGGGTACTCGATCCTCGACGGGCTTGATGCCGCCGCGTCGCACCTCGCACGCTACGGGGGACACGTCATGGCAGCGGGGCTCACTCTGCGGAGCACGGACTTCGCTGCATTCATCGAGGCGATCACGAGCCACGCGGCTGCGGAGATCGATCCACAGCGGTTCACTCCGTCGGTGACGATCGATGCAACGGCTGCGATCGGTGAACTGGATCTCGCTGCGGCCGACGGCCTTGAGCGCATGGCGCCATTTGGGATGGGGAACCCACGCCCCGTGGTGCGCACGACGGGCGTTGTGCGCAGCGTAGGACGAATGGGACGCGAGGGCGCACATCTCGAGATTCGCATCTTCGACGGACGCGCACGGGACCGAGGCATCCGCTGCATCTGGTGGGGGCGAGGCGATCTGTGTACGCGCTTCAACGTCGGTGATGCCGTCGAGGTCGCCGCCCGTCCGCAGGTCAACACTTTCCGAGGAGCGCGATCAGTCGAACTGGTGATCGCCGATGTTGCGCTACCAGGCGGCAAGGTCGCCGACGAGGGGCTCGACGAGGTCCTTGAGGGTGACGACGCCCACGGGTCTGCCTGACGGCGCTGCGACGATCGCCATCGCTCCGCCGGCGCGGCGAAGTTCCTGAAGGGCGTCCCGCACCGGCATGTCCGC
>CAZKTE010000060.1:0-8744 GCA_964555625.1 uncultured Isosphaeraceae bacterium | reverse complement strand
GCCACCCGCGTGTCCTTTGAGAAGACCTGCATGGCCGCGGCAGCGTCACCCCCCAAGGCCCCGGGGATCCAGCCATGCTCGGCAAACCGCATCTCCACTCGCTCAAGGAACCCGATCGCATCAATAATCTCGCCCTCGAAGATGATCGTGCCCGACACCATCGTGTCGCCGATGACGTGCACGTCGCGGATCTGCTGGTCCATGCCCTCCAGGCTCGGCACGTCGCTGCGGAGCACGGTGTCGCTGAGCATCGCGCTGCACCCTGCAAGCAGGCACACTGGCAACAGTCTTCGCATGGGTTGCATGCTAGCGAGGGTCAGGGCGGGCACTGGCCCCAGCTAGCGATGACGGCAAGGAGATCCTGAACGTTAACCCACTCGTCATCGTTGATATCAGTCATGTAACACCCGTCGCCAGCCCAGCCCCAGTCGCTGAGGGTCAGCAGCAGGTCGGCGACATCGACACTGTTATCTCCATTGATGTCCGCCGGACACCACTCGCCGACTGCCTCCATGGTGAGATCCGCGACGAGCCGCCCCTTGGTGACTTGCACGGTGACCGTCCCCCAAGGCCAGCCCAAGTCGTAATCCACCTGACCCAGATAGGGATCTGTCAGGTCGTAGTGCCCCACGCCCTTGCTATCGACGCTCGTGTGCCAGTACCAAGAGAGGCCCTCGGGCTCCGGCGGATCCGGATAAACGACGTGCATCGTGCAGAAGTTGACGGCCGAGGGGCCGGCCTCGCTCTGATATGTATGGATGTTCTCGGGCGGGATGTCGTCGTAGACGTCGATGGGCCCGAACTCGATGCCCAGGTACGTCACCCACGCGTAGGCCTCGGTGATGACGTATGTGCTCTCGTAGCCGCCGCCGTCGGCCACGATCGCCGATGGACTCGACCAAGAGATGTCCTGGCCAGAGCTCTCGATCACAGTCTCGAAGTTCCAGGTCGCGCTGGCAGGTGGTCCTGCGAGCAGGCTGGCGGCAAAAATGGAGGTTGCTGCGAGCATGAACACTCCCCTTCTTGGGCAGGTCAATCATACGCCCGAGAAACGGCATCTCCAATTGTGGCACGCGGGCTTTGGCGATTGGCCGCAAACGGTGTCGCTGGGAGGCCCTCGACGTTGAAGAGGTTGGCGGAAACGGGGTCCATCGCCCACGCGTATCGGACTGCCATTGGCGTCTCGACATCCGCCGGTACGTCTACTGCGACTACTCGCGGTGACGCAACCTTCGCGGTAGCTGCCCACCACGTGCCTTCCTCGTCTGCGATCTCGAAACCGGAGATAGCCTCACCGATCGCTGCGCGTTTGCCATGTGCCGGGTGCGCGATGGGCGAAGAATTATATATCAAGAATGGCTTTGCCATGACGGATGAGGGAACCCATACCCAATTAATTTAGTTTGCAAAACTCACAATCAATGAATCATTTTGCGGTATGGGTCAGATGATTTCGATGCTACGCGGCATCGGCCCTGCCTTGACGACATCCCAACGCTTGTACACATCGGCCAATGCCCACCTCGCAAGTCGGTCGCCCACGTCATGCTTATTACGAGGGTGGATGTCCTTGCTGTCACCGATGTCCGTAATGACCGCAAGGCCGGTGTGATCCATGGACTCATGCGTAAGCCGCTGCACCTCGCGAACCCCCGGGAAGTCCCAGTTCGAATCTCCCGGATCCCAGTTAGCCAACTGGACGATCATGAAGGGCATGGCGGGCATGTCCCAGGACTCTCGCCAGGACTCGATCATTGCTGGCAACAGCACCGCATAGTCCTCCGCTGCCCCTTGACCGATTGCGTTCGACTCGCCTTGGTACCAGGTGGCACCGGTAATGTTCAGGTGCAGCAGTGGGTAGATCATGCCGTTGTACAGTTGCGATGGGCGATGCTGCTGCGGCATCCCGGGTGAGGTCGAGGCGATCTTCATACGCGCGGCACCGGAAAGGGAGATACGGTCGGCCTGATCGCCAACCGGGTGCAGGTAGAGGTCTCCTGAATCGCTCCAGAACCCGCCTGGGCCTCCCGTGTCATGAACACGGACAGCGATGACTGCATCCCCCTGGCGGGCCACCTCGGCGGGCACGACGTAGTGGCGAGGCTTCGCGTGGCCGTTTGTGGAGCCCACCTCTACGCCATTGAAATACGTCACCTCGTTGTCATCGATCATGCCAAGAGAGAGGGCCAAGTCGCGACCGGCCCAGTGCTCGGGGATCGTCGCGTCAATTCGGTACCAGAAGACCCCGTCGAAGTCGATTGCGCTACGGCCAGGAATCGTCGCGTCCTTCCAGGTGCGATCATCGATGCCCGCATCCGCCCACTTGCGAGCATCACGGTCAATGCTGGCGTAGGCATTCCACGCCTTGATCGTGCGTCGGCCTGGATCGGTGGTCGCGAGTCGCTCCTGGGGAATCCACGCCTGGGCGGTGCTGCCACCCCAACTCGTATGGATAAGCCCTATGGGGACCTCGATGGCATCGCTCAGGGCGACTCCAAAGTGATACGCAGCAGCGCTGAATGCCCCCACAGTCTCCGGCGTGCTGACAGCCCAACTCCCGGGAAGATCATCTTGGGGAGATGCTGCTGCAACAAGGTTTGCGTTAAACATCCGCAGCGTGGGCCGGTCGGCTGCGGCGGCAAATTCCTCATAGCGATCGCTTGAGTGGACCTTCCAGTACATGTTTGACTGGCCACTGCAGATCCACACGTCGCCCACCAAGACATCGCCATATGCATAGGAGATGCCCTCGCTTGCGATGATCATCGTTCTCGGAGTCGCGGACGGGCCAAGTGGCGCAAGCTCCATGTACCAGCTGCCGTCATCTGCGGCGACCGCCCACTGGTTCCACTCACCGAAAGAGACATCGACGCGCGCGCCGGGCTCCGCCCACCCCCAGACGGGGATCGGGGCGCCACGCTGGATGACCATGTGGTCGCCGAAACAGGATGGCAGGCGCAGATCGCCAAGGGCGTTCCCAGACAGGATCGCGGCCAACAACAGGGCAAAGACGTGACGCATGGGGCTCCCTCCTTCTGCAGTGGAGGCCAGCCTACCGCGCCAGGAGTGGACCAAGGAGGAGGAAACGCGATTCGTGCACGCGATGCCTGCGATAGTGTGTTCGGCGATGACTGAAACCCTCACGATCACACTGATCAGCGACGTGTTCTGCACCGCGAATGCCCAGGAGCATCTCGCAGCAAGGCTCGCCGCTGCGGCCGGGACCGGCACGGACCTCGCCGTCCTGCCCGAGCTCTCCTGCAATCCCTGGTCGGCAGCAACCCGCGACGCTCGAGCGTCCGACGCCGAGCCCCTCGGGGGCCCACGCTGCAGCATGCAGGCGGCGGCCAGCGCCGAGGTCGGCATCGGGCTGCTTGGGTCGGCCATCATCGCCGACGAGGACGGCACCCGCCACAACACCGCCCTGCTCTGGGATGCCGGGGAGTTGATCGGCACCTACCGCAAGCACCACCTCCCCGATGAACCTGGCTTCTTCGAGACCGACCACTACGAGCCGGCCCCTGCAGGCGATGGGCTCCTGCCACTTCCCTTCCGGGGGTGGTCACTTGGGGTGCAGATCTGCTCGGACATGAACCGCCCGCTGGGCACCCACGCACTGGCCGCTGCTGGCGCGGAGGTCATTCTGGGCCCACGGGCCACCGAGGCGGCCACCTGGCAGCGATGGAAGCCGGTGCTCATCGCAAACGCCCGCACCGCCTGCTGCTACGTCTGCAGCGTCAATCGCCCCTGCCCCGAGCAGGGCGTGCTGCTTGGAGGCCCCTCTCTGGGCGTTGATCCAGATGGTGGCCTACTCGTTGAAACAACCGACACCCTTGCGACGTTCACTGCCTGCCGGGACGTACTCGCAAAGGCGAGGCGGGCCTATCCGGGCTATCTTCCCCTGCGGAACGATGTCTATGCCGCCGCCTATGCGGCGCTGGCGGAAGGAACCGACCCATGACTACCAATGACCGCGTCGATCGTCTCGAAACTCGCATCATCGCTCTCCAGCGCAGCGTCCGCCGCTGGCGAATTGCCGGATGCGGCCTGCTGGTCGTCGGCATGCTGCTTGCCGCCGACGCGGGCCCGAGCGTCTTTGACCACCTGGTCGTGCGCAAGCTCGACGTGATCGGCGCAGGAGACACCCCCCTGGTGTCCATCCGGCCCACCGAGGCCGGTGGCCGCGTGGACCTCTACGCCAAGGACGGCGCGAACCTCCTGCGCATGTCCAGCAACGACAGCGGTGCAGACATCGCCCTCTGGAGCCGCAGCGGCGCCAGTACCGCGGGCATCTGGTCCACCGAAAGTGGCGGCGCCCTCGCGCTCTGGGATGCCGCGGGCAATGAGCGGCTGCGGGCAGCGGATGGTCAACTGACCCTCAAGGGCAGCGGGACCATCACCCTCGACGCTGCCAGCGGCGTGCTCGTGGAGGACGGGTCCTCGCAGGCCTCCGCGCTTGTCTCGGCCGACGCTGGCCTCTCCTCGATGGAGCTTCGCAGCGGCGACGGCACGCCGGTCATGGCCATCTCGACAGATGGCGGCGGCCGCGTGCAGGTAGCCAACACCAGCGGCGAGGTGATCGCCGAGATCCGCGCCTTGCCGGGCATCGGTGGCGGCGTCGTCCTGCAGACAGCAACTGGCAAGCGAATGGTGCTGCTAGCTGCGACCAGCGACGGCGGTCGACTGAACCTGATGAACAGCCACGGCGTGCCGGTGGTCATCGCCTCCCCCACCGAGGGCGGTGACGGTGCCATCAGCGTCGTCAACGAGCGCGGGATTCCAGTCGCCACCATGCAGGGCGACGCGACCCACCGCGGGGAACTTGTCATCAGCGACCAGGACGGTGCGAATACGAGGCGCGTGCGGCCCATGCGCGGCTACAGCCCCTGACGCTCAATCGACGTTGATCTCGACGCTGCCGTCCTCGGCCTCGGTCGCGTGCCCCAGTTCCACCAGCGCCGCGAGGGCAGCGAGCTGCTCGGCCTGCTTCTTGCTCGGTCCCCAGCAGGCATTGAAGCGTCGGCCATCGAGGTCGACGGTGACCTCGAAGCACTTGGCGTGATCGGGGCCCTTCTCGTCGAGCACGACGTACTGCGGGGCGCGGCCGGTGATGCGTTGCCCTACCTGCTGCAGGACTGACTTGTAGTTCTCGTGGTGGCCGCTCTCTGCGGCCAATTCAATCTCCTCGCCAATCGTCTCGAGCACGAACTGCCTCGCGCGTTCGAGGTCCGAGTCGAGGTAGATGGCCCCGATGAGCGCCTCGTAGGCGGCGCCGGTCACCGACCCAGGCAGTCCTTCGCGGCCGTCCATGCCCTTTCCGAGGGTCAGGAGCGCGCCGAGGCCCATGGACTCGGCGATGTCCGCGCAGATCTTGCGGCTGACCACCGCGGACTTGATCTTGGTCATCTCCCCTTCCTCGAGGTCCGGATAAGCCTCGAAGACTCGTCCGCAGATCACGAATCCCAGGACGGCGTCACCGAGGAACTCGAGCC
Organism: uncultured Isosphaeraceae bacterium; assembly: GCA_964555625.1. GTDB lineage: Bacteria > Planctomycetota > Phycisphaerae > Phycisphaerales > SM1A02 > CAZJKE01. The sequence continues at coordinate 3,252 of CAZKTE010000060.1, read as the reverse complement.
GCTCGTTGCTCTCCATGCGATCCTCGACACCGCTTGCATGCGTCAGCGCGCGCAGCAAGAGCGACTGGTCCTTGAACTCGTAGCCAATGATGTCCTGCGCAGCCTCGATTCGCTCGCTGTCCATGGAGACAATCCGCCCCGTGAAAGATGTGCGAATGGGCGCACCAGCGCGTTGTCAAAGCACGCAGCCCGCTGGTGGGCTCACCCTGGCGCCCCCACCAGGAATGGCCATTCCTTGTCAGCGGGGGCTCTGTGAAGTAGTGTACGCCGCTCGCCCCACTGTTCGTTCCCGCTAAATGGCTGGAATGCGCGATCAAGGGGCTAGGAACGCCCATGGCCGTCCATTACCCAAGGCGAACCAGCAACATCAAGCGTCGGCGGACGCTCGGGTTCCGAGCGCGCATGAAGACCAAGAACGGCCGCAAGATCATCAGCAGACAGCGCCGCATCGGCCGCAAGATCAGCTGATCCAACCTCAGATTACCCGCATGACCGCTGCCTTCAGCGACGCCATCGCCTCGTCGATGGTGCCGGCGGTGTTGACCGCCGCGGTCGCCAGTCGCTCGTAGGTCTCCTGCCGCGCAGCGAGCATCACCTCGACCTCTTCCGCCGCATCAGCGCCACTGAGACTGGGCCGATCATCGTCTTCCGCGTCGGAGGCGATCCGCTGCGCAAGGACGTCGGCGTCCGCTCGCAGCCAGATCACAGGTACACCGCCAAGGGCCTCCTGGACCGTCTCGAGCATCGGCGCCCCGCCGCCAAGTGCAACAACACCCGCTTCCTTGAGCAGCGCCGGGATAACACTCGCCTCCGCAGCCCGCCACGCGTCCTCTCCAAGGGCGTCCCATGCTGCGCGCACGCTGTCGTGGCCAAGGGACGCCAGAGCCGCGTCATCGCTGTCGACAAATGGCACCGACAGCGCAGTGGCCAACTGCGTCCCGAGGGTCGTCTTGCCACTGCCGCGATAGCCGATCAACGCTAGGTGCACGTGGGCCACATGGTAGACTCGCCGCCTTGGCCGTGGCCGCTCCAACGCTCAACGTACTGCGTGGACCTGTAGAGGTCCCCATCGACGCCCTGCGTGATCGCCGCGTCGCGATCCTCGGATACGGAAATCAGGGCCGCGCGCATGCCTTGAACCTGCAAGACAGCGGCATCAGTGTCGTAGTCGGCTCCGGCCGTGACGCGTGCGATGACTTCCCGACCCATGACCTGGCGACCGCCGCGTCGATGGGCGACCTAGTCATCCTGGCGGTCCCTGACGAGATCCAGGGATCGGTCTTCGCCGACACCGTCGCAGACGCCCTCGCGCCCGGCGCGACCCTGGGCTTCATTTCCGGCTTCAGCGTCCACTTCGGTCACGTCCAACCTCCGGAAGGAACGGGCATGGTGTTGGTGGCGCCCAAGGGACCGGGCACCGCCGTGCGAGCCCGCTTCGTCGAGGGCAGCGGCGTCCCGGCGCTGCTGGCGGTCCACCAGGAAAACACCGCGGGCACCGCCAGAGACCTGGCACTGGCCTGGGCGGCGGCCCTGGGCGCTGGCCGCAGTGGTGTCATCGAGACGACGTTCGGCGACGAGGCGGAGACGGATCTCTTCGGCGAGCAGGCCGTCATCGTCGGTGGGCTCGCCACCCTGGTCCGAGCGTCCTACGAGACGCTCATCGAGGCCGGGTATCCTCCTCACCTCGCCTACATCGAGTGCTGCCACGAGGTGAAGCAGGTGGCCGACATCCTCCACGAGCGCGGCATGGCGGGCATGATGGAGGCCATCAGCACCACCGCAGAATGTGGCGCATACGTGGCGATGGACGCACTGGACACCCCGCAGCTGCGTACGACGCTCGCGGGCCTGCTTGCAGCGGTCCGTGATGGTTCCTTTGCCACATACCTCTCCGAACATGGATCAACGCGGATCGAGCAATGCCGCGCGGAACTGGCCACCCATGACCTTGAGGCGGTCGGCGAGGGAATCCGCAGCCTCATGGTTCCACCTGCCGATACCTGATCGCGGGGAGTCCTGATCTCATGGACCTGGTAGCCGCCATCATCCTGGGCATCGTCGAGGGGATCACCGAGTACCTGCCGATCTCCTCCACCGGCCACCTGTTGCTGGTGCAGCGATTCATGCACCTCGACGGGGAGGCCCACAACGCTTACGCCATCGTCATCCAGGGCGGCGCGATCCTGGCGGTTCTGGGACTCTTCCATCGCCGCGTCGCCACGATCATCCGCGGGCTTGCGGGCCGCGATCCTGCGGGCCTCCGCCTTGCCATCAATCTCGCCTTGGCCTTCGCGCCCGCAGCGATCCTTGGGCCGCTACTCGATGCGCACCTTGAGCGATGGCTCTTCCATCCGCTGCCGATCGTCGCGGCCCTGGCCGTCGGCGGCGTCGCGATGCTCTGGATCGATCGCTGGCAGCGATCGCGATTCGGAGAGGATCGCCCCCATGTCCAATTGATGGACCTGACGTGGAAGGCGGCGCTGTTCATCGGGCTCCTCCAGTGCCTGGCCATGTGGCCCGGGACCAGTCGCTCGATGATCACGATCGTCGGCGGCATGCTTATTGGCATGAAGCCACGCCAGGCCGCGGAGTTCAGTTTCCTGCTGGGCGTGCCCACACTCGGTGGCGCGACGCTCTACAAGCTCTGGCAGAGTGGTCCACTAGTCGCTGATCTGGGCGCCACGTCGGTCATCGTGGGCATCATCGTGGCATTCATCGCCGCGGCGTTGGCCATCAAGTGGCTCGTCTCGTATCTGAATGACCACGGCCTTGCGATCTTCGGCTGGTATCGACTTGCCCTGGCGGCGGTTGTCGCCATGGGACTCTTCGGCGGCTACCTCGACATGCCAAACAATGTCGATCGCACGGACGACGGCGCCGACATCGCCTCGGCGCTGCCCGCATCGATCCGCCAGGTCGACCAGGTCCCGTCGCTGTCGGTGGCGACCCATGTCCTGCCATCGACGACGACCGGTCCGGCCACCGACGCGTAGTACCCCTCGAGCACGATCGCCGCGTCCTCCCCCAGCAGCGTCCAGTGGATGCCGCCTAGGTCACCGCCAACGGCCACCTGCCAGTGCACGCCTCCTGCCTCGCCTGGGCGATCGGCGATCGTCGGTCGCGGAAAGAGCGTGCCGCCGAGTGTCCAAGCGAGCAGGCCGGCCATGACCACGAAGATCGCGGCCTTGATCAGCAGACTTCGAAATCCCAGAGCAACCTGTCCCACGCCGCGATTCTACTCCTCGAGGGCCG
>CAZKTE010000059.1:6355-8828 GCA_964555625.1 uncultured Isosphaeraceae bacterium | reverse complement strand
GTGCTGGAGCTGACGAGACTGGCAACCGCCTTCACGATCGACAAGAGCGTGGAGTCGGCGGCCCGGAGCGTTGCCAAGACGACGGCAAGGCGGAAGACGGCATGACTATGGAACCGACCAAGGCGACCAACCAGAACACGACGCCATGCGGCGCCCAGGAGCCCCTCGGGCAACTGCTGCTGAAGGCCGGGCATGTGACGGATGCCCAGTTGGAGGCCGCCCTCGGCCGCCAGGGGCAGGGCGATCGACGCATGCTCATCGGCGAGGTGCTCGTGGAAATGGGCTTCGTGGAGGCGGCGACCGTACTCGAGACGCTCGCGTCCTCCTACGGCATCCCCTTCGCGTCCGACACGGCAAAGTTCGCCGATCCGCGGGTGATCGAGACGCTGCCGCGCACCTTCCTGGAGGAGCACGGCGTGCTGCCGATGTTCCTCGTGGACGGGATGCTCACGGTCGCCGTAAGCGAGCCGGCGAACATCTACCTGCTCGAGGAGATCGAACGACTCAGCGGCCACAGCGCCCAGATCGTCGCCGCGACCGCCGACGACATCGAGGCGGCCTTGCGATCTTGGATGCCTGCGGCCAACGTCTTCGTCGTCGACGAGATCTACGAGGACATCGCAGAGGGCGACTTTGCCGTTATCGAGCAGGATGCGACTGATCTTGCGGACCTCGAGGAGGTTGCCGGGCACGGCCCGGTCGTCAAGCTCGTGAACCACTTGATCTACCAGGCCGTGCGCGAAGGCGCATCGGACGTGCACATCGAGCCCGGCGACCACACCCTGCGCGTGCGATATCGCGTCGACGGCTGCCTCTACGAGAAGATGCAGCCGCCGTACAAGATGCAGCAGGCGATCGCCAGTCGCATCAAGATCATGGCGAACCTCGACATCAGCGAGCGACGCCTTCCCCAGGACGGCGACTTCAACGTGATGATGGACGGGCGACCGGTCGACTTGCGAGTTTCGACGTTCCCCGGCCGCTTCGGCGAGATCGTGGTGCTGCGGATCATCGACTCGCAGCACAATCGCCTCGGCCTCGACCAGCTCGGCTTCGCCCCTGAGGCCCTGGTGACCTGGCAGGAGATGGTCTCGCAGCCCGATGGCGTCGTGCTCGTCACTGGGCCCACCGGCAGCGGCAAGTCGACGACCCTCTACAGCGTCCTCTCCAAGCTCGACACCAACGAGATCAACGTCTCGACGATCGAGGACCCAATTGAGGCCCAGATCGTCGGGATCAACCAGTCGCAGGTCAACGAACGAGCCGGGTTCACCTTCAGCCGCGCGCTGCGATCCATGCTGCGACAGGACCCTGATGTTCTGATGGTCGGCGAGATTCGCGACGGCGAGACGGCGTCGATCGTCTCGCAGGCGGCGCTGACGGGACACCTGGTCTTCTCCACCCTGCACACGAACGACGCTCCAAGCGCCGTGACGCGTCTTGTCAACCTCGGCGTCGAGCCCTACCTCGTCGCCGCGACCATTCGCGGCGTGCTGGCCCAGCGGCTGGTGCGTCGCATCTGCCCGCATTGTCGCGAGCCCTGGAGCGGCGATGCTGCGGGCGACCTGCTGCGGGAGTCCTGCGGCGAGGACGCCGAGTTCTTCCAGGGTGCCGGCTGCTCGCGTTGCCGCGGCAGCGGCTTCGCAGGTCGCGTGGGCATCTTCGAACTGCTTGTTCCCGACGAAGCGCTCCTCGAGGCCATCGCCCGCGGGGCGCCGTTGCAGGAAATCCGCTCCCTCGTCTACTGCGAGGGGTTCACCACGCTGCGGGCCGATGGCATCGCCAAGGTCCGAGCGGGGCTCACCACCCCAGAAGAGGTGCTCTGCGTGACGCGCCAATGACGGCCATACTCGCAAGGGAGACCTTCGCGTGGCGCGCCCGTGACGGGCACGGCCAGGTTGTCAGTGGCTCTCAGGTGGCCGCCAGCGCCGCCGAGATCGCCGATCGCTTGCGCGGCGAGGGCCTCTTCGTCACGTCGATCTCGCCGGAACCGCTGCTGCGGCAGGAAGAGACCGCACCTGCGACGCCGGTGTACAGCGGACGGCGCGTGCGCCGCGACGACGTCATCGCCTTCTGCCAGCAACTTGCGGTGATGCTCGACACGGGCGTGCCACTCAGCGAGGCCCTCGAGTCGTTGGCGCGCCAGACGCGTCACGTGGAGTTCCGAAACCTCGTGGAGGCCGTGCACGTGGAGGTCCGCGGTGGCGATCCGCTTTCGCGGGCGCTTGCGCGTCGTCCGCGGGCATTTCCCCGGATCGTCGTGAGCCTCGTACGTGCCTCGGAACTCTCGGGCACCTTGCCCCTCATGCTCGATCGCGTGGCCGGATACCTCGCCAGCGAGCGACGCACCCTGCGCCAGGTCAAGGGAGCCATGTCCTACCCGATCATCATGGCCTCCACGGCCATCATCGTGACTGCCATCATCGTCACGGCGGTGCTGCCGCGGTTTGCGGCGATCTACGAGATGCGCGCC
>CAZKTE010000059.1:0-6255 GCA_964555625.1 uncultured Isosphaeraceae bacterium | reverse complement strand
GATCGCATGTGGGACGACATGGAGGATCGCATCCGAAACGGCCAACCCATGAGTGACGCGATCTTCGCCTCGCCACACGTGCCCTCCTATGTGGCGTCGATGGTCTCGAGTGGCGAGCGCAGCGGTCGCCTCGCAGAGGTCATGGAGCGAGTCTCCGCCTTTACCGAGGAGGAACTCGAGGCGCGCGTCAAGAGCGTCGGTGGCCTGATCGAGCCGGTGATGATCTTGGTCCTCGGCAGCGCTGTTGGCGGTGTGGCCATCGCCATGCTCCTGCCGATCTTTAGCATGAGCCGCGTCGTCGCTGGCGGCTAGGCCACCTGCAGTTCACCGCAGCCCTCCTTCCATTCCAGCAACGCATCTCGCATCTGCGAAACCGACTCGGCAAGTCGTACCGCGTCCTTCAGCGGCTTGACATGGCCCATCGTCTTTCCGTAGCGACTGATGCGACCGCGCATGCAGCGCAGCGCCTCGCGCTGGCCGCGGTGCTCGACGATGAGATCGATGTGCCGCAGGATCACATCGAGCTTCTGTGCCTGCGTGGGCTCGACGATGGGATCCCCGCGTAGGGCCGCGGCGATCTGCGAGAAGATCCAGGGCGTTCGGGTTGCGCCGCGGCCGATCATGACGCCCGCGCAGCGAGTTGCGTCCATCATGTGCATCGCATCTTCCGGCGCGCGGATGTCGCCGTTTCCGATGACCGGAATGCATGTAACGGCATCGACGACCGCCGCGATGCCCGCAAGATCCACGCTTCCCTTGAACTTCTGCTGCGTGGAGCGACCGTGAACCGTGATCGCCGCAACTCCGGTCTCCTCAAGGCGCCGCGCGAGGATCGGCGCAGTCATGTTGCCGTCCTCCCAACCGAGTCGCACCTTCGCCGTCACGGGCACACCAGTGCCCTCCATGGCCGCCACGATGCGGGCGACCAGCCGCGTGGTACCCTCGACATCACGCAGCAGCAGCGACCCGCCGTGCTTCTTGCAGATCTTGTCCACCGGGCAGCCCATGTTGATGTCCACGGTCGCTGCCCCCTGTGCGGCGGCCCACTGCGCCGCTTCCGGGAGCGGATCCTGGTCGTTTCCGTAGAGCTGGATGCACAGGGGGCGGTCCGCGTCGCAGGTCACCGCCCGCGACAACACGCTGTCGATGCCCATGAGGACCGCCCTGGAATTGAGCAGGTCCGTGCACGCAAGTCCCACGCCCCCGCACTCGCGGCAGAGCAGCCGCAGCGGGAGATCACAGACGCCAGCCATGGGCGCAAGGAGCAGCGGGGTCTTGAGGGTGAGGGAGCCGATGTGCATCAGCGGTAAGGGTACTCCGCCACATTGGCAGGATTCGATGGCGTTACACGCCCATGGGGCGGGTCCAGGGTCCGCCACGGGGGCGCCAAGGGGGGTGAACCGGCGCGCCACTTGCGATGTAATGGGTGCCTCGGCGGGGATGCCGCCGCGGCAAGGAGATACGCAGATGTCAAAGATCATCGGAATCGACCTGGGTACCACCAACTCGGTAGTCGCCGTCATGGAAGGCGACCAGCCCAAGGTGCTCATCAACAGCAGTGGAAACCGCACTACCCCCTCGGTCGTGGGGTTCACCGAGAAGGGTGAGCGCCTCGTGGGCCAGCCTGCTCGGCACCAGCAGGTGACCAATCCCGTCAACACGGTCTTCTCGGTCAAGCGGTTCATGGGCCGCCGGCACGAGGAGGTTGAGTCCGAGGAGAAGATGGTTCCCTACACCATCACAGGTGGCCCCAGCGACCTTGTCAAGATCGGGGTCCGCGACAAGGAGTACACGCCGCCTGAGATCGCGGCGATGCTCCTCCAGGAACTCAAGAAGGTCGCAGAGGATTACCTCGGCGAATCCGTTGACCGCGCGGTCATCACCGTGCCGGCCTACTTCAATGACGCGCAGCGCCAGGCGACCAAGGACGCCGGCGAGATCGCCGGCCTGACCGTCGAGCGCATTATCAACGAGCCCACGGCCGCGGCGCTCGCCTACGGCCTTGAGAAGAAGACCAACGCCAAGATCGTGGTATTTGACCTCGGTGGCGGCACGTTCGACGTGTCGATCCTCGACATCGGCGACGGCGTCTTCGAAGTAATGGCCACCCACGGCGACACGCACCTCGGCGGTGACGACTTCGACCAGCGGCTCATCGACTACATCGCCGACGAGTTCCGCAAGCAGGAGTCCATTGATCTGCGCGACGACCCAATGGCGCTCCAGCGCCTCAAGGAAGCGGCCGAGAAAGCCAAGTGCGAGCTGTCCCAGCAGAAGGAGACCTCAGTCAACCTGCCCTTCATTACCGCCGACCAGAATGGCCCAAAGCACCTGCAGGTGAACATCACTCGCGCGACGTTCGAGACGCTCTGCAGCGATCTCTTCGATCGTCTCCGTGGCCCCTGCGAACGTGCGATCAAGGACGCCAAGCTTGCGCCGGCCGACATCAGTGACGTGGTGATGGTCGGCGGCTCGACGCGGATCCCCCAGGTCGCAGAGATCGCCAAGGAGATCTTCGGGACCGCCGAGCTGGACAAGTCCATCAACCCCGACGAGGTCGTGGCCGTTGGAGCGGCGATTCAGGGAGGCGTGCTTACCGGCGACGTCAAGGACGTGCTGCTGCTGGACGTGACCCCGCTGAGCCTGGGCGTCGAGACCCTCGGTGGCGTGATGACGCGGCTCATCGAGCGCAACACCACGATCCCCACCTCCAAGAAGGAGACCTTCTCCACCGCGGCGGACAACCAGACCTCGGTGACGATCCACGTGCTCCAGGGCGAGCGTGAGTTCGCCAATGACAACCGATCCCTTGGCCGCTTCGACCTGGCTGACATTCCACCGTCGCCACGCGGCATGCCGCAGATCGAAGTGGAGTTCCAGATCGACGCCAACGGCATCATGCAGGTCTCCGCGACCGACAAGGCCACCGGCAAGACCCAGAACATCGAGATCACCGGATCCTCGGGCCTCGAGGACGACGAGATCGAGCGCATGAAGCAGGAGGCCGAGGAACACGCCAGCGACGACAAGTCACGCCGCGAGGTGGTTGAAACGAAGAACCGAGCCGAGGCGATCGCGTACCAGACTCGCAAGAGCCTCGAAGAGCACGGTGACAAGGTGCCCGCCGAGACCCGCGGAGATATCGAGTCGGCCGTCTCAAACCTCGAGGAGACCCTCAAGGGCAACGACAAGAGTGCCATCGAGGCGGCACTTGCGACGCTCGAGTCTGCCGCCCAGGAACTGGGCAAGGCCGTCTACGAGGCGACGGCGGCGGAATCCGCCGCAACCGGCGACACGGATGAGCCGGATAGCGATAACGGGGCCGATGACGTCATCGACGCCGAGTACGAGGTCAAGGACGACTGACCCCCATTCCAAGCTCCCTCCTCCCGGAACCATTTTCGGTTCCACCAGGGTCCCGCCTCGGCGGGGCCCTGTTCTTGCCCTTGACGGGTGAAGTACGCTGGCGTACACCTCGGTCGCCATGGATCAGGACCGCCAGTCGCGCATCAGCAAGTTGAGCAGCGCAGCGTCCGAGTTGGATGACGAGGCGCGCGGCGCGTTCCTCGATACGCAGTGCGCAGACGATGCGCCGCTTCGATCCGAGGTCGAGGCGCGCCTGCGATCCGACTTGGCGGCGACCGCCGAGCGCAGCGATGCAGAGGAAGCACCTCAGCCAGCGCTCAATGTCAAGGGGCTCATCGGTCGCACGGTCGGTCGCTACGAGGTGACCGGGATCATCGGCCAGGGCGGCATGGGCTGCGTCTACGAGGCGGTCCAGGAGCAGCCTCGCCGCACGGTGGCCCTGAAGGTGATGAAGTCAGGCGTGGCGTCGCCTGCGGCGCTGCGTCGCTTCGAGCTCGAGTCGCAGCTTCTTGCGCGCTTGCGTCACCGTGGCATCGCCGCCGTCTACGACGCGGGCACTTGGGACGACGGCCAGGGCGCGGTGCCTTGGTTTGCCATGGAGTACATCCCCGTCGCCCGCGAACTCACCTCCTACGCCGAGGAGAAGCAGCTCCCGCTGCGCGATCGCCTGGCGATCTTCTCAGAGGTCTGCGACGCGGTGCACCATGGCCACCAGAAAGGGATAATCCACCGCGACCTCAAGCCCGGCAACATCCTCGTGGACTCCTCGGGCCAGCCGCGGATCATCGACTTCGGCGTGGCGCGCAGCACGGACTCGGACATGAACGCAGCGACGCTTCAGACGAGCGTCGGCCAGCTCGTCGGGACGCTGCAGTACATGAGTCCCGAGCAGTGCGAGGCGGATCCCCATGACATCGACACGCGCAGCGACGTGTACGCCCTGGGCGTGATCCTCTATGAACTTGTCTGCGGCAGCTGGCCCTACGATCTGTCACGAACCTCGATCTACGAGGCGACCGTCATCATTAAGGAGCGGCCGCCGCTGCACCCGCGTCGCGATGATCGCAAGCTCCCACGCGACGTCGAGACCATCGTGCTCAAGGCGCTTGAGAAGGACCGCGAGCGTCGATATTCCTCGGCCCAGGCGCTGGCCGAGGATCTCAATCGCTACCTGGCACATGAGCCGATCATCGCGCGGCCGCCGAGCGTGGTCTACCAGGCGCGGATGTTCTGCCGTCGGCACCGCACCGCGACCGCCGCGGCGATCGTTGGACTGCTCCTGGTGGGGGTGGGCGTGCCGCTGCAGGTGAAGGCCCGCGGGGACGCGCAGGTATCCGAAGTCCAGCGCATCGCTGCACAGGAGCTTGCCGCTGCCGAGCACCATCGCCGCATCGAGGAAGTGCATGAGTTGGTGGGGCTCATGGCGCGGCTTGAGGAGGATGTGCGGCACCTGCCGCAGTCTGGACCAACACGGGGGGCGATCTTGACACGCATCATCGAGCGACTCGAGACGCTCGCACAGCAGACCCCGGATCCCATCGTGCTCGAACAACTAGCCATGGCCTGGGAGCGCCTGGCCAATGTGCCCATCGAAGATGGTGATGGCGACGCGATGGGTGCGCGGCTCGAGGCTTGGGATGCGGCGATCGCCCTGCGGGAGAACATCGGCGACTTCCCGGTCCTTACGTTGACCCGCCACAACCTCGCAAGATTCGCCTTGGAGATGGCGGCGCGACAGACCTTGGAACCAAGGAGCCGAGTGGCTGCTGCACAGCGCGCTCGCAGTGAGTTCACCTGGTGCCGCGACGAGGGCGATCTTGCCCTGCTCCCCGGGGTGTCCGAGGCCAATCTGGAACTGATCGATGAGGATCTCGCGGAGACGGCGGAAATCATCGACGAGATCCGAGGGACGTTCGTCGATCCTCAGTAGTGTCGAAACTTCTGCTCGGGCTGCCCAGGCCAGGGAGGCAGGCGTCGCGTGCGCAGGACCAGGCCCGTCGACATCAGCCGCAGCGCGATGTCCTCATCGAGCCAGCGGGATCGATCAAGGGGCAGCACTAGCCGCCGCGCCGCATCGCTGCTGCCCTCGTGTGCGCCCCCGGGCTGTTCGGCGAGCACTACTAAGTGGGTGGCCCCTTCCGCCTCCCACAACCCCCACAGCGGATCGTCGGCGGACAGGGTGGCGAAGCACGGATCGTCCTGGTCAGCGCTGAACCGTGCTCGCCACACCGATGCATCGTCTCGAAGCGCATCTCCTTCGTCGTCGAAGTAGTCGCGCAGGTCGTGCTTGAACCAACCTTGGGTGCAGTACTGCTCGTTGGTTAAGGCAGTGATGTCGATCTGGATATCGCGGTCAGACATCGACGGGTGCTGTAGGAGCCGCCCCGGAGAGACAGTGATGTCAAAGCGACCCATGATGGAGTCCGGCGGTGAGACCTCCAAAACCGGTCCCCAGACGCCTTCTGGACTGCTGCAGCCAGTCAGCAGCAGGAGGAGGGCAAGGAACGCGCAGCGGATCATGCCTGCATGCTATCGCGCGAGGATGTCGATCACGCCGGCGACTCCTAGGATCACGCTCACGACGCCATTGAGCGTGAAGAAGGTCAGCGCAAGGCGAGAAGTGCCCCAGCGTCGTACGGTGAGGTGTTCCGCCAATAGCACCGCGGCGATGATGCAGATGGCAACTGCAAACAGCGTGCCCAGGTGCGCGTCGATCTTCCACGCAAGGCCCAGTAGCACGACCGCTGCGGCGTGCAGGAGGCGACTGACCCGAAGCGCGCCGCGTGTGCCGAGCTGGCTCGGAACGCTGTGCAGTCCGTCGCGCCGGTCGACCTCCACGTCCTGCAATGCGTAGATGATGTCAAAGCCAGCCACCCAGCAGAGCACCAT
>CAZKTE010000058.1:357-8910 GCA_964555625.1 uncultured Isosphaeraceae bacterium | reverse complement strand
CCAAGCATCGCGACAACCTGCGCATAGGGCGTGTCGTGTCGGCGTGCAGCCGCGGCGATCGGTCCCTCCCCCATAGTGGATCGAATCCGCGCAAGGGTGTCGCGGCGCGTTTCCCAGCGCTGCCAGCGGTCATCGCCCACCAGGCCCAGTTCGCGCCCAAGGGGCGTGAGGCGCGCATCTGCGTTGTCGGCCCGCAGCAGCAGGCGGTACTCGGCGCGGCTGGTAAAGAGCCGGTACGGCTCCACCGGCTTGGTCGTAACCAGGTCATCGAGCATGACCCCGATATAGGCTTGGTCGCGACCGAGCGTGATGAGTTCCTCGCCAAGGGCGTGGCGTGCCGCGTTGAGGCCCGCGACGAGTCCCTGCCCGGCCGCCTCCTCGTAGCCGCTGGTCCCGTTTATCTGCCCGGCAAGGAACAGCCCGGTGACCGGACGCGTCATACAGGTGGCGTCCATCTGACCAGGCATGACCATGTCGTACTCCACCGCGTAGCCGTGCTGGAGGATCTCCGCCTGCTCGCAGCCGGGCATGGTCCGAACGAACTGCTCCTGCACGTCCGGGGGCAGCGAGGTGCTGATGCCGTTGCAGTAGATCACGTCCTCGGCGAGCGTCTGCGGCTCGAGGAAGACATGGTGGGAGTCACGGTCGGCGAACCTGATCACCTTGTCCTCGATCGAGGGGCAGTAGCGCGGTCCGAAGCTCGCGTCGATGGCCCCGCTGTACATGGGCGCGCGGTGGAGGTTTGCGCGCACCAGGTCGTGGCCCGCACTCGTGGTCGACGTGTGGCGGCACTCGATCTGACGCATCTTTGGAAAGGAGCCCGCGTCGGTCAGGTCGCTGAAGGGCAGTGGGTGGTCATCACCCCCCTGCCGCGGCAATCCCTCCCAGTCGATTGAGCTTCGCGCCAAGCGCGGCGGCGTACCGGTCTTGAGGCGACCGAGCGTGAATCCCAGGCGCTGCAGAGTCCCGGAGATGCCGTCGGCCGATTCCTCGCCGACGCGGCCGCCGCGGGTGCGCCGCTCGCCTGTGTGCATCAGGCCACGCATGAATGTACCGGTGGTGAGCACCACCGCGTCGGCCAGCAGGGGTCGATCGAGCATGACCCCCCGGACAACTCCGTCCTCGATGAGCAGGTCATCGACCGTGGCAGTGACCACCTCGATGCGCTCGTCGGCCGCGATCAGTTCCTGAACGCTGTCGCGATAGGCGTCCTTGTCCGCCTGCGCGCGTGGGCCGCGGACGGCGGGTCCCTTGGACGTATTGAGCACCTTGAACATGATGCCCGAGGCGTCGATGGCCCGGCCCATCAGGCCTCCCAGCGCATCGATCTCCCGGACGACCTGGCCCTTGCCGAGTCCACCGATGGCGGGGTTGCAACTCATGACGCCGATCGTGGAGGGATCCATCGTCACCAGCGCAACGCGGCCATCGCGGAGCGCGGATGCCGCCGCCCACGCCGCCTCAATGCCCGCGTGGCCGCCCCCGATCACGATGACGTCGAACCGACTGTTCATGGCCGGACTAGTCGACTGTCCAGGTCTCCGCGCCGGCCAGCAGTTTGGTCAGGTCCGGCTCGCCGTAGCGGTCCCGCGCGGTCACCGTCTGCTCATGAAGCAGGTCCTCGTAGGTCGGCTGGCCCTCGATGGCAAGGAAGACGCCCACGGGCTCTGGAAACTCCGGGTGGAAGAGCTGGCTCAGCAGAAACGCCTGCGCGCGGTCGGTTTCATCGTGGATGAGCAACTCGCCCTCGTCGACGCCGTCACCGAGCGTCACGATCTCGAGCTTGGTGCCGCTGCGCTTGATGCCCTTGTCAGAGTCTGCGCCGAAGATCAGTGGCTTGCCATGTTCAAGCATCACGGTGTGTTCGGGCCGCGTGTCCTTCTGCGAGGCGTAGAACCAGACCTGGTGGTTGAAGACGTTGCAGTCCTGATAGACCTCCACGAACGATGTCCCGCGGTGGTTGGCGGCGCGCTGCATGAGCGTCGTGAGAAACTTCACATCGATGTCGATGCAGCGTCCCACGAAGGTGCAGCCGCTTGCCACCGCCAGAGCGATTGGGTTCAGCGGCGTGTCGATCGACCCAAGCGGCGTGGACTTGGTGACCTTGCCCTGCTCGCTGGTAGGCGAGTATTGGCCCTTGGTCAGGCCGTAGATCTGGTTGTTGAGCAGAAGGATGTTGAGGTCCACGTTTCGGCGCATCGTGTGGATCGTGTGGTTTCCGCCGATGGAGAGCAGGTCGCCGTCGCCGCTGACCACCCAGACACTCAGGTCGGGGTTCGCGAACTTCACGCCCGAGGCGAACGCCGGCGCGCGACCGTGGATCGTATGCGCGCCGTAGGCCTCGACGTAGTAAGGGAACCGCGCCGCGCAGCCAATGCCCGAGATGAAGACAAAGTCCTCCTTCGCCCGCTCGAGCGTCGGGAGCGTCTTTCGGACCGCCTGCAGAATGGCGTAGTCGCCACACCCGGGGCACCATCGCACGTCCTGGTCGGTCGTGAAGTCCTTGGCGGTGAGTGTCGGCAGCGGCGTGTCGCTCATCGCGCACCTCCAGCGAGAATGCCCTCGACCTGCTCAACAAGATCGCTGACCATGAAGGAGCGGCCCTGCATGTGGTTGATGCCGATGGCGTCGATGAGAAACGTCGCGCGAATCAGCATGCGCAGCTGCCCGGTATTGAGTTCTGGGATGATGATCGTCTTGAAGCCTGAGAGCACCTCGCCGAGGTTGCTCGGCATCGGATTGAGGTACCGCAGGTGCGCACTGGAGACACTGTGGCCTGCCTCTCGCAGTCGCTGCGCAGCGGTGAGGATTGAGCCGTGCGTGCCGCCCCAGCCCAGCAGCAGCGCATCACCCTCGGTTGGTCCCTCGACTGCAACGGGAGGGATGACGCTGGCGACCCGCGCCACCTTTTCTGCGCGCGTATTGACCATGTGTTCGTGGTTGTCCGGGTCATACGAGACGTTACCGGTGACGTCCTCCTTCTCGAGTCCGCCCACGCGGTGCTCGAGACCTGGAGTGCCGGGGATGGCCCAGGGTCGCGCCAGGGTCTGCTCGTCGCGCTGGTAGGGCTGAAAGGGTTCGTCGCCTGCCACCGCGTGCTCGATGGTGATCTGCGCGATCGCATCGGCATCTGGGACCGGCCAGGGCTCGGCGCCGTTTGCGATCGCCCCGTCGCTCATGAGGATGACCGGGCACATGGCGTGGACCGCCAGTCGCACTGCCTCGATGGCCATGTGGAAGCAGTCGCCGGGGCTGGCCGCCGCCAGGATGATGCACGGGCACTCGGCGGGTCGCCCGAACATCGCCTGCAGCAGGTCGGCCTGCTCGGTCTTGGTGGGCATGCCGGTTGCTGGGCCTGCGCGCTGGACGTCAACAACCACCAGCGGGAGTTCCTGCATGACGGCAAGGCCCATCGCCTCTGCCTTGAGCGCCAGGCCCGGGCCACTGGTCCCGGTGATGCCTACGTTGCCGGCGAAACTTGCGCCGATCGCCGCCGTCACCGCGGCAATCTCGTCCTCGGCCTGGAACGTGTGGATGCCGAAGTGCTTGAGACGCGCAAGCCCGTGGAGGATGTCCGACGCGGGCGTGATCGGGTAGCTGGCGTAGAGGAGGTTCTTGCCGGACTTTGCCGCGGCGGCCGCCAAGCCAATGACCAGCGCCTCGTTTCCGCTGATGCGTCGATAGAGGCCCGGGGCAAGTTCCGCGGGTGCCACCTGGTAGCGGGCGGGGAAGAGCTCGGCGGTCTCGCCGAAGTAGTAGCCGGCCTTGAGCGCCTTGACGTTGAGTGCGGCGATCTCGGGCATCTTCTTGACGGTGCCGAAGTAGTGCGTGAGACGATCGACGGTCGGATCGACCGGGCGATCGAAGAGCCAGGAGACGATTCCCAGCGCAAACATGTTTCTACAGCGGTCGACATCCTTGACGGAGGTGTCCGCGTCGGCCAGCGACTCGCGCGTCAGGCGACTCATGGGGACCTTGAAGACCCGGTAGCGGCCCATGAGGTCGTCATCCTCAAGGGGGTGGTAGTCCTCCTCGTAGCCGCACTTCTTGAGGTTGACGGCCGTGAACTCGTCCTCGTTGACGATGACGATGCCCCCGGGCTCGACATCTGCAAGATTGCTCTTGAAGCCCGCGGGGTTCATCGCCACGAGGGCGTTGACGTTGTCGCCGGGCGTGTGGATGTGCTCGCTGGAAAAGTGCACCTGGTAGCCGCTGACGCCAAAGAGCGTGCCCCGCGGCGCGCGGATCTCGGCCGGGTAGTCAGGGAAGGTCGCGAAGTCGTTTCCAGCGAGCGCCGTGGAGCCGGTGAACTGGGTCCCGGTGAGCTGCATGCCGTCGCCACTGTCCCCGCAGAACCGGATGGAGACCGATTCGAGGGCGGTCGTCTCGACGCCATTGGGGTCCCCGGATGGCGTGTCGGTAGCAGGCGGGGTCATGGGCGGCACCACGTCGTAGCGCCCATGGTACCGCGATGCGTGGATGGACGCTCAACCAGGAGGGTACTCAACTGGTACACTGCCCGGCTCGACTGCGAGGACCCAGTCATGGCCGAAACAACCGACCTCATCGTCCCCAATACCGACGTCACCTTCACGGTGACGCGGCTCCCGCGCCGCGCCGCAACCCGCAAGACCATCGAACGGTTGATGTGGATGCAGCCGGGCGCCGCCAAGATCCTGCGTGGATACTCCAGGCGTCGCAAGCAGAAGGACATCGAGCCGACCATCCGTGCCGGCCGCGTCTGGTTCAATCGCCCGCGGGCCAGCCGGCCCCAGCGTGCCGAGGTTGGAGCGGAGTTCACCCTCAGGGTGACCCCCCAGATCGTCAACGATCTCAAGAGCGTCGCCGATCACCTCGAAGCGGCTCCAGCCAGCTGACGGCGTGGACGCTTCCCCTAGAACCCTCAGCGCCGAGTTCGTCGGCACCTTCGCCCTGACCTTCGTCGGGGGCGGAGCCATCATCGTCACGGGCGGCGAGAGCCTCCTGACGATCTGCTTGGCCCATGGCCTGATCCTGGCGGTGATGGTCGCCTCGCTGCTGCACGTCAGCGGCGCCCAGTTCAACCCGGCCGTGTCGGCGGCCCTGGCCATCCTCGGCAAGCAGTCCTGGCCACGCGCAACTTGCTTCATCGTCACGCAGTTGATCGGCGCCATCGCCGCTGCGCTGCTGCTGAAGGCCACGCTGGCTGGCGGCTTCTCCCATGGCGGCGTCGAGACGCTCGGCGAGACCCTTGGACGCTACAGCGGCACCGGCGGCGCCGAGTTCGTAAGCGCATGGCGCGTCCTAGTCCTCGAGGCCGTCGCGGCCTTCTTCCTGATGTGGGTCATCATGGGCGTAGCCGTCGATTCGACAAACACGCGCCATGCTGGCATCGCCGGCTTGGCCATCGGCGGCGTGGTCGCCGCCGACATTCTTTGCTTTGGTCCGGCCACCGGCGCATCGATGAACCCGGCGCGGTCACTTGGACCGGCACTGGTAGGTGGCGCCTGGACGCTCCACTGGTGCTACTGGGTCGGGCCGATCGCAGGAGCCGCCATCGCGGCGATCGCCTACGAGCGCCTCATCGGCAGCGGCGACTAGACCAGTTCCGCCATTGTCTGCGCTGCAGGTGACAGCGGCGACGGCAGCGCATCCGCCCCGCACCACTGCAGGTCCGCGTACTCCCATCCCCCGGGCTTGAGCTCGCCGTCGACTGTGATCTCGTGGACGACCTCCCAAGTCCGCGCCTCCTCGTCGAGGAAGAGCGCGATTGCCACCGGTGGCGCGGCGACGGTCAGCCCTGTTTCCTCTCCGAGTTCCGCGGCCACGACCTCCGCCGGATCTCGGCCCGGCTCGACCATGCCCGCCGGCGCAAACTCCCACATCCCGCCGTAGACGTGCACGTCCTTGCCGCGCTTCCCCAGCAGCACGCGGTCGCCGCGACGACAGATGCCCTTTGCACCCAGGGGCCGCACGCCCACGTCGCCGCAGGCGTGGAAGCGAAATGAAGTCGCAGCCACCTGGAGCATTGCTCCCCCGCAGCCGCTGCGGCCAGCGGCGATGACGTGGAGGATGGGGCCGTCAAAGAGCGCCGGGTTCGCCGCGCACATCTTGGTCCACTGCGCGTCGATGGCGTCAAGATCAACCCCGGCCGGCACGAAGGGCGTGTCGTCCAGTTGCAGGATCGGTGGTCGACGCAGGTGGATCAACCGAACTCGATGCCCTGGGCCAGCGGCATCTCGTCGCTCCAGTTGACCGTGCAGGTCTGGCGACGCATGTAGACCTTCCAGGAGTCGCTGCCGCTCTCGCGGCCGCCTCCGGTGTCCTTCTCGCCGCCGAAGGCCCCCCCGATCTCGGCGCCGCTGGTGCCGATGTTGATGTTTGCGATACCACAATCGCTGCCCTCCGGCGACAGGAAACGGCCACCTGCTCGGACGCTGTCGGTGAAGATCGCGCTGCTGAGGCCCTGGTCCACGCAGTTGTGAAGGTCGAGGGCCTCGTCGAGATTTGCGACGCTGTAGACGTAGAGGATCGGCGCAAACGTCTCCTCCTGGGCGATCGCCGGCCGCGCCCCGGACGGGACGCGAACGATCGTCGGCTCGACCCAGTTCCCACCGCGGTCGGCGAAGCGGTCGATTCCCTCGATCCCGCCACAGAGGACATCGCAGCCTTCCTTACTGGCCTCCTCGAGGGCGGCGCGCATGTCATCGACTGCGCCGGCTGTCACCAGCGGTCCCATCAACGTCGACTCGTCAAGCGGGTCGCCGATGCACACCTGGCCGTAGGCCGCAACAAGTCTCGCGGTCACTTCCTCCACCACGTCCTCGTGGCAGATCAGGCGGCGCGTGGAGGTGCAGCGCTGGCCGGCTGTCCCCACGGCGCCAAAGAGCGTGCCGCGAATGACCATCTCCAGGTCCGCGTCGGGCAGGACGATGATGGCGTTGTTTCCACCGAGCTCCAGCAGCGAGCGGCCGAGGCGTCCTGCGACGACCTGGCCCACATGGCGGCCCATGCGGCATGAACCCGTAGCACTGATCAAGGGCAGTCTTCGGTCGGCGAGCATCGGCTCGCCGACGTCGTCGCGGCTGCCGATGATCAGGCCGAAGACGTCCTCGGGATTGCACCCCTCCGGGGTGAAGATGTCCTGGTCGCGCATGACGGCGTGGGCGACGTTGGTCATCGCGATGGCCGTCAGGGGCGTCGTGCTGCTGGGCTTCCAGATCATGGTGTCGCCGCAGACTGCGGCGACCATGGCGTTCCACGCCCAGACGGCCGCCGGGAAGTTGAAGGCGGTGATGATGCCGATGGTGCCAAGGGGCTGCCATTGCTCGGACATGCGGTGCCGCGGCCGCTCGGACTGGATCGTCAGGCCGTAGAGCTGTCTTGAGAGCCCCACCGAGAAGTCGGCGATGTCGATGCACTCGATGATCTCGCCGATGCCCTCTGCGATGATCTTGCCGCTCTCAATCGAGACGATCTCGCCGAGCGCCTGCTCGTGTTCGCGGAAGGCGTTTCCGATGCGACGCACGAGTTCGCCGCGCTTGGGTGCAGGCACCATCCGCCACTGGCGGTAGGCGATCTGCGCGGCGGCGACCGTCGCCTCGTACTCGTCGCCGCTCTGGCGGCGCACGGCGGCGATGGGCTCGCCGGTCGACGGGTTCTCACTGATGATGCAGTCATCACCGGCGGTCGCCGCGTCGACGACAAGCGGGTGATCCAACAGGGCAGTTGCTAGGGCATTCATGGCCGGCATTCTACATCTGGCCACTGCTACCATGGCCCCATGCCCCTCGATCGAGATGGGATCGCCCAACGTGCCGCCAAGGAGCTTCAAGACGGCTTCTATGTCAACCTCGGAATCGGCATGCCCACGCTGGTTGCCAACCATGTCCCGGAAGGGATGACCGTCTGGCTCCAGTCGGAGAACGGACTGCTGGGGATGGGTCCCTTTCCCGCCGACGACGCCGTGGACCCCGATCTCATCAACGCCGGCAAGCAGACGGTGACCGCCGTCGCCGGAGCGAGCTTCTTCTCAAGCGCCGACTCGTTTGCCATGATCCGAGGCGGCCACATCGACCTTGCCATCCTCGGGGCGATGGAGGTCTCGCAGGAAGGTGACCTGGCCAACTGGATGGTCCCGGGCAAGATGATCAAGGGCATGGGCGGGGCCATGGACCTCGTCGCCGGGGTCCGCAAGGTCGTAGTCATGATGGAGCACGTCACCCGCACGGGCGATCCCAAGCTCATTCCTTCCTGCACCCTGCCCTTGACTGGTCTGGCGTGCGTGGACATGGTCATCAGCGACCTCTGCGTCCTGGAGATGGATCGCGACCGCAGCCGCTTCGTCCTCACCGAGCTCTTCGAGGGCGTCAGCGTCGAGGACGTGCAGGCGACGACGACCGCGGAGATCGTCGTCAGCGAGTCCCTGTCGGCCGTCTGAGCGGTCAGCGGTTGCCGAGGATGCCCGGGGCACTCATCATGGTGGCGGACCTGCTTGCTGTCATCGCCGCCTGGGGCCCCTGCAGCGGGTGCTCGGCGGACGTCAATGGCGACGGCGTGGTGGACGTGGCCGAC
>CAZKTE010000058.1:0-347 GCA_964555625.1 uncultured Isosphaeraceae bacterium | reverse complement strand
GGTTGCCGAGGATGCCCGGGGCACTCATCATGGTGGCATGCTGCTTGCGCTCCTCGTCGCCGCCGCGCCGGGTCCCTACGACATCGCCGACCTTGGCTGCATCAGCGAGGGCCAGTGCTGGGCGTGGGCGATCAATGACTCGGGCCAGGTGGCCGGCTACGGCGCAGCGCCCAACGGCCAGACCCAGCACGGCTTCTTCCACGACGGGCAGAACCTGCAGCACATCGTTCCACTCAACGCCCCCTCCGGGGGCTACTGCTGGGCGTACGGGGTCAACGACCTCGGGCAGGTCGTCGGGTACTCCTCCAACGGCGGCATGTCAATCCACGCCTTCCTCTGGGAGGCCG
>CAZKTE010000057.1:0-9782 GCA_964555625.1 uncultured Isosphaeraceae bacterium | reverse complement strand
GCTCGAGCAGATTCTCAGCATGCACCCAGAGGTCGGCAACGGTGGTGAGTTGATGGTGTCGGGCGCCATTCAGCGAAAACTACAGTCGATGACGGACTCATTTCACAGGTACCCGCACTGTGTCTTCGACATGCGAGTGGAGGATGCAAATGCCTGTTCACAGCAATACCGGAGTGCGATCGAGTGGTTCTCAGTTGGAAAGACGCGGGTCACGAACAAAGCGATCGGCCTGCAGTCGCAGGTCGGATTTCTCTCGCTGATCCTGCCGCATGCTCGAATGATCATGCTGCATCGGCATCCACTGGACAACTGCCTCTCCTGCTATACGACCAACCTTGTGTTCAGCGGACATGCATATACCCGTACGATTGAGACGCTTGGCAGGACGTGGGTGACTCGACGACAGATGCAAGACTTCTGGTCAGAGGTGATAGAGAATCCGGTCATGGATCTTCACTACGACCGCCTCGTAGTCGACCAAGAGAACGAGACGCGGAGGCTGGTCGAGTTCCTAAACCTTCCATGGGACGATGAGTGCTTGCATTTCCATAAGTCGCGGCGTGTTGCCGCCACCATCAGTTATGACCAGGTCAGCCAGAAGATGTACACGTCCTCATCTGGTCGCTGGAAGAACTATGAGAAGCATCTTGGGCCACTGATCGACATCGTTGGCGAGTACATCTGAGGCCTCCGGACTCTTTGCGACAAAGAAACAGGCCAGCCCGGATGGGCTGGCCTGTTCAGTTGGCTTTTCAGCCTGTCGACGAAGTGCGGTTAGGCGCGACGACGACGGGTCCCTGCGATACCAGCAAGGCCCAGCAACGCAAACGCGCCGGGTGCCGGAATGACATTAATGCCGTGCAGAGTTGCATTCATGCTGGAGGTAGTTCCACCAGAGCCGGACCAACCGTTAGCCCAGTAGAAAGCGCCTGCACCACTCATGGCTGCACTTCCTGCGGCATATCCGGTATAGGTGCCAGTGGATGAGGAGCCATTGAGGGCGCCCCAACTAGAACCACCAAAGCCGAGGTTGTATCCACCGATGGACACCATGACGCCACTTGCACTGACGCCCAACAGCATGTCACTGGCCCAGCTGCTGTCACCAGCAGTGTTGGTCCAGGAGTAGCTGTAGGAGATGCCAGTGAGCGTGCCGCTCACGAGTCCGAGGTCGACGGCAACCATCTCACCACCAAGCAGATAAACCTCACCAGTGGAAACACTGATGTCTGCGACGGCGGATCCAGCGATTGCAACAGCTGCAAATCCAGCTGTCGAAAGCATAAATCGCTTCTTCATTGTCTATTCCTCTTCTCTCTCAACCCAGTCTCGACAGTAACTGGGCACGAATTCGCATGCGTGTTGTCCTCGCCGCACAGCTGTCGAACTGTTGCGGCAAGCCCGAGTCTCTTGGGCGCTCGACATCCCATTGGTCAAGACGGAAACGCTTTGCGCAAACCGCCTGAGAAAGAGTCAAAGTTGTCGCGAGTGGCATCTTTCTTCCCGCTCGCACCTGGAGTATCGCGCCCGCCCCGGACGGACCCGCCTCCCACCAGCCAAGAGCATGCGGCCCAAGCCATGGTGTGTCAAGGAATTGCGTAGTTTTTCTGTGCGTTGGGGACAACCTGTGAACTTGGGAGAACTGGGGTTGGTTGCCACCATGGGTCACCGGCCATAGGCTGCGACCCCATGATTCGACCCACATTGCCTGCAATCGCTGTTTTCCTCCTTCCATGCCTGCTGTCCACCTGCGGCCCCAGCGGCGGCAATGACGGGTGGACGTTGCTCTTTGACGGGACCAGCAGCGAGCACTGGCGGGGCTTTCGCAGCGAGACCATGCCCGAGGGATGGGTTGTCGAGGACGGCTGCCTGCTGCGGAAGGACGGTGGCGGGGACGTCATCACGCGCAGCCAGTGGGACGACTTCGAGCTTGAGTTGGAGTGGAAGATCGCGCCGGGCGGAAACAGCGGGATCTTCTTCCACGTGACGGAGGACCACGACTACACCTGGGAGACAGGTCCGGAGATGCAGATCCTCGACAACGCCGCACACAACGACGGGAAGAACACGTCGACGAGCGCAGGATCCAACTACGCCCTGCACGCGCCGATCCGTGACATGTCCAATCCCGCCGGGGAGTGGAACGCTGCCCGCATCACCTGCCGCGATGGCCACGTCGAGTATTGGCTCAACGGCACGATGCTCCTGGCCTACGACCTGTGGTCCGATGACTGGAACGCCCGGGTGGCGGCGAGCAAGTTCGACGCCATGCCCGACTACGGGCAGCGCAAGCGTGGCCACATCGCCCTGCAGGACCACGGCGATCTCGTCTGGTTCAGAAACATCCGGATTCGCAAGTAGGCGGCGGTGGACATGGGTCGCACGATCTTCCTCCTCCTCGCGCTGGCCGGGTGCGCAACGCCGCTGCAACCCAATCACGTCCTGATCTACTCCCGCACCGACGGGTTTCGCCACAACTCCATTCCCGCGGCGATTGCCGCCGTTTCAGAGATCGCAGAGTCCATGGGCTGCAGCGTCAGCGCCACCGAGGACCCACTGGCGTTCACCGACGAGGCGCTCGCCAACACTGCCGTGGTCGCATTCCTCAACACGACGCGCGATGTCCTTGGGCCGCGCCAGGAGGCTGCGTTGCGCCGCTTCGTGGAAGGTGGAGGCGGGTTCCTCGGCGCGCACGCGGCGGCCGACACCGAGTACGACTGGCCCTGGTACGGCGAGGAACTCCTGGGGGCGTACTTCAGCGGGCACCCGGCCGTGCAGGAAGCGACCGTCCTTGTCCTTGAACCCCTGCACCCGTCCGCCGCACACCTGCCGGCGCGGTGGGTGCGTACTGACGAGTGGTACGACTACGACCGCCTGCCCGGCGAGGATGTCCTAGTCGTGATGGAACTCGATCCTGGAAGCTACAGCGGTTGGAAGATGCCCGGTCGCCACCCGATCGCCTGGTGTCGCCAGGTCGGCTTGGGTCGCAGTTATTACACGGGCGGAGGCCACACCATTGCCTCTTGGAGTGATGCGGACTTTCGCCAGCACGTGCGAGGGGCACTGGATTGGCTCATGGAAACGGAGTTGCAGGGAGGACCTCGATGACCGACGCGACTGGCCAGCGACAGACGACGATGCTCACCCGGCTCTCGGTGATGATGTTCATCCAGTTCTTCATCTGGGGGGCCTGGTACGTCACGGTCGGGCAGTACATGGCGAAGATTGGCCTTGAGCAGTCCATCGGCTGGGTCTACACGGTCGGCCCGATCGCCGCGCTGATCTCGCCGCTGTTCCTTGGCATGATTGCCGATCGCTTCTTCAACTCCGAGCGCGTCCTGAGCGTGCTCTTGCTGGTAGGCGGTGGCGCGATGTTCCTCGTCCCCAGCGTTGCTGAGCAGTGTGCCGCGCAATGGGCCGCGACCAAGGACGGCTGGATTGCCGCCGGGCTCGATCCGGCGACGGAGGTCGGAGAAGGATTCCTCGTGATCTTCCCGCCCCTAGTGGCCGATCACCTGCCCTTCATCGGCTTGATCTTCGCGCACATGCTCTGCTTCATGCCGACGCTGGGACTGACCAACACCATCGCCTTTCGAAACATCGCAAGTCAGGAGAAGGACTTCCCGATCGTGCGTGTCTTCGGGACGATCGGCTGGATCATCGCTGGCATCATCGTCAGCGTTGGCATGCACGCTGACGAGACGTCCACGCCGCTGGTGGTCGCAGGGATCTCCTCGATTGCACTAGGGCTCTACGCCTTCACGCTGCCGAAGACCCCGCCGCCGCTGAAGGGCCAGGCCGCGTCGCTTGACAACATGCTGGGCTTGGATGCTTTGGGCATGATGCGAGAGAGCGGCTTTGCGGTCTTCATCATCTGCTCGCTGCTGATCTGCATTCCGCTTGCCGGCTACTACGCCTTCGCACAGGTGTTCGTAAACCACACCGGGTTCACCGCGCCGGCGGGCACGATGACCATCGGGCAGATGTCCGAGATCGTCTTCATGCTGCTGATCCCGTTCTTCTTCAGCCGCCTGGGCGTCAAGTGGATGTTGGCCATCGGCATGCTCGCCTGGGCGTCTCGCTATGCGCTCTTTGCAGTGGCCGCGCCCGACGGCGTGCGATGGATGGTCCTGGGCGGCATTGCCCTCCACGGCATCTGCTACGACTTCTTCTTCGTTACGGGCTTCATCTACACCGACAAGAAGGCGCCGGCGGCGATTCGCGCGCAGGCCCAGGGATTCCTGGTCCTGGTTACACAGGGGCTGGGCCTGGGCATCGGCGCCCAGGTCATGCAGCGAATCGTCAACCGCTACAAGTCGCCCGACTACGATCAACTAACTGCTCAGGCTGGAGCCTTGCGCGATCAAGCAACCGCTGTTGCAAAGTCACAACCAGCAGAGTCGGATGCCCTCCTCGCGCAGGCCAGCGAGCTGCTGCTGGGCTCCTACGACTGGCGCATGATCTGGGTGCTGCCGGCGGCATTTGCCGGGGCGATCCTGGTGATCTTCGTTGCTGGCTTCTGGGATCGAAGCGTCGATGCCCAGTCGTAGCCTCAGGAGCGCGTCAGCGTCGTGACGCCCGGGTGGGCGACGGGGTCGACGTCGAGGTTGCTGAAGGCATAGGTGGCCGGCCCAAGGGCTAGGTCCGCGTTGAGCGCATCGTTCCACTCAATGGTCTGGCCGGTGTAGGCGGCCTCGCGCCCGATGATGGCCATCATCGTGCTTTGGGCCATCCATTCACCGTCGTTCATCAGCGGTCGATCGCCACGGATCGCCTGGAAGAGCTCGTTGTGCTCGACTTGGTACATGCTCGGCCCCGGGTCGCCCTCGAACTCCCAAGTCCACGGCCCTTGCTCGATGCGGTGGGTGGGGACCCAGCCGTTGATCTGCGCGGTACCGGTGGACCCGACGACGTAGTCGGAGTTGTCACTGGTGCAGGAGGGCATCTGGCGACAGGCGTGGTGGGCTCGGACGCCGTTTTCGTACTCGTAGACGATGCCGAAGTGGTCGAAGACGTTGCCCGACTCGGCTCCCTCGCGGACCTCACGGCCGCCGATGGCCGAGGCGCGCAGCGGCGTGCGATTGCCCATTGCCCAGTTGATCTTGTCGATCGAGTGGCAGGCCTGCTCGACGATGTGGTCGCCGCTGAGCCAGGAGAAATGCACCCAGTTGCGCATCTGCCACTCCATGTCACTCCAGCCCTCCTTGCGGGGCTTGGTCCAGAGCGGTCCGGTCAGATAGGTGGTGTAGACGCTGCGGACGTCACCGATGGCGCCGTCGTGGATGCGCCGATACGTCTCTCGCTCGCGGCCACTGTAGCGCCAGCAGAATCCAGATACGAGGTTCGTGCCCTGCTCCTTGGCCTTGGCGGCGCTGACAATCACGCTGCGCACGCCCGTCGGATCGACGGCCATGGGCTTCTCGCAGAAGACGTGCTTGCCCGCCGTGACGGCTGCGGCGAGGTGCTGGGGTCGAAAGTGCGGGGGTGTCGTGAGGATGACGACGTCCACGTCGCTGTCGATGACCTGCTTGAAGGCATCGAAGCCCACGAATCGGCGCTCCGCCGGGACGACGGCGCGATCGCCGGCGTGGTTCTCGAGATTGGTTGCGCTGGACGCAAGTCGATCGGCGAACGCGTCGCCGAGGGCCCAGAGCGTCACGCCTGGATCTGCGCTGAGCGCTTGGCCTGCGGCACCGGTGCCGCGTCCGCCGCAGCCGATGAGCCCGACCTTGATGGGGCTTCGGTCCTCGAGCGTCGCCCACGCGGGAAGCGTGGCGGACACCGCGGCAAGCGCTCCGGCTGTCTTTACGAACTGCCGCCGCGAGAGATCATTGGTTGTTTCCGTCACCATCTCCTCCATCACTGCACACGACCCGCATGCCGACCCAAGGTGCGTCGGCTAGCCACCAGGGGCTGCGCGGAATCTGGGGGTCACTCTCGTTCCACTTGGCCGATGGCACAAGGATAGCGTTCGTGCCAAGTGCACTGGATTCATCCTTGAAGTGGCCGCCCACCAGCCGCGGCCCATCGGGCCCTAATACCCACTCACCAACGTTTCCGTGCATGTCGTACAGCCCTGCCGCGTCCGCCTCCTTGCTCGCAACGCGGTGCGTTGAGCGCTGGGCGTTCCCGGCGTGCCAGGCAACGGCGTCCAGTGAAGCCCCGTCCACGGCCCCGGCATTGCACGCGGCCTGCCACTGCGCCAGCGTGGGTACCGAGTATGTGCGGCGGCTGCGGGCGGTGAGCCACGCTGCATAGGCTTCTGCGCCGGCGAATGACATCGAGAGGGCCGGGTAGCCGTTGTGGCCGTAGCCGCGATCGACGGCGATGTAGGGCCTCGTCGGCCGCGTTAACGCGTCGGTGTCGGGCGTCACGCCTTTGGGCAGGTCCAGGCCGAAGACGAAGGTGTCGTACTGTTCCCAAGTCACCTCGGTGGTCTGCATCCAGAACGTGCCGCTCTCACCGGTGATCGGGACCATCTCGAAGGACACGACGGTGCCCTCGATGGACTGCGTGAAGGGAGCCGGGGGGGATGTGGCGCATCCGGCGCCACCAAGGAGGTAGGCTGCCGCCGCGATGCAGGTCATTGCTCGTCTCATGATTCCGGCCATCCTAACGGGCATGGCCGGCTGCGCGCAGCGCAGCGAGTTTCGCCGCGTCGTCATGGGGACCGAGGCGCGCATCGTCTGCTACGGCGATGGTGCCCGCGAAGCCGCCGAGTCCGCGTTCGTGCAAATGGATGCGCTCGAGGATGTACTCAGCGACTGGCGGCCGGGCAGCGAGGTGCGGCGGCTTGATCCTGGCAAGGCCACGCCCGTCAGCTGCGACCTGCGTGCGGCCCTTGCCATGTCGAGGCGAATCTGCGCGGGCACCGACGGGGCGTTCGACGTGAGCGTCGGCCCGCTGGTGGCCCTGTGGCGCGCGAGCCTGGCAAGTGGCCAACTGCCGGCGGCAGCGGACCTGGCGGCGGCCCGGCTGGCAAGTGGTCCTGGCACATGGACCCTGGACGCCCAGGCCAGCGAGGTGACGCTGCACGCCGCGGCGGTGCAACTGGACTTCGGGGCCATCGGAAAGGGCATGGCGGCCGATCGCGGCCTGGCCGTGCTGAAAGCGGCGGGACTTGGTGCGGCCCTGGTGGACGTGGGCGGGGACGTGGCCTTAGGTGACCCGCCACCGGGTCGCGATGGCTGGCAGATTGGTGTGGCGCCCCGCGGTGGCGAGGTGGCGACGATCAGGACGCTGCGCAATTGCGGCGTGGCCACCAGTGGCCTCGACGTGCAGTATGTGCTGATCGACTCGGTGCGCTACGGCCACATCATCGACCCGCGCAGCGGTCTGGGGGTCACCAGCGACCTGGCCGCCACGGTCATCGCGCCGAACGCGGCGACCGCCGACGCACTGGCCTCCGCGGCGATCGTGCTTGGAGAGCGGGCCGTGGATCTGCTGCCGCAGCGATTCTCGGGCGTCAGCGTGGAGGTGTTCTCGCGGCCATCGCGATGAGCGAGCGCCGCACCTGGGTCAGGTGGCCGCCAAGTCGACGATCCTGAAGGCATCGACATCCACGAGGCCCTGGTCGGTGAGCTTCAGGTGGCCAATCACCGAGAGCGTGAGGAAGCTCAGGGGCATGAATGGGTCGCGGTGCGGGCAGCCAAGGTCCGCTGCGGCCGCAAGCAGCTTCGACTGCGTCTCGATGACTGTTTCAGGCGCCGCGTCGCTCATCAATCCGGCAATGGGCAGGGGCAGCAGGGCGGTGATGTCGCCACCGCGGACGACGCACTGCCCGCCGCCGCAGTCTCCCAGGGCGGCGGCGGCGACCAGCATGTCGCCATCGCTGTCGCCGATGACGGCCAAGTTGTGGGCATCGTGGCCGACGGTCGAGGCGATCGCCCCGCCGCTGATGCCCATGCCCTCGACGAATCCAAGCCCGATCGAGCCGCTGCCACCGTGGCGTTCGATGACGGCCATCTTGAGCAGGTCCCGCTCCGTGTCGGCGACGAGTTGCCCGTTCTGGACGCACGCCTCGCGGACAAGCGACTGGGTCACGATCTGGCCGGCCTCGAGGCCGATGACACGAATGGACCCGCCCGCCGCGGCGATGGCCAGGGAGGGGGCATTGAGGGTCTTCGGCAGGTGGACCGTGTTGCGCGCCGCACTCCAGTCGATGGGCTGCGTGTCCGCTGCTGCCTCGGCGCCGTGGAACCAGGTGCGATGCGGTCGCAAGCTTGTCTCGTCATCGAGCGCGACGAGGTTTGCCAGGCGGCCGGGGGTGATGGCGCCGTGATCATGGAGGCCATAGTGCTCGGCTGGGTGCAGGGTGGCCATCGATATGGCCAGGATTGGATCCAGACCTCCCTGAACTGCTGAGCGCACCACGTGATCGATGTGCCCCTCGTCGCGGAGGTCGCGCGGGTGGCGATCGTCGGTGCAGAAGCAGCACCTGTGGGCGTTCTCGGCGGTGACCTGCCCCAGGAGTGCATCGAGGTTGCGGGCAGCGCTGCCCTCGCGGATGAAGATCCGCATGCCCAGGGCGAGCTTCTGCGCCGCCTCCTCGCCGCTGGTGCACTCGTGATCGCTGGTGATGCCCGCTGCGACATAAGCCCCCAGAGCGGCCCCAACCAGTCCTGGGGCATGGCCATCGACGATGGCACGCTCCAGGCCCAGCTCGACCTTCTCGAGCACGTCAGGATCGGCGGCAACCACCCCGGGGTAGTTCATCACCTCGGCCAGGGCGATGATCCGATCGTTGTCGAAGAGGGGGGCGAGGTCCCTGGCGGAAAGCGACGCCCCGGCCGTTTCCAGGAGCGAGGCGGGGACGCAGGAGCTGGCGGTGAAGAAACAGTCAATGGCGGCACACCTGGCGTCCTCCATGAGCAGTTCGATGCCCGCGATCCCCAGGACGTTTGCGATCTCATGGGGGTCAAGGACCGCGGCGGTCGTTCCGCACGCCCGCGCCAGGACGGCGAAGGAGCGTGGTGTGAGCATCGTGGACTCCACGTGCATGTGCGCGTCAATGAAGCCCGGCGCAAGCAGCGCCCCGTCGAGCTCGATGATCTGCGTACCGTCGAAGGAGCCGAGGCCCGCAATGCGGTCATCGACGATCGCCACGTCCACCTCCTCGATGCGACGCGCGTGGACGTTTACGACGCGGCCTCCGCGAAGCACCAGGTCCGCAGGCGCATCACCGCGGGCGACACGCAACAGGTTCGGGTCGGTGCGTTTCACGATCCGAAGGAGGTGGACTCGCCGGGTGCCAGGATCCGCACCTCGATGCCCGGTGGGGCAAACGACGTCGGGTCCTGTTCGATGGGCGGCCAGGTGTCGTAGTGAACGGGGATGGCGATCGGGGCGCCGACCAGTTTGGCGGCCCGCATGGCGTGTTCGGGTCCCATCGTGAATCGATCGCCGATGGGCAGGATCGCAACGTCCGGGCTGTAGAGCTCACCGATGAGCGCCATGTCACCGAAGAGGCCGGTGTCGCCGGCGCTGTAGATCGTCACGCCGCCCATCTCGATGATCAGCCCCATGGCGGTGCCCATCTGCCGCCCCATGAAGCTCGAGGAATGGACCGCTGCGGTGAAGGCGATGGAACCGAATGGAGCGGGGATTCGTCCGCCGATGCTGCCTGGTTCGCAGGCTTCGTGTCCTTGCTCGTTGAGGTACTCGCAGATCTCGAACCCGGCGTAGACGGTGGCGTTGCATCGCGTGGCGATGGACTCACAGTCCTCGAAGTGGTCAAAGTGGCCATGCGTCACCGCGATGTGGGTGCATGTGACGTCGTCGGC
>CAZKTE010000056.1:0-10086 GCA_964555625.1 uncultured Isosphaeraceae bacterium | reverse complement strand
CCCTGCTACTCGATGGTGATCCTGATGGGTACCTGGTTCGTTTCCGGCTGAAGGCAGCGCGCGTCATCGCACGCCTGCCAGCGAATCATCAACGCTGGCGTGCCGGAGGCGTCCGCGGCGGCGGAGAGCGTCACGGGGATCGAGACGCTGTCACCGTAGACGTTCAGTCGCTCACCGGCGACGGCCATGACCGTAGCGGCTGGCCATTTCGGCATCGCCGTCATGCCGCTGCCGACCACCACGATGTCCATGGGTACCGCGTAGGCCCCGCCTGGCGCGTTGGAGTTGACGTGCCAGGGCCGCTCCATCTCCAGGGTGATCACCACGTCGATCGATCCACCTCGCGGGATGGACAGGGTCGCCGGCTCGCATCGCATCGACACGACCGAATCAGACGCGCTGTCGGGACCCGTGGAGGCGGCGAAGTGCGCCGGGTAGCGGTCCATGAGCACGTCGATGGCCGAGAGCGCCATCGGAGCGGCGACGGGCGCACGCTCCAGCAGCGGGCTGAGCACGTCAATGATCTCCATGGCGTCATTGAGGTAACGCCGATCTGCAGTGACCTCCTCGAGCGTCACCAGGGCCGAGAGCACCAAGGATGTCGGCGCCGGAAAGGCTCCATCAAACATGGACCGCGTGCGCACGAAGAGATCGCCCTGGCCTGCCTGCGTGTCGTACCACCCGGCGTACTCGACATGAAAGCGCCGCCGGGCCTCGTCGTAGAGGTCGATCGCCTCCTCGAGCATGGTCTGGTCACCGCTTGCTCGGTGCAGCGAAAGGAGCCCGACGAGCATCGCGCCGTAGTCCTCAAGGAACCCCTCGCCGCTAAGGCGACCCTCTCGCCAGCTGCGCATCAACGCGCCGTTCTCTGCCCGCATCTGCGAGAGTACAAATGATGCTGCCGACGCAGCAGCATCCACGTAGCGCTGGTCATTGAGTACCCGTCCGCCATCCGCCATACCGGCGATCATCAGGCCGTTCCACGCAGCGATCACCTTGTCATCGGTCAGCGGCTGATCGCGCTTGTCGCGGGCCGCTAGGAGCGCGGTGTTGATGGCCACCATGGCCTGGTGGAAGTCCCCGCCAGCCATCCCCTCCTCCTGGGCGATCAGGTCGGGTCGCTGGGAAAGTCGTAGCACCCATCGGCCGCCGTCCTGGGGGAAGTGGGGGTCGCGGAAATTGGACGCGGCATCAAGGCCATAGATGCGCATAGCGAGCTCAATCGTGTCGGCATCAAGGCCACCTTCCTCCATGGCGGCCCGCGCCTGCCGTGGCAGCCAGATGTAAGTCTCGCCCTCGCGGTGGTTGGACTCGGCGTCTTGCGCCGAGAGGAACCCGCCCTGCTCGTGCGTCAACTCCCGCAGCACGTAGTCGAGCGTCTCGCGCAGCGTAGCGCCGTACACGCCGTCGCCGGTGCGGTCGTAGGCCTCGGCATAGAGCGAGGCGAGCTGGCCGTTGTCATAGAGCATCTTCTCGAAATGCGGCACGAGCCAGGCACGGTCGGTGCTATAGCGGTGAAACCCACCACCGACTTGGTCGTACATGCCGCCCATGAGCATGCGATCGAGCGTGTGGGTCACCGCGCTGCGCGTGGCATCGTCCTCCCACGCGGCCTGCATCAACAGCGTTGCGTACATGGGCATGGGAAATTTGGGCGCTGAGGCAAACCCGGCGTTGACTGCGTCGTAGCGAGCCATCAGTGCCCGCGTGCCCGCGTCCACCGCCGCGGTGGTGACCGGAACGGGATCTAGGACAACCGAGAGGCGATTCGTCACGGCGCGGGCCACGGCATCCGCCTGCCGCATGATCGGGTCGCGGTTGGTCGTCCACCCCTCAGCGATGCTTGTTGCTAGATCCAGAAACCCAGGTCGCCCCCCACTGCCCACTGGCGGGAAGTACGTTCCGGCGAAGAAGGGACGCAGTGACGTGGGCTCCAGAAAGAGCGTCATGGGCCATCCCCCGCGGCCATCGTTCATCAACTGCGTGGCGGACATGTAGATCTCATCTACGTCGGGGCGCTCCTCGCGGTCGACCTTGATGCAGATGAAGTGCTCGTTGAGGTACTCGGCGATCGCATCGTCCTCGAAGGACTCGCGTTCCATCACATGGCACCAGTAGCAGGTGGAGTACCCGATGCTCAGGAAGATCGGCCGATCCAAGGCCCGGGCCGCCTCGAAGGCCTCGTCGCCCCATGGCCACCAATTGACCGGGTTGGCCGCATGCTGAAGCAGGTATGGACTGGCGGTCTCACTGAGGCGGTTTCGGCCCTCGGGAGTCGTTGGCGAGGCGTTCGCGCTTGCTGGTGGCATTGGTGGTTCCTCCACCGTCGTCGACTCGGCGGCGGGCTGCGTGGATGCATCGCCGCAGGCCAGCGGCAGCAGGACGAGGGCGGCCACGGCCACATTGCGCGTGCAGGAGGCGTGCAGGAAGGTCATGGGAGGGGCATGCTAGCGAAATGCGGACCGCGCTCGCAGGGCGTGTCGATAGATGCTCGGCAGGGCGACATGACCACGCCAGTTGAACTTGTTGTTCCCGGATGCGCGGCGATCGCAAGCCTCGTGCTGCTGATCGCCGGAGGACGCCTCTATCGCGTCGCGGCCGCCGTTGTCGCGGCCGTCGGTGGAGGCGCCTGGGGCATCCTGCTTGCGCCCAGCATGCCCCTTGACATCTCGCCGATCGTGCTGGGAGCGTCCATGGCCGTCATCGCCGCCGTGCTTGCTGCACTGCTTGCGCGGATCGCGATCCTGGCCCTCGTCACGCTCTCGCTTGCCGCCGCGGCGCCGGTCATCGCCTGGCATCTCACCGACATGGGCGACCTGAGGGCGGTCGCAAACGATGTGGCGACCGCGGCCGCCGAAGCGGCGCCACCGCCCGCTGCCGTCACGACGTCCCTTCGCGAAGGATCAACATCCGATGCCGTCGTGGCCGTCGCTCGCTACGCAGACGAGGCCGGCGTCGCCGTCGCCGTCGCCATGCGCCGTGCCGAGGCGGCGTGGTCCGCCGTGCCGGTGCCCGCCCGCGCCCTCCTGGTGGGCGCAGCCCTCGCCGGCCTGCTCGTTGGCCTCCTGGTTGGAACGTTTGCCCCGCGCACCTGCGCTGCGGTCGTGACCGCCGCGATCGGCGCCCTACTGCTGATCTGGAGCGCCGCCTCCATGCTCGAAGCAGCAGGATCCACCGCGCTGAGAGAGACCCTCACGCCAAGCGTCATGGCCACGGCCGCCATCGCTCTGGCTGCCACGGGACTCCTGATTCAACTCACGCTGACGGGTCGCTCGGGTCGCCTGAAGGCAGCATGAGCGGCGGCTGCCCGTCCGACACCGCCTGTTGAGCGGAGGCGGACAGGGGCGCAAGAAGCAGCGGACCAGCCACGGCAGCCGCGGCGGTGATCACCGCAACCGCTAGCGGCCATCGCCTCACAGTGGTCACCGATTCGCTGCGAGGCGTGGGTTCGCCAAGCAGGCCCGCACACGCGAGGCGCAGGTAGTACCAGGCGCTGATCGCGCTGGTCACCACCGCGATGACCACCAGTACAAGTTGCCCTGCCTGGATGCCGGCGATCAGCAGCGCCAACTTGCCCCAGAATCCCAGCAGCGGCGGCAGGCCCAGGAGCGACCCGCAGGCAATCGCCATCGCCGCGGCGGACATCGGGCTGCGTCGCAGGAGACCTGCGAGCTCGTCGACGTCATCGACCTCGCCGTCGTCATTACGCAGCGAGGCGAGCACCGAAAACGCAGCGGTGTTCGAGATGCCGTAGATGACCAGATAGAGCATCACCGCCGTGAGCCCCATGGTGCCACCGGCGATGACGCCGATGAGCAGGTACCCGCTGTGGGCGATGGAGCTGTAGCCGAGCATGCGCTTGGCCGACGATTGCAGCAGCGCGCCGATGTTTCCCAGCACCATCGTCAGCACCGCC
This sequence comes from uncultured Isosphaeraceae bacterium, assembly GCA_964555625.1. Lineage (GTDB taxonomy): Bacteria > Planctomycetota > Phycisphaerae > Phycisphaerales > SM1A02 > CAZJKE01. The sequence goes on along the minus strand of CAZKTE010000056.1, from coordinate 6,170 downwards.
ACGACCCAGAGGGCCATCTCGATCATCGGCGGCAGCCCCCCCCCCCCCCCCCCCACCCCCAACAGCGAGAGCAGGGGGGAGAGTGCCGCGCCCCTTGGGACGAAACCCAGGAACGCCGTGACGGCTGACGCGGCCCCCTGGTAGACGTCGGCCGCATACAGGTGCATCGGCGCAGCAGCCAGCTTGTAACAGAGGCCGAAGATCGCCAGCAACAGCCCCACTTGCGCCAGAATCGGAACACTCCCGGCCATCGCCGCCACCTGCAGGTGATTGGCCATGTCCGTCAGGACCAGCGTGCCCGTGGCAGCGTAGAGCAGTGCAAAGCCGTAGAGCATCAGGGCCGAAGAGAGCGCGCCGAGGAAGAAGTACTTCATGGCCGCTTCCTGGCCCACGCGCGACCAGCGGCTGATGGCCACCATGACGTAGGTCGGCAGCGACGCCAACTCCAGAGCCAGGAAGAGCCAGATCAGATCGCGCGCGCCACAGATAAGCATCAGGCCCGCCAGGCTCAACAGCGCAAGGGCGTGGAACTCGCCGTTGCTTGACCGCAGGGGGTCGAATTGATCGGTACCCGTGTCGATGGCCCGCTCGTAGCGGCGATCAACGAGTCCGCCAGCCGCGAGCACCAGGAGGATGCCGATGCCGGCGGTCATCACCTTCACGTAGAGGGCGATGCTGGGCATCATGGCGCCGGCCGCGGCGCCGCGCTGTGGATCGTGCAGGACCACCGCGCAGATGCCCGCCGCGGCGAGGAACGCCGCGGCGACCAAGCCGACCCGGCGGCGGATGGCCGAGTTGTGCGCAAGGCCGGCTACTGCGCAGATGACTGCGCCCATCAACAGCACAAGTTCCGGCACCAGCAGCATGATGCGATCAGCCATGGAGGTTCATCTCCTCCTCGACGACCGCGTCGGCGACACCCGGCGGCACGGCAAGTTCCTCCACAAGGCTCGGATAGGCACCGAGGGTGTCGACCACGGCGCCTTCCATGGCGTCAATGAGCACCGTCGGCTGCACGCCGATCCAGATGCACAGGGCTGCCAGTGGTGTGAGCACCCCGATCTCGCGCCAGGAGAGATCCACGGGCAGTTCGCCGCGGTCCGCCTCCGGCTCGCGCAGCGGCCCGAAGACGACCTTGCCGGTCATGATCAGCAGGTACATGGCCGCCAGAACCATGCCCGTTGCAGCCACCGCCGCGTACCAGGGACCAAGGACGCCCGGCCACTGGCGTGCGCTGCTGTCGGCGGCGAACGTGCCGATGAGGCACATGAACTCGCTGATGAATCCGTTGAGCCCCGGCAGGCCGACGCTCGAGAGCACGAAGAAGAGCATGAAGCCGCCCCATATGGGCATGACCTTCGCGAGGCCGCCGATCTGTCTCATGTCCCTCGTGTGGTATCGCTCGTACATCATGCCCACCAGGAAGAAGAGCGCCCCGGTCGAGAGCCCGTGGTTGAGCATGTAGAGCACGGCGCCCTCAAGGCCAATGGGATTGAGTGCCACCAGTCCCAGCACGCAGAACCCCAGGTGGCTCACCGAGGAATAGGCCACCAGCTTCTTCATGTCGTCCTGGACCCAGCAGATGAGGGCCGCATAGATGATGCCCACGATCGCCAACACGGCGATGGTCGGGGCCCAAACGATCACCGCCTCGGGCAGCATGGGCAGGATGAAGCGGTAGATGCCGAAGGTGCCGAGCTTCAGGAGCACGCCCGCAAGGAGTACGGAGCCGGCTGTCGGCGCCTCGGTGTGGGCAAGGGGCAGCCAGGTGTGCAGCGGGAACACCGGGATCTTCACGGCGAATCCTGCCAGGAGCGCCAGGAGTACCCAAGCCTGCTCGCTGCCACCGAGCGACGTGGCGCCGAAGGTGACCAGGTCGTCGATTGCAAACGACCATCCGCCGTTCATCGTCGAGAACCGCCAAGCGACCCAGAGCAGGCCTGCCAGAGCGATCAGGGACCCGGTGAAGGTGTAGATGAAGAACTTGATTCCCGCGCGCATGCGGTTGGCGCCGCCGTAGATGGCAATCAGGAAGAACATCGGCACGAGCGTCAGCTCGAAGCAGACATAGAAGAGGACTAGGTCCCGCGCAAGGAAGACGCCGAGCATCGCCGTCTCCAGGACCAGCAGCCACGCGTAGTACTCGCGGCGTCGCGACATGATTGCCGTGAACGATTGCCAGGCGCACAGCGGCACCAGAAGCGCCGTGAGCAGTACCAGGAGCATGGCCACGGGATCTGCGCCCAGGTCCAGCGAGATGCCCAGCCACGTCAGCCAAGGCACGCTTGAGCGGGCGCCGTCCATGGCAGTGCCCCACTGTCCGTAGCCGATTGCCAGGATGATCGTGACCACCAGTACCGCCAGCGACGTCCAGAGCGCAATCCACCGCGCCGCCGATGCCCGCACGGCGGGAATGACGGCTGCCCCGGCCAGTGGCAGGAGCATCGCGATCCAGGGACTCACGGGGCACCTCCCAGGCCAAGGGCGACCATGAGATCAAGGAGCTGGGGCATGAAGAGCACCAGGAGGGCGACGAGCGCCACGCCTCCGGCCATCGAAACGCCGTAGCCCTGAACGGATCCGCCGTGGAGCGGTTGGAACCAGCGGGCGATACCGCGTGGGATCCTCGCCGTGCCGTCAACGAGCAGTCCGTCCACGAGGTACTTGTCGATCAGCGCAAGTGCCAGGCCCGAAATCCAGAGCGGCGCGCGAAGCAGCGCGTGGTAGATCTCGTCCACATACCACTTCTGCTCCATGGCCGTCGGCAGCCAACGGGTCGCGGGATTGGCAAGCAGCCGTGCCCGCAGGGTGTCAGCGGCGCTGCGATTGATCAGGTGGAACCACAGCGCAGCGCCGATGCCGATGAGGCCGACGACGGCGCTGATGTAGTACATCGCCGCATGCGGGTCCATCCCGAGGATCGACCCGTGGTGCGCCGCTTCGCCGTGGGCGGCCAGTCCCGGGATCCCCGCCCGCGCCGGCGAGTCGTGCACCATGTCGGCGATCCACCCGCCGTGGAGGCCGTGGACTCCGTTAGTCAGGAAGTAGGGCACCGCCGCAAGCACGGCGCCTGCGGCGATGACCACCAGGACGAGGTTGATGGCCAGGCGTGGCGCATGGGGACGGAACGTGTCGGGGTCCTCGCCGTGGAGTTCATCACCTGGCTCGAAGTGCGCAGGCCCGCAGCAGACCCTGAACCACACGCGGAAGGTGTAGTAGGCCGTGAGTCCCGCCGTGGCGATGGCGATCCATCCCAAGGCGACGAATCCCGGGCCGGGGGTGACAAATGCCTCGGCGAGGATGGCGTCCTTGGAGAAGTAGCCGCTTGTCCCGGGGAACCCGGCAAGGCAGAGGCACCCCACAAGCATCGTCCAGGTCGTCACGCCCCACCCTCGCATGTGGCGCAGGCCACCGACGCGCCGCAGGTCCAGTTGTCCTGCGAACCCGTGCATGACTGCCCCTGCCGTCAGGAAGAGCGCCGCCTTGAAGAAGGCGTGGGTGAAGACGTGGTACGCGGCCCCGTAGGAGGAGAGGACGCCGAGCCCCATGAACATGAATCCCAGTTGCGAGACCGTCGAGTAGGCGAAGATCCGCTTGATGTCGTACTGGGCCATGCCGATCGTCGCCGCCAGCAGCGCCGTGAGGCCGCCGACCCACGCCACGGCGGGCAATGCCATGGCGTCAAGCGCAAACAGCGGGTAGGTGCGGGCGATGAGGTAGACGCCGGCGGTCACCATCGTGGCGGCGTGGATCAGCGCCGAGACCGGGGTTGGGCCCTCCATGGCGTCGGGCAGCCAGACATAGAGCGGGAGCTGGGCGGACTTTCCGAAGGCCGCCAGCATCAGCAGCCAGGGGATCGCCCGCACGCTCCAGTCGCCAAAGGACGCCTCGTGCGTACCGGCAGCGAGCATCGTCGAGAGCTCGTCGTACTCGACGGTCCCGAAGGTGTTCCAGACCAGGAAGAGCGCAAGGGCCAGTCCCAAGTCGCCGATGCGGTTGACGATGAAGGCCTTCTTCGCCGCCGCGACCGCCGAGGGCCGCTGGTAGAAGTAGCCGATGAGCCAGTAGGAGGCGAATCCCACGCCCTCCCAGCCCAGGTAGAGCATCAGGAGGTTGTCGCCCATGACCAAGGCGGTCATGGCGAAGAGGAAGACGCTCACGCCAGCGAAGAAACGCGTGTAGCCGGCCCCGACATCGTGCTCCATGTACTCGCTTGCGTATAACGCAATGAGCGTGCCGAGCCCGGTGACAAAGAGCATCCACAGAAGCGTCAGCGAGTCGATGTAGAGCGCCGCGTTGGCGACAAAGTCGCCAGCGTGGAGCCACTGGAAGAGGTGGATCGTCTCGGCCCCCTGGTAGTCCAGGTACAGCAGCAGGGTCAGCACGAAGGACGTGGCCAGGCAGATGACTGTGATCCACGCCGGCGCCTTGGTGCGCACGCCCGTCACCGCGCAAATGCCGCAAAGCAGCAGCGAGATCAGGGGCATCCAGAGGATGAAGGCGGCCCACTCGTGGCCGGTCGCCGCCAGCAACTCCGCGGCGCCGCTGGGCGCGGCAGCCAGCATGGTGGCGATGGCCGTCACTCGCCCAGCTCCATCCACGCGTCGGTGTCCAGCGTCTGGCGCTGGCGATGGAGCAGCACTACCAGGGCCAGCGCAAGGGCGGCCTCGGCGGCGGCGATCGTCAGGATGAAGATCACCATGACCTGCCCGCCGAAGTCGAGGTAGTAGCGGCCGACTGCGACGAAGGCGATCGCGGCGGCCTGGAACATCAGTTCCGTGCAGAGGAACATGATGATGAGGTTTCGGCGCGTCAGAAACCCGATCGTGCCGATGGCCAGCAGGATCCCGCTGAGCACCAGGTACTGCGCGAGCGTCGCGATGCCGAATCCGGCGACGGCGGCGATCATGCCTCGGCCTCCCCGGTCTTCATCGCGTCGCGCTTCTCGATGTCGGCCATCTCGATGTAGCGACGCGCCAGGATCACCGCGCCAAACATCGCCATCAGCAGGATGACGCCGGCAAGCTCGAGGTTCACCGGGAAGTCATGGACGAGCGTCCATCCCACGTGTTGGGTGTTGCGCGGCAGGGCCGACTGCGGCAGCCGAAGCCTTGTGCCGTCCTCCGACTGCACATACGCCTCGCCTCGTGCCTCGCGGATGAGGCGGCCACTGGCATCGGGCTGCGGCGGCCAGGCAAAGGCGGCGTCCGCCTCGCGCACGGCTGTCTCGAACTGCCGCGGCAGGTTCTCGAGTTGGCGCCAGCCGGCCTGCCCCTCGGCTGGTGGTGACAACTCGGGCGTACCGCGCAAGGCGGCACCGGTCACCAGACACAGGAGCAGTGCGCCGACGATGACGGCGGCCGCCGGCTCCCGCGGCGTGCCATCGTGGCTTGCCTCCTCGTCGCCGTCATCACCGTCTCCAGCCTGATGGGCCAGCATGAGCACGAACATGTAGGTGATCAGGATGGCGCCGGCGTAGACGATTATCAGGGCAAATGCGATGAACTCGGCCTCCAGCAGCAGCAGCAGGCCCGCGCTGGCAAGGACCACCAGCACGAAGTGCAGCGCGCAGTAGACGGGCCGCGCATGGGTCACCATCCGCAGCGCCGAGGCGATGGCGATGAGTGCAAAGAGCGTGAACAAGACCCCCCCGCTGTCGCCGCCGGAGAGGGAGAGCCGCCCGGAGACCATCGCCATCAGCCACCAGGCGGCGATCGCCGCCCCAGCGATGGCCAAGAGGCGTGTCATGAGCGGTCCAGGCCGCAATGCCACGTATGCGGCGATGACGACAAGCAGAGCGGCGACGTAGGGAAGGAAGGGCTGCATCGCAGGTGGGGCCGGGTAGCGACGAGAGGAGGCACGATAGACCCCGCCATGGCCATTGGCAACCGCCGCCCGGGCCTAGAATGCCGGCCATGCAGGCCTCCGTACGACGCCGCATTCCCAACCTCGTAACGCTGCTGCGCATCGCGCTTGCGGCGGGATTCTTCGTCGCCCTCGGCGCCTATCGCTTCCCCGGCGAGGGGGTCGGATGGGGCACCCTGGCCATCGGTATCTTCCTGGTGGCGGCCGCGACCGATGCCCTCGACGGGTACCTGGCCAGGCGCTGGAATGTCGAGTCGATGTTTGGGCGGATCATGGACCCCTTCTGCGACAAGGTGCTCGTGTTG
>CAZKTE010000055.1:0-10306 GCA_964555625.1 uncultured Isosphaeraceae bacterium | reverse complement strand
CCATCAGGTCCGAGATGACTTGGGCCTCGTGGCCCACCACCAGGAGGACACGGGACGCGCCTGCACTGCGCACGGCGTCCACGACCCAGGCGACGATGGGCTGGCCTGCGACGTCGTGGGCGACCTTGGGCAGGTCACTGTCCATGCGCGTGCCCTTGCCTGCAGCCAGGATGATGGCGGCAAGGGGGCGATCGCTCGTGGACTGTGGGGTGCTGCTGGACATGGGTGTTGCTGGGGAACTGGCCCGCCAAGACTCGAACTTGGAACGCCTGGACCAAAACCAGGTGTGTTACCGATTACACCACGGGCCATTTCAATCGGCTCGCGGTCGCGATCCTCCTGCCCGCTGCGAAAGCGGACTGCCTCTTGGCGTCGCGGGAGGTCCTCGACCATTGGCCGATGCCCTGTCCGCGGCGATCTTCCCCGAGACTGGAACGGTCGCCGCCGCGACGACTGCCCCTTGCGGCGCCCAGCAGCAGTCTGCCAGTCACCGACGGCCCCTCGTGGGGGAAGGGGGACCATTCTAGGTCCGCAGCGGAGGAGGTCAACTCGCGAGGATGGCCTCGATGGCCTCCAGCGTGCTTGCATCGAGGTCAATGTCGACTGCCGCCACGTTCTGCCGCAATTGGTCGGGCCGTGTTGCGCCCACGATGGTGCTCGTGAGTTCCTCTCGTCGCAGGCACCAGCGCAGCGCAAGGGCCGCCATGGAGGCACTGAGCTCCTCGGCAATCCCGCACAACGCGCGGATCCGATCGGCATTCTGAACGGTCATGCGCGGCGCAATGAACTGTCCAAGCGACTCATCTGCGGCGCGTGAGCCTTCGGGGACGCCGTCGAGGTACTTGCCGCTGAGGAGCCCCTCGCAGAGAGGCGAGAAGTTGATGATGCCCATGCCCAGGCGCTTGCAGGCCGGGAAGACCTCGGCCTCCCAATGGCGCTCGAGCATGTTGTAGAGGGGCTGATTTGATACCGGCAGGTGCCAGCCGTTCTCGACGCAGAGGCTGTGGGCCTCCTCGATCTGGTCGGCGGTCCATTCGCTCACGCCCCAGTACAACACCTTCCCCGCGACGATCAGATCGTGCATCACCCGGCAGGTCTCGGCCAGGGGCGTATCCGGGTCGAAGCGATGGCACTGGTAGAGATCGATGTAGTCGGTGCCAAGCCGAACTAGAGACGCGTGGCACTGCTCGAAGAGGTGCTTGCGGCTGAGCCCGCGGTCGTTGGCTCCGGGGAAGGGCCAGTCACGGTCGAAGGGCCAGAAGGCCTTGGTCGCAAGGACGTAGGTGTCGCGTCGAAAAGGGGCCAACGCCTTGCCCACGACCGTCTCGGTCGAGCCGGCCCCGTAGGCGTTGGCCGTGTCGAAGAAGTTGATGCCTTCCTCGTAGGCGGTGGCGTAGAGCGCGTCGGCCCGCTCCTGGTCACAGTCGTTGAGTGTCAGCCAAGATCCGAAACCGATCTCGGAGAGCTGAACGCCCCAGGCGCCAAGTCGTCGGTACTTCATGGGCAGCTTCTGCCGTGACAGCCGGCAGGGGGAGGTACCCTACCCAATGGTGCAACGGACTGCCCCATGAGCGCTCAACCCCCGCGACTACTGCTCTTCCACCGGCGACTGCTGGTGCTGGGGCTGCTGCTGCTGGTGGCGTTGGGCATGCTGGCCTGGCGGGCAGCCCAACTCACCATGACAGAGGGCCAGGACCGCCTGGCCAAGGCGCAGGAACGTCTCAACACCGTCCAGTGGCTGCCGACCTGGCGAGGCCGGTTGCTCGATCGCCGCGGCCGCATCCTGGCCACCGACGAGCCGACCTTCGACGTGGCGGTGCCCTGGGACGTGGTGACCGGGGACCGGGCAAACGCGATGGCCCGCCGCGATGCGAGTGAGGCGATCGGGGCCGACGCGTGGGCGGCGCTGTCGCCCGAGGAGCGGGCCAGCGCGGTGGATCTACACCTTGACGCTCGCCGCCATCGGCTCGATGCCTTCTGGACCCAACTTGCCTCCCTCGGGTCAATCAGTCGCGATACGCTCGATCGACGTCTAGATGTCATTCGCGGCCAGGTCCAGCGCACCGCCGCCTCCTACTGGGTGCGGCAGGAGGACGCCCACCGCGCGCGCTTCGGGATCGACACCGATTGGAGCCCGGGGCCGATCCGCGAGCAGCGCGATGTGCACGTGGTCCTGCCGCGGGTGGATGACCAGATGGCCATGCGCTGCCGCATGCTCGGTCAGGAACAGGACGGCTGGGTCGATGTGCGCCACTCACGTCGTCGCAGCTACCCGATGCGCAGCCAGATCGTCACGATCGACGGCACCACGCTGCCACGGGGCCTGCGACGGGCAGGCGATGTGGAGATTGCAGTGCCGGACGTGGGGGACGTGGTCATCGGCGCAGTGCGAGGCAGCGCCTGGGCCGAGGACGTGGAGCGCCTGCCATTTCGCCGCAGCGACGGCAGCGTGGATCTGGCCGGCTATCGCGCCGGGGACGAGGTCGGCTCACGTGGCCTCGAGGCGTCGCTCGAGGGGCGACTGCGGGGTGCCCGCGGCAGGGTCGTGGTCGCCCGCGACGGCTCGGAGCGCGACAGGCTTCCGCCTGCCGGTGGCGAGGACATCACGCTGACCCTTGACCTAGCGCTGCAGGCCCGCGTCCAGGCGATCCTCTCGCCTGAGTTGGGCCTGGCGGTCGTCCAGCCCTGGCATCGCAACAGCGGCCTGCCCGTGGGCACGCCGCTGCGAGGGGCGATCGTGGTCCTGGACGTCGACAGCGGCGAGGTCCTGGCAATGGCCTCGACCCCCACGCCCTCCATGGAGGTGGAGCCCGACGCTCTGCCCTGGCTCAACCGCGCCGCCTTCGGTCTCTATCCGCCCGGGTCGATCGTCAAGCCCCTGGTCCTGGCGGCGGGCATCACCGACGGCGTTCTGGCGGTTAATGACACGATCGCCTGCAGCGGCCACTTCTTCCCGGATGTGCACAACGCAGCCCGCTGCTGGATCTATCGCGAGAAGTACGGGTTTGCCACCCACGGCGACTTGGCGCCGGTCGAGGCCATTGCGCGATCATGTAATGTCTTCTTCTACGAGGTCGGTTCCCGTCTGGGGCTCGATCGCCTGCTCTGGTGGCTGGAGCGGATGGGCCTGGGCGCCCCGCTTGGGCGGCGGCTGACCGATGCGGATGCCGACGGTCGCCAGGGCCACGTGCCCGATGGCCAGCGACTCTCGCAGTTGGCTCGCCGTGGCGAGTTGGCCTTCGAGACAGTGAGCATGGCCATCGGCCAGGGCGAGATCAGTTGGACGCCGCTGCACGCGGCGGCTGCGTACGCGGCGCTGGCCCGCGGCGGCGGGTGGCTAACCCCATCGGTGATCTCCATCGACGCCAAGCCACTGGTGCCCCTGGGCCTGGATCCACGCGGCGTGGAGATGGCCCTTGACGGGCTGCGCGACGCCGTCAGCGAAGGCCATGGCACCGGCACGAACATCATCCACGGTAGCGGCGACCGCGAGCCGATCTTCAACCTCGCAAACATCGAGCGCTGGGGCAAGACCGGCACGGCCGAGGCCCCGCCGCTGCGGATCGATCGCAATCGCGATGGCACGCCTGACCTGGTGGTGCAGCACCTCGATCACGCGTGGTTTCTGGTCATGGCCGCGCCGCGCGGAGCCGATCGACCCACGGTCGTGGCGGCAATCCTCATCGAGTACGGCGGCAGCGGTGGCCGGGCCGCCGGCCCGGTTGCAAACCAGGTGCTCCATGCTCTGGCCGACGAGGGGTACCTCGGGGGGAGGCGGCGATGACGATGGCGGTCCGCTCACCATCGGTCCGCATTCCCCGCCTGCGGCGGGTGCATGCCGGATGGATCGTGCTTGCGGCTGCGGCGGCTCTGACACTCCTGGGCGTCGAGACCATCGGCACGACGCGGCCTTCGGTTGCCATGCGGCACCTGGAGTTGGCGGGCGTGGGCGTGGTCGCGGCGTTGCTGGTGGCCCTTCCCCACTACAGCCGCCAGCGGCAGCTCAGCTGGTTCTTCTACGCTGCGGCCCTTGGGCTGCTGCTCTTCCTACTGATCCCGGTGGTCCCCGACGCGATCGTGCATCCGCGCAACGGTGCCCGCCGCTGGATCAACCTGGGCATCATCGACATGCAGCCCTCGGAACTGATGAAGATCGCCTTCGTCCTGGCGATGGCCGCACACCTGCGCTACAGCGACCACTACCGGCGCTTCGGAGGGCTGCTGGTCTCACTGGCCGTCGCGCTGCCGCCCATGGCGCTGATCCTCGTCGAGCCTGATCTCGGGACAGCGATGCTCTTTGGCCCGGCGCTGCTTGCGATGTTGATCGCGGCAGGTGCACGATGGAAGCACCTTGGCGTGATTGCCGTGCTTGCGATGGTGACGGCCGTGGGTATGTGGCCGCTGCTGCAGCCACACCAGAAGGACCGCGTCCATGCGTTGATCGCCCAGGTCCGCGGTGACGATCGCTACGAGCAGGGGATCGGCTACCAGGGCGCGCGGGCGATGATGCTCGTGGGCGCCGGCCAGTGGGAGGGCGTCGGCGCAGAGCGTGCCGCGGAGCTCCTTGAGGCCAACCACCTCCCCGAGGAACACAACGACATGGTCTTCGCCGTGGTCTGCGCGCGATGGGGCATGCGCGGCGCGCTTCTGACATGGGGGCTCTACGCGGCGCTTGCCTTCGGGGCGGTGATGACGGCGATGGGCACGCGCGATCCGTTTCCGCGGATCGTTGCCATCGGCCTGACGGCAATGCTGCTTGGGCAGATGATGATCAACACCGCCATGACCATGGGCCTTGCGCCCATCACCGGCCTGACGCTGCCGTTTGTCAGCGCCGGGGGCTCGAGCCTGGTCATGGCCTGGATGTCGGTGGGACTGATCTTCGGGATCGCAATGCGCCGCGAGCAGCCCATGACCCGCGAGGGATTCGCCTTTGAGGGAGATCACTGATGGACGCACTGGCAGCCGTGCCAGCGTCGCTGCAGGCGGATCTGCGTGCCCTGGACGTGGAACTCACAGGGGATGACCTTGCGCAGCTCGGCCAGTTCCTGGATCTGCTTCTTGCGGCCAACAGGGAATTCAATCTCACAGGGATCAAGGATGTGGGCGAGGCGTGGGGCCGCCACGTACTCGACAGCCTCTCGCTGCTTGGGCCCCTGGTGCGCGAGGACGTCGCAAGCGTGATCGACCTGGGCAGCGGCGGGGGGCTCCCCGGGATCCCCCTTGCCATCACGATGCCCCACGCGACCTTCACGCTCGTGGAGGCCACGACCAAGAAGGCTGCGTTCCTGGCAGACGCTGCTGACGCCCTCTCCCTTTCCAATGTGACGGTCCTCGCCGAGCGTGCCGAGCTGATCGGGACTCCCGACGGGGGATTTCGCTCCACGGTCGATGCGGTGGTGGCCAGAGCCGTGGGTCCACTGACTGTCCTCCTTGAACTGGCCCTGCCGCTGGTAGTCGAGGGTGGTCGCGTCCTGGCCATCAAGGGCCAGAAGGCAGGGGAGGAGATCGAGGCGGCCGCCGCGGCGCTGCGTACTCTCAAGGGCAGCGTCGAGGGCACGACGCGCACGGGGACCGGCACCATCATTGAGATCCGCAAGACCGCCGCGACGCCGAAGCGCTACCCGCGACTTCCAGGGGTGCCCAAGCGTGACCCGATCGGGAGCAGTTCGTGAGCGATCCGTTCTTCGCCGAGGGAGGGCCGCTGTCGGCGGTCCTCGACGCGTGGGAGCCGCGGCCGCAGCAGGTGCAGATGGCCGCCGCGGTGGCCGATGCGCTCGCTGCGCGCCAGACGCTGCTGATCGAGGCGGGGACGGGCGTTGGGAAGTCCCTTGGGTACCTCGTGCCGGCGGTGCGGCGGATCATCGAACATGGCGAGCGGGTTGTTGTGGCGACCAACACGATCACGCTCCAGGAACAGCTCATCGAGTCGGACATTCCGCTGATGAAGGAGGCCATCGACGGGCACTTCAAGGCGGTCCTGGTCAAGGGTCGCGGGAATTACATCTCGCTGCGGCGCCTGGAGCGGGCCGCCGCGCAATCCAAGTCGTTGCTCTCAAGCACCGATGCGCGGCGGGAGGTGGATGAGATCCTGCAATGGTCGAGGACGACCGACGACGGGTCGCGGGCGACGCTGCCGATGCTGCCACGCGGTGATGCGTGGGATCTGGTGCAGAGCGACAGCGGCAATTGCCTGGGCCGCAAGTGCCCGCGCTTCGGCGACTGTTTCTACCAGCGAGCGCGCTCGGCCATGGAGGAGGGTGACCTTCTCATCTGCAACCACGCGCTCTTCTTCAGCGACCTTGCGCTGCGCATGGGCGGCGGCGGGTTCCTGCCACGCTACGACCATGTGATCCTCGATGAGGCCCATGCAATCGAGGACGTGGCGGCCGATCACTTCGGCCGCAGCGTCAGCGAGGCGCGTGTCAGCCACCTGCTGCGGGCCCTGAGCGGTCGCCGCGGCGGATTCCTGCGGGCAATGGCGGCCCGCGGCCACGGCGGCGAACTGGCCAGCCAGTGCATGGAGCTGGTCGCCAACGCCGCAGATGCATCGGCGGCCTTCTTCGAGCAGGTGATGGCCTACGCCAATTCCAGCGAGGGTCGCAGTGGCCGCCTGGCGGCAGGGGCCCTGGCCGACGGCCTCGCCGATCCGGTCGAGGCCCTCGGCAAGCACCTGGTGCTGCTCAAGGAGTCCCTGTCAGATGAGGCCGAGGGAGCGGAGGCAGCCGGGTACGCCCAGCGGGCGATGGACATCGCCGCTGCGACGCGGACCATCATCCACCAGGAACTCCCAGGCTGCGTCTACGCCGTGGAGGGGACGTTCGCCTCAGGCGGGCGGCCGCCGCGGCCGACGCTGCGGTGCATGGTGGTCGAGGTGGCGCCGCTGCTCAAGGAGCATCTCTTTGACCATGCGCCCTCGGTGGTGCTGACGTCGGCGACGATGTCGGTGGGAGAAGGAAACTTCGACCACGTGGCCGGGCGACTCGGGTGTCAGGACGCGGCGACCCTGCGACTGGGCAGTCCATTTGACTACCCGCGTCAGATGCGCGCATACGTGGACTCTTCGATCCCGCAACCCTCGGAGGACCAGTACGTGCAGCGCCTCTCGGCGCGAGTCGTGGATCTTGTGGGCCGCAGTCGCGGCGGCGCATTCGTGCTGTTTACCAGCTACGCGATGATGACCAAGGTCGCCGACGCCGCCCGCGACGGCATCGAGGAGCAGGGGCTGACGATCCTCCTGCACGGGGCCGATGCGCCGCGGGCGGAGCTGCTGCGGCGGTTCCGAGCGGAAGAGGGTTCGGTGCTCTTTGGCACCACCAGTTTCTGGCAGGGCGTCGACGTGCGCGGCGAGGATCTGCGCAGCGTGGTGATCACGCGGCTGCCCTTTGACGTCCCCGATCGACCGCTGGTGGAGGCGCGCCTCGAGCGTGTTGCGGAGGCCGGGGGGAACCCCTTCATGGATGACCAGTTGCCGCGGGCAGTGTTGCGATTTCGGCAAGGCGCAGGCCGCCTGATTCGCAGCGGCGACGATCGCGGGACCCTGGCGATCCTGGACTCGCGGGTGGTTCGAAAGGCCTACGGAGGAGCCTTTGTCGCCGCCCTGCCCGATGGCGTGGAGGTCACGGACCTGGCGGCGGAGGACTAGCGAGGGGGTACCATCCGATCATGAGCGTCTTCAAGGCCTACGACGTGCGAGCCCTGCACCCCGATCCCCTCAGCGAGGACGTGGCGCAGTCGATTGGCGCAGCGACCGCAACGCTGCTGCTTGGCGAGTCCGGTGGATCTGGCGCGGTGGTCGTGGGCCACGACATGCGATTGAGCAGTCCGTCCCTGCACGCGGCGCTCTGTGCGGGGATTCGCGGAGCGGGCGCCGACGTCCTGGACGTGGGGCTCGTCGACACGCCCTTCGTCACGTTTGCGATCAATCACCTTGAGGCCATCGGCGGTGTGCAGGTGACGGCGTCACATAACCCTGCCCAGTACAACGGCTTCAAGATCTCAAGGGCACACGGCCGCCCCGTGGGCATCGGCCTGGGGCTCGAGGTCATTCGCGACATGGTTGAAGGCGACGCGACGGCCGCATCCGGCGGCAGTGGAGGCGTCGAGGCCGTCGATCTCTGGAACGCCTACCGCGCGCACGTGCACACCTATCTTCTGGGCGCGGTGGCCGACGGGTCTCGCACGTTGCGAATTGCAATCGACGCGTCAAACGGCATGGCCGGCACGATGGTGCCCAAGGTCTTCGACGGCGCAGCGGGCCTGGACATCGTGGAAATCAATTTCGAAAACTCAACGGGCACGTTCGTTCACGACCCCAATCCGCTGGTCGCCGCGAATCTCGCGCAAGTCCAGGAGGCGGTCATCGCCGAGGAGTGCGACGCGGGCATGTGCTTCGATGGCGACGCGGATCGCTGCATGGTCGTTGACGAGCTGGGGGCGATCGTCGGCTGCGATCTCCTGACTGCCTGGCTTGCGCCGCGCTTCCTGGCCCACGAGGATCCAGGCGCTGCGGTGGTCTTTGACCTGCGATCAAGCCACGCGCTGGCCGAGGAGATCAGTTCCTGCGGGGGCACGCCGGTGCAGTCGCGCGTAGGCCACGTGTACATGAAGCAGGCGATGGCCGAGCATGATGCGCCCTTCGGCGGAGAGCTCAGCGGCCACTTCTACTTTCGCGACAACCACTACGCAGACAGCGGCGCGATGGCCTGCGCGGCGCTGGCCAGTGCGCTTGGGTCATGTGACGGGCCGCTGAGTGCGCAGATCGCGCCGCTACGCCGCTACGCCCAGAGCGGCGAGATCAACTTCGAGGTAGAGGACAAGACCGCCGCAATGGAGGCGCTCGTGGCGTCGCTGCCGGAGGCCACCGTGGATCGCCTCGACGGCGTGACGATTACCTCCGAGGGCTGGTGGTGCAACGTGCGAGCGAGCAACACCGAGCCGCTGCTTCGCTTGAATCTCGAAGCGGCGAGCGCTGCTGATGTCGATGCGCGCGTAGCGCAGGTGGCCCCGCACCTTGGTTCACGCGTCGATCATTGAACTACTCGCCGGGGATGGGGACGACGATGCCCTCCCACGGGCTCGACGCGTTTGCGTGGAGCGTGCGGGGGATGCGGCCGCTTGCGGAGCCGAGGTAGCCTGCCTGGCAGGCAAGTCTCATGGCCGTCGCCATCTGCACCGGGTCGTCTGCGTGGGCGATGCCAGTGTTCAGAAGTACCCCGTCTGCACCGAGTTCCATCGCGATCGTCACGTCACTTGGGGTGCCCACGCCCGCGTCGACGATCACTGGGAAGCTGGTGTCTCCGCCATGGGCGGGGTCCTTGAGGAGCGCCAGGCAGAGGTGGATCGCCGAGGGATTGGCGATGCCGCGGCCACTGCCGATGGGGCTGCCGGCGGGCATGACGCAGGCGGCGCCCGCGTCACGAATACGGGCGGCCATGATCGGATCGTCACTGGCGTAGCAGAGGACGGTGAAGCCGTCGTCGACGAGCTGGCGACACGCCTCAAGCGTGCCGACGGGATCGGGCAGGAGCGTGGCGCGATCACCGAGCACCTCGAGCTTGACCCAGGAGGCGCCGGGATTGCCGAGTTGCGCAAGGAGATCTCGGCCGAGGTGCGCTACGCGCACGGCGTCCTCTGCGTTGAAGCAGCCTGCAGTGTTTGGCAGGATCGTGTAGCGATCGGTATCGATGAAGTCCAGGAGTGAGCGGCCCTCGTCATCAACAAGTCGCTCTCG
Source organism: uncultured Isosphaeraceae bacterium (assembly GCA_964555625.1). GTDB lineage: Bacteria > Planctomycetota > Phycisphaerae > Phycisphaerales > SM1A02 > CAZJKE01. The sequence continues at coordinate 573 of CAZKTE010000055.1, read as the reverse complement.
GCGCACGGCGACGGTGACGACCTGGCATCCGCTGGCATCGAGCGCAGCCTGCATCGTCTCGTAGGTGGGGTACTTTCCCGTGCCCACGAGCAGTCGGCTCGTGAGCGTCACGTCGCCGATCTGCAGCGACTCGTCAGCGGTGGCGGGTGTTGCAATCATCCTCAGCCACCCCCAACGAGCGTGACCACCTCGACGCTGTCTCCGTCCCGGACGACGAACTCCTTGCGCTGGTCGTGCGGCACGAGCGACGCGTTGACCTCGACAGCGCAGGGGTGGTTCGTGAGGTTGAGGGTGTCGAGGAGATCCGGCAACGTCATGTTGCCGTTGACCTCGAGCGGTGCGCCGTTGACTGTCAGCATGTGCGAGAGTGTAGCGGCGCTCAGGTCAGGAAGATGAGCGTGACGATCACGAAGATCGGAACCAGGATCGGAATGCTGTAGCGGAACATGAAGCCGAGGAAGGACGGCATCGCGATACCCTCCTGCTCGGCGATCGCCTTGACCATGAAGTTGGGCCCGTTGCCGATGTAGGTCATCGATCCCATGAAGACCGCGCCGAGGCTGATGGCCACGA
>CAZKTE010000054.1:0-10348 GCA_964555625.1 uncultured Isosphaeraceae bacterium | reverse complement strand
ATGGCATCGCAGAGTTCGACGATCGCCGGATGATCCCCATGTGCGCTGCGCACGGCAGACGCCCGATCCGCCATGGCCCCGCCGTTCTCGCGGAACAGCTGGCGATACGCCTCCTTGATGACGTCGATGTCCGCCTCCTGGAATCCGCGCCGCGTCAAGGCGATGAGGTTCACGCCTCGCACGTCGGCCGGATGGCCCTCGGCGATCATGAACGGCGGCACGTCGCGAGCAACCCGCGCCAGGCCGCCGACAAACGCGCACTGGCCGATCGTGACGAAGTGGTGCACCCCTGCCCCGCCACCGATCCCAACGCCGTCCTCGATCACGACGTGTCCGGCGAGCATCACCTGGTTGGCGATGACGTTGTCGTCCCCCACGTGGCAGTCGTGTGCCACGTGAGCGCCGACCATGATGAGGTTGTTGTTCCCGATAACCGTCCGGCCGCCCCCGTTTGCCGTACCCCGGTGCAGCGTCACGTGCTCCCGCACCTGATTTCCATCCCCGAGTTCAAGCGTCGTGCGCTCGCCCTCGAACTTCTTGTCCTGCGGATCAGCCCCGAGCACCGCGTAGGGATACACCCTGTTCTCCACGCCGATCGTCGTGTCGCACTGGATGGAGACGTGATTGAGTAGCTCGGTTCCGGCCCCGATCTCGACCCGCGGTCCGATGACGCACCATGGGCCGATGACGGCCTCGCCGTGAACATCCGCGGCGGGGTCGATGATCGCGGTGGGATGTATGGCACTCATAGTCGGATCACTCCTGCTCGGCATCCACCATCATGAACCGCACTTGGGCCTCCGCGGCCAGCTTGTCGCCGACCCATGCCTTGCACTGTAGCGACGCAGTCCTCGTGCCGGCCCGCACGCTCGTGGCTTCCATCAGGAGCTGATCGCCGGGCGAGACCGGCGCCCGGAGCTTCACCTTGTCGAGGCTCAGGAGCACTGCGATCTTGCCAGTGTGCTCGAGCTTGCTGCTCATCAGCAGCCCACCGAGCTGGGCCATCGCCTCAACCACCAGCACGCCGGGCATGATGGGCGTACCGGGGTAGTGGCCCTGGAAGAAGGGCTCGTTGATCGTCACGTTCTTGACGCCGACGGCCCGCTCATCGCGGTCCATCTCGACGACCCGGTCCACCAACAGCATCGGGTAGCGATGGGGCATGATCCTCTGGATGGCACGCACGTCGAGCACCTTCCCGCCTCGGGCGATGTCCAGACGCTGCGCCGCGGCGCACTGGTCGACGATCGCATTGCAGAGCCGCCGGTTGAGCGTGTGTCCGCTGCGGCTGGCGATGATCCGTCCGTCGATGCGTCCGCCAGCAAGGAAGAGGTCGCCGATCAGGTCCAGGATCTTGTGACGGACCGGCTCGTTGTCGAATCGATACTCGTTGTCGATCGGCCCGTCGTCCCCGATCACCAGCACATCCGATGGCGTCAGGTGCGTGCACATGCCTGCAGCCTGAAGCGCTCGGGCCTCCTCCGTGAGGCTGTAGGTCCGCGCCGGCGCAAGCTCCGCGACGTAGTTGTCGTCATCACTGTTCCACGCCTGGGTCTGGCGGGCGATGCGACCGGATCGGTCCCCGTAGTCCAAGTCGTACACCACGTTGAAGCCGGGGTCCTCCGTCGGAAACGCGGCGATCATCGCGTGTTCGTCCTGGAGGAAGATGGGCTCGTGCACCTTGAACACACGCTGGGGAGCATCCTGCTCGATCGTTCCGGCCTCTAGCAGCGGCTCGACGAAGGGCAGCGCCGATCCGTCCCCGCAGGGTACCTCCGGCCCGTCGATACGAATCAGGGCGTTGTCGACCCCCACGCCTGCGAGGGCCGAGAGCACGTGCTCCACGGTCTCGATGGTGGCATCGCCGCACTGGAGTGCCGTGCGGCGGCTGCGATCGATGGCGTTGGCGATGGTCGCCTCCACGCGCATCGGCGGCGCCAGATCCGTGCGCTCAAAGACGATGCCGCTTCCGACGGCAGCGGGCTCGATCGTCATGGTCGCCGACTCACCAAGGAGCAGCCCTGGCCCACTGACGGTCACCGGGCGGGCGATGGTGTATTGCTGGCGAGGCTGATCCCCGGACAGGCGCAGGTTGTCCACGTTGTCATTCATGGCCGGCATGGAGGCCCCCGATGGGAAGTGGTGGCCCCCCAGTCAACCGTCGCCGGCGCGACCGGCGATGATCTTGGGCAGTTTACGAATGGAGGCCCACTCTCGCAATGTTTTTCGTGCATCGTGGGCTGGCGTACCCAGCCAGGTCTCCCCTGCGGGCACATCGTGCATGACACCGCTCTGCGCGCCGATAGTCGCCCCATCACCAACCGCGACCTGCTCTGCGATGCCCACCATCGCGGCAATGCGTGCCCAGTTCCCGATTGTCACCGATCCGCCGAAGGCGCAGCCGGCGGCAATCACGCAGTAGCTCCCGATCTGACAGTTGTGTCCCACCTGCACGAGGTTGTCGATCTTGGTGCCGTCACCGATGCGGGTCGCACCGAACTTCCCTCGATCGACGCAGGAACTGGCACCGATCTCCACGTCATCGCCGATCTCCACCAACCCGATGTGCGGCATCTTCACGAGGTGCGTTCCATCCGCCGACGGCCGAAACCCAAATCCGTCGGCGCCCAGCGAGGAGTTCGCGTGCATGATGCAGTTGCGGCCGACGCTGCATCGCTCGCCGATCACGACCCCCGAATGCAGTTCAGTCCCAGCTCCCACGCTCGCCTCGGCACCCACATGCACGCCGCCATGCAGTGCGACCTGCTCGCCGATGCTCGCGCCTGGTCCGACGGTCGCCGCCGGGCCGATCCGGGCGGACGCTGCGACCGATGCGGATGCATCCACGGATGCTGCGGCATCGACGCCGACCGCCGGCAGATGATGGGCGGGCGCAAAGAACGAGAGCACCTGAACCATGGAGAGTTCCGGGTCGGGCACCCGAAGCAGGGTGCGGCGGTCCGGATCGTGACCCTCCACCTCAAGGTCAAGTGGAATGATCGCAGCGACGGCCGATGATGCAGCCCACTTGCGGGCCCAGCGGGTTGCCGTGATGAACGTCACGTCCCCGAGTCCGGCGGAGTCGATCGCCGCAACCCCCGTCACCTGCAGGTCCAGCGGACCCTCCGCCTGCGCCCCGAGCTGCTCGGCGAGCTCGCCGGTGGTGAGGCCGTCGCCGGTCACCGCACCGCCATGGCGTCAAATCTCGCGTTCATGTGCTCCACGATCAGGTCCGTGACGTCCAGATCCGGGTTGGTCCAGAGCACGCGCCGGTTGGCGATCTGTGACACGACGTTGACGCCATCGCCCTCGCGAAAGTCGATGGCAGAGTCATTCATCGAGACCAGGTCCCAGCCGTTAGTGCCAGCCAGGTCCGCGGCCGCGGAGCGAATGGACATGTAGAGCAACCGGAGGCCGCGTGACTGCTGCCGCTCGAGCCGAAGCTGCCCATGGTCCACGAACGCCCGGTACTCCAGCGTCAATAGCTGTTGTCGCTGCAGGATCTGTGTCCGCTTGTCGCTGCCGACCTCGTAGAGCTCGATCTCGCGATCTAGGTTATTGATCTCCTGCCTGCGCGACTCGAGCGACGCGTCGATCTCCTCGGACAGCCGAACCAGTTCCGAGTCCAGGTGGGCACGCTCCTCAAGGTTCTCGAGCACTCGCTCCAGGTCAACCATCGCCATGACAAGCGGATTCAATGGGGCGACTCGGCGCACCGCGTGCGTCTGGAGACCCAGTGCGGCAGCAAGCGCGACGGCAAGCGTGCACAGGGCAAGGTGGTATCGGCGTACGTGGTTCATCTGAGGGTGTCCTCCGGGACGTGTGGGCTCAGCCCGTGGTCCGGGCGCTCCAGTCGAGGTTCATGCGCGTCACGATCTGATCCGTGATGTCGATGCGGGGGCGTGCGAAGAACACGCGTTGCGCGCCGACCTGCTCGAGGATCTGCGCCTCTCGCGACATCTGCGAGCCGGCGATCACTCCGATCTGTTTCTGTGAGTCGTTGACGAGCACGATGTCGTAGCCATTCGCGTCCGCAATCTCGGCGACCGATTTCTTGATCGATTCGTAGAGGCCGTTGAGCATGAGCGACTTCTCGATGTCCAGCCGCTCTTGTGCGAATGACCGATAGGTGATGGCCTCAAGCTTGCGCTGTTCGAGCAGGTTGGTGACCTCCTCGCGGTCGTCCTCCGCCGAAGCATCAACGCGAGCCTCGAGCTCACCGATCCTGTCAATTCGTTCCTGCAGCGCGTCCTGAATGTCCGTGGCGATTCCCTGCAGCTGCGCTTCGGCATCGGCACGCTGGGCGAGATTCTCCATCACGTCCCGGATGTTGAAGGTCACGACGACGGTGGATGCTTCGGCGCCTGGCTGCGTGGCACTGGCCGCGAAGGCAACGATTGATCCGGCCACTGCCAGCATCGCGGTTAGTGCCCAGCCCGTCCTTCGCACGTGGTTAATTAGGATCATTGTGATTCACTCCGTGGATGGCCGCGACCACCTGGCCACGGCAGGGCGGAATTGTACCTCTTGCCGCGGGACTCCATCCCACGCTCAGAAGGGCAGCTCTGCGCTGAACGTAAAGACGCGAGTCTCGTCGTCGGACTGCTTCTTGATCGGGAAGCCGAAGTCGAATGCCATCGGGACGTTGCCCAATTGGGGTATGTAGAGCCGGACCCCGGCACCAACCGCAATGCGATAGTCGTCGAATCCCGCGGAATCGGACACCGTGCCGCTGTCTACGAAGAGGACTCCGGTGATCGCCTCCCCCATGAGGGGCATCTCGTATTGCGCCCCAAGGAAGAGTTCCCAGGATCCACCGATGGGCCTGTCGTCGGCGCCACCGGGCACACGCGGGGTGCCCTTGGGTGAGACCTGACGGAACCCGAATCCCCGGAACGATCCGCCGCCGAGGTAGAAACGCTCGTAGGTCGGCGCGTCGTTCTCGAAGATGTATCCCAGCTTTCCGTCGAAACGAAGTGTCGTCAGCCGACCCAGGAAGTCCCGGTCAATCGTCGCGTAGACGGTGTAGTCGGCGAGCATCCGCGTGAACTCTCGGTTGCCGCCGGGGAATCCATATCGGTCCAGAGTCCACTCGAAGCGGGAGCCCTTTCCCGGGCGTCGAAGGCGGTTGACGGTTGTGCGCGTCAGCGAGACGCCCGTGGCCATGACGGTCTCGGGTCCCCGATCGTCGAACACCTCCTGCGGAGCGTCGTCATCAAGGTCGGTCAGGTGAACGCGATCGATGACCAGGTGGGCATCGCCCTTCCAGATGTCGCCGAAGCGCCGACCGGCACGCAGCCGGCTGTAGACGCGCTCCTCCGTGTAGTCGACGTACTTTCGGCGCTTCCAGCCGGCGCTGCCCCCGATCGACCAGTCGGTCTCAAGGAAGTATGGCTCGGTCAACCCGATCTGGTAGTTGAAGAGTTCGTCGCCAGGCTGGAGGATCATCGAGAAGTCCTGGCCAGCACCGCGAAAGGCGCGTCCGCGCCAGAACTCCGACCAGCTCTCCGGAACATCCGCGATGTCGAAGTTGCGCTGGAGCAGCGAGATCTCACCGAGGACGCCTGAATCGGTGCCGACGGCCACGCCGAAGTTGAGGGAGCCGGTGTCAGCCTCCTTCACCTCCACGAGCACGTCCCGGTACCCGGGCGACTCGGGCATCTCGTCAAGCAGCGTAATCCGCACGTCATTGAAGAGACGCGTGCGAAGAATCCGGTCCTTGGCTCGCTGGATCTCCGCCGCGTTGAACGGGCGACCCGGTCGAAGTCGAACATGGCGCCGAATGACCTTGTCCTTGGTCAGCAGGTTTCCGTTGATGCGGACGAGGCCCACCTTTGCCTCGGAACCCTCGTTGATCTCCATCAGGATGTCGATGACTGGTTCCGCGCTGGAGTGCACCGGAACAAGCCGAACGGCCACCTCCACATGACCCAGTGCTCCGTAGGCCTCTCGCACGGCGCGCTGTGAATCATCCAGCAGATCACGCCGGTAGATGTCGCCGGTCTTCATCGGAATGAGCGACCGGATCTGCTCGACGGAGAACACGTCCAGCGCCGCGCCCGTACCGGCTACGACGGCGGAGATGCCACCGAGCGTGTACTGCGGCCCCTCGTCGATCAGCACGGTGACCTTGGCCTCGCGGTTGTCCGGGCTCAACGTGATGTCGCGATCGACGCGGGCATCCAGAAATCCGAGATCGCGATACCAGCGGTCCAGCTTCGCCACATCGGCATCAAGCACGTCCTCGTCGAGTTCCCCGCGACGAAAGAACGGGATGGCGATGGTCGTCTCCATCTCCGCCGACAGTTCCTTGTCGGAGAAGGACTGATTTCCGTCGAACACGATGGCCTTCACGCGCACTCTGGGGCCTTCCATGATGCGATAGATCAGGACGCCCGCGTCGTTGAGTTCCTGCTCGTCGACGGCGACCTCGACCAGATAGTTGCCACGAGCGTGGTACGTGTCGAGGATCCCGCGTCGACCACGATCGATCAGGAAATCGTCCCGGGGAGCCCCCACGGGCACGGGCACGGCCCGGAGCAGTTCGTTGTCCGTGATCAGCTTGTTTCCCGCCACCGAGACGGCGGCGATGATCTGTTGCTCGCGCAGGGTGAAGACCAGCTCGATCGTTCCGTCGTCCTGGAGGACGGCATCCGCGTCGATAAACTTGAACTGCCCGAGCCGCGTCAGACGGTGAACGTCCTGCCGCACGACCTCGGGATCGTAGGCCTCTCCGGCGGCCGAGCGGATGTTATTGAGCACCAGCTGCTCGTCCACCCGTCGCAGTCCCTCGAGCCGCACCACGGAGATGGGCCGCTCGTCGAGTGTGTCGTCGATGCCGACGTCCGGCAGCTCGGCCGCGGCCACCGCGAACAACGAAACGAGTACCACCATCAAGGCCATGATTGCGCGTGCGAAGGGCATGAGCGAGGGGAGGATACCGCCCGCCAGATGCCCCCACAACCAAGCCCGTTGACCCCCTGCCCGAAGGCCGCTAGCGTGCGCCGTTTGCAGGACATGACCCTCTCACTCAACGAACTCGCTTCTCGCATAGGAGCCTCCGTGGTCGGCGACGGATCCCGGAAGGTCCACCGCTGCGCACCCATCGACCGCGCCGGAGCGGAAGATCTCACGTTCGTGGCAAACCGGAAGTACATTCGGCACCTCTCGAGCCTGAAGGCAGCGGCCGTCCTCATCCACCCCGACGTGGAGTCCCCCGGGGGGGTCACGCGGCTGGAGGCGGAGGACCCGTACTTCGCGTTTAGAAACGCCATGGTGGAATTGCACGGGTTCCGGTCACACCCGAGCCCCATCGACTCGGACGCCATCTCCGCGCTGGCGACCATCCACGAGTCCGCTAGGGTCGCGCCGGACGCGATCGTGCACCCGCACGTGACGGTCGAGGCCGGTGCATCGGTCGGCGCTCGCACGGTGCTCTACCCGGGCGTCTACGTAGGCCCGGCGGCCTCCGTCGGCGATGACTGTCTCATCTTCCCGAACGTCACCATCTACGACCGCTGCATCGTCGGAAACCGCGTCACGCTGCACGCGTCCACGGTGATCGGGCAGGACGGATTCGGCTACGCGACGCACGACGGCGCGCACCACAAGATCCCGCAGGAGGGCATCGTGGAGATCGAGGACGACGTCGAGCTCGGCGCGGGGTGCGCCATCGAGCGGGCAACCATGGGTACGACCAGGATCGGGCGGGGCTCCAAGTTCGCGGATCTCATCTCGATCGGGCATGGAGCGACCATCGGATCGCACTGCCTGTTCGTATCACTCGTGGGCGTCGCTGGATCCGCGGACGTGGGAAACTACGTGGTTCTCGGCGGCCAGGTCGGCGTCAGTGGTCACCTGAAGATCGGCGACGGCGTGCAGGCCATGGCGAAGTCCGGCATCGCCTCGGACATCGAGGCCGGAAAGAAGGTGGGCGGCGTCCCGGCCGTGGCAGCCGACTTGGCCAAGCGGAACGCCCTCGTGGCGACCGACCTCGCCGGGATGCTCAAACGCGTCCGTGAACTCGAGCAGCGACTCGCGGAACTCGAACAGGGAGCACAAGCCACTCCATGACCAGCACCGCGTCGCTCCTGCGGACTGCCCTGCACGACTTTCACGTCCAGCGTGGTGCGAAGATGGTGGACTTCGCCGGGTGGTCGATGCCGCTGCACTACGGATCGATCATTGAGGAGCACCGCCAGGTCCGCCGCAGCGGCGGGTTCTTTGACGTCTCCCACATGGGGAGGCTTCGATTCACCGGCCGCGACGCGTGTCGATTCCTCGATCGCGCATGTACCCGCCAGGTGCTGGGCATGGAAGACGGCCAGGTGCGCTACGGCCTGGTCTGCAACGACCGCGGTGGCTGCCGCGATGACGTGCTCATCTACCGCGAGTCTGACCACGACTACCGCATGGTCTGCAACGCCTCCAACCGGCTCAAGCTCCTCGATCACTTCGCATCGATTCGCGGCGATCTGGTCTTCGATCTCAAGGACGAGACCGAGTCGACAGTCATGGTGGCCCTTCAGGGGCCCTGCGTCATGAACGAGGTTTCGGGACTCTCAAGCGAGATCCCGGGGCTGCGTCGCTATCGCTTCATGACCAAGAATGTTCTCTTCGCCACAATCCTCGTCTCTCGCACTGGATACACAGGGGAAGACGGCGTCGAGGCCATCCTGCCGGCGGGACTCGCCGCACGCGGGCTCAAGATGGCAATAGGCACGCTCGGCGATGACGGACCCATCCAGCCGGCGGGGCTCGGGGCTCGTGACTCGCTTCGACTCGAGGCGGGCATGCCGCTCTACGGTCACGAGATCGACGAGGACACCGACCCGCTCAGCGCGGGCCTCTCGTTCGCCGTAACGCTCGACAAGGGCCGCGACGGGAACGATGCCGAGCCATTCATCGGGCAGGACGCGCTGCTCGCCATCGCCGAATCCGAGCCGACGCGTCGACTCGTTGGGCTGCACCTCAGGGGGCCCCGGAGCGCGCGGCAGGGCATGGAGGTGTACGCCGGAGACGAGGCCATCGGCGTCGTCACCAGTGGATGCATGAGCCCGACACTTGATCGCTCGATTGCCATGGCCTACGTGCGAGGCGACTTGAGCGACGAGACGCTGTGCGTAGACCTCGGGCGACAGCGCATCGAGGCACGCATCACCGAACTTCCGTTCTACGCACGTTGATCTTGACCAGCGTCAGGGTTGCCACGGATTGCCGTTCGGCCCCACGTCGACATCCTTCGCGTCCACCGTGCAGTCCGTGCGTCGGCGTTTCGTTTCGGTTCAGTTGAACTACCAGACCCCGCCGAAGATCCTGATGATGTCGCCTGGATCTATACCGGGGCCGTCATCATCGTCGGGTGGCGGCGGGAGGATGTTGACAAACACTGTGCCCGTGTCCACAGCACCGTGACCGTCTTTGATCTCATATTGGAACACGTCCAGTCCGACGATGTTCCCTGGAGCGGTGTATCGCAGCGCGAGCGCCTCATCACCGTCCACGTCAGGATCCCCTGGACTCCATACCCACTCGACTGTTCCGCCTCGCATTCCCATGTCGTCGTAGGCGATGAGTTCCAAATCCGAGCAGTCGTTTGCGATGTCATTTCCAAGGATAAACACATCAACCCATCCGTCGTACTCACAGGTTGCAATGTCATCGACCGCCGTGGGTGGCTCACCAGAACTCCAGAGGTCACAATTCACCGACTCAAGGTGGTCGGTTGCCTGGTCGACGTTGTCGTCGTAGAACTCCATCACGAGGTTTGCGATGCCCCCAGGGCATGTGTGGCAGTAACTCATGATCGTTGCCCCCTCGGCCTCATCGCAACCTCCATTTCCGCAATCGTCGGGCGGATCAGGAAGTTCATGAGTGTGATGCATGCCGAAGTTGTGGCCGGTCTCGTGGGCGAACACAATCGGGTCCCAGTTGTCGGGTTGCCTATCCTCAAGGGGCATGGGGTAGGAGCCGCGGATGTCAGCCGATACCGCGTAGCCACCGTCCCAGACGGGTCGACAGACGACGCCGATCATCGCCATACCGCCGCCGAGGTTACGGCCGCAAAGCAGGTGGGCAAGGCCCCGCTTCACGTTCGTCATATTGGTATTCCAGTACTCGGCGAACTCAGCGAGTTGGCAGCCCGTGTCGTGACACGTCCACGGGTCAGGAGCGCTCCAGGCCCGGAAGTAGGAGAGGATCAGATTGATCCCGATCTCCTCAAAGTAGATGGCTGAGACGTCGCCACACAACGTAGCGGCGTACTCGGCAGCGGCGGTCTTATCGCCGCCAAAGCGCCAATCGGTGTACTCGACGTCGGTATCAAGAGCAATCCGGACTACCGGACAAC
>CAZKTE010000053.1:0-10513 GCA_964555625.1 uncultured Isosphaeraceae bacterium | reverse complement strand
GAGCACGATGCCATCAATCTCGGCCAGGGCTTTCCTGACTTCCCCGCGCCTGACTTCGTCAAGGAGGCGGCCATCGCCGCGATTCGCGACGACGAGAACCAGTACGCGCGGTCGGCCGGGCATCCGAGCCTGGTCACCGCCGTAGCCGAGTCCTGGCAGCGAGAGACGGGCATCGCCATCGACCCCATGGAGGAGGTCACCGTCACCTGCGGCAGCACCGAGGCGATCGCCGCTGCGATCTTGGGCCTCATCGAGCCCGGGGACGAGGTCGTCATCTTCGAGCCCTTCTATGACTCCTACCTAGCCTGCATCTCGATGGCAGGGGGGACCCCAAGAATCGTCACCCTCCACACTCCTGACTTCACCTTCGATGAGGCAGAGTTGGCTGCTGCCTTCAGCGACCGTACCGCGATGGTCATCGTCAACACCCCACACAACCCCACTGGACGCGTGTTCACTCGTGACGAACTCCAGGCCATCGCCGACCTTGCCCAACTCCACGACGCCGTTGTTCTAGCCGATGAGGTCTACGACGCGCTGGTCCTCGAGGGAGAACACCTGCCCATCGCCACGCTCGATGGCATGGCCGAGCGCACGATCACGATGCGATCCCTGGGCAAGGTCTTCTCGGTGACGGGCTGGAAGATCGGCTGGTCGATTGCGCCTTCGGACCTGTCTGCTGGGATGCGTGCAGCGCACCAGTTCATGACATTCTGCGCGTCGACGCCCCTCCAGGTAGCCGCTGCCACGTGCTTAACGGCTGGCGATGAGTACTTCGATGCGTACCGATCGGAATACCTCCAACGCCGCGACTTGCTGGTCGCGGGCCTCTTGGAGGCGGGCCTGCGGGTGTCCCCCCCGCAGGGGACATACTTCGCCCTCGCCGACCACTCGAGCTTGGCCCTTGGCGATGACGTGGCCTTCTGTCGGCACCTGGTGGAACGTTGCGCGGTTGTAGCGATCCCACCCTCGTCCTTCTATGCCCTCAGCGACGAGGGTAGGGGTCTGGCGAGATTTGCCTTCTGCAAGGACGTCGCGACGCTCAGCGAGGCTACACGCCGCCTCGCTGGCCTGCGTGCGTAAGCGCAGTGGCCTTGGCATTGGCGGTGGAACCGGTACACTGTGCGGCTCGCCGAAGGGCAGGAGCACACATGTACGCGATCATCGAAGACAGTGGAACCCAGATCAAGGTCAGCACCGGCGATGTGCTCGAGGTTGATCTGCGCCAAGGCGATCAGCCCGAGTCAATCACCTTCGATCGCGTCCTGATGGTCGCCGCCGACAAGGATAAGCCCTCCATCGGAACGCCCTACCTCGATGGCGCGACGGTAACCGCCGAGGTCGTTGAGGCAGTCAAGGGCGAGAAGATCGACGTCATCAAATACAAGAAGCGCAAGGGCTATCGCCGCAAGCAGGGCCACCGCCAGCGCACCCTCATGGTCCGCATCGGCGAGATTAGCACTGCTGCCGCCAAGCCCAAGCCGACCAAGAAGAAGACTACGAAGAAGAAGACGGCCAAGAAGGCCGACGCCTAGCGGGGCAGCTCGACCACCATCCGCCGCCCGATCGCCTCGCTGACGAGGTCGTCGATGGCAATGGAGAGTTGGCGAGCACGCTGGGCGTCGTAGGTCCCCGTGGCCCGTCCCGTCACCGTCGCAGGCGAGAGCAGGTCCACGAACCCACTGGTGGACACCTGAAGCGACATCGTCGCATCCTCCATGTCGATGGTCAGCGTGGTATCGGGCGACCCACTAGGCCAGCCGTAGCCACCGCCGCTGTACACGCCCACTTCTTCGTCGGCGAAGATCACGTGGCGAATGGCCACATTGGTCGCCGTCGCATCAAGGGGCGTCTGGCCAGCCTTCGGTCGCCACAGCAGCTCCAGATGCAGCACCTGCCCGTCGCGGACGTTGCCCGAAAGCAGGTCTTCAAGGGGAATGTCGGTGAGCCACAACTCGCCCTCACTTGCGCTGGACGTGGTTGCGAAACTCACCGGGCAAGACGCATCGAGCACCACGCGGGTGAGTCCAAGGGAGTGGACCTCGAGGTTTGAGATGCCCGGCGACCCGAGCGACGCGCACCCGCAGAGCAGCGAGCCGATCAGGATCGAGCAGTTACAGCGCGTCATGTTCCACGGACTCGGGCAGCGACTCAGTGGTCGACTCGAGGCGGCCGACTTCCGGGGCATCGATGCCCAGAGCCTCAAGCGCATCGCGTTCGACGATCTGGCGGATGAGCGCCCGGGGGACCGACGGCAGGGGCGTACCCTTGACGGAGGTGTTGACCGAATAGAGGGCCTCGATGGCCTGCTCGGGCGTGGACTGCGGGAAGCCGCTGCCAAGGAGCAGGCGATCCATGACGCCCAGGCTCGCGGCGGTCGAGAGGGTGTTGTAGAGCTGCCAGGGTCGGCCCACGACGCCGCTGACCTCCGCATAGATGTTGGGATGCTTGCCGGCGAGTACCAGCGTCTCGTCGATCCAGGGGAACCCGACTGATGTGAAGAGGATTCGAAGGCTCGGCAGGGCTCGGGCGACCTCGTCGAAGTAGACGCTTCGGCCAAAGTCCAGGACCGCCGAAGCCGGCACCGGGTCGGGCATGGTGACAATCAGTGGGACACCCGAGTCGCAGCATCGCTCGTAGATGCGCATCGCTGCGGAGTGGGCAGGATGAAACCCGCCAAGGGCGGGACTGATGGCCACGGCGACGAGGCCCAGGGCCAGGGCCGACTCAAGATCCTGTTCTGCGGACTCCTCGGTGGGATCGATGCCCGCCGCGCCGAGCCGATGCCGCGGCTCGCGGGCGACGAAGTCGGCGATGAGCTCAGCGGGCACGTGGGCGCCGCAGAGCGCCGCTCGGTGCCCAAGGACCAGGGCCGCATCGACGCAGGCCATGGCCCGCGTCAGCGACGCTGGGTCACCGGTCTCGACGGCCCAGCCAGGTGGCGGGCCTGCCCGCAGGGCATTGGACGTGTCCGAGCCGAGTTGGCCGTTGTCGGACCACAGTCGTACGTGGCAGTCGATGATCATGCTGCCGATTGTATCGGCACGGAGACGGCGGCGGCATTGGGACTATGATCGAGTGATGGCGACGACACAGCGCAGCGGTGCCCGCAGGGACGCTTGGACCCCCCACGAGCTGGCAGGTGACGTGCACGGGTTGCCGGAGAAGGCAGCCAAGGTGCAGCGGATGTTCGGCGCCATCGCCGGGGCCTACGACCTCAATAACCGCCTCCATTCCTTCGGCCGCGACCAGTCCTGGCGCCGCCGAGCCGTGGCGATGGTCGACGTGGGGCCCGAAGATGATGTGCTCGACGTGGCCTGCGGCACCGGTGATCTCGCCGAGGCCTTCTGCGACGCGCAGCCGCGTTCGGTCCTGGGCGTGGACTTCACGCCGGAGATGCTCGAATTGGCGGCCGCCAAGGCCGCCAGGCGAACGCGGCAGGGGAGACCAGCGCCGCTCTACCGCAGCGGCGACGCCACGGATCTGGCCCTCCCGAATGGGTCCTTTGACATCGTCTCGATCGCCTTCGGCATCCGAAATGTCAGTGACCCCCGGAAGGCGCTGACCGAGTTTCTACGGGTGCTCCGGCCCGGGGGACGACTGGTGATCGTGGAGTTCTCTCGCCCGCGCAACGCCGTCCTTGCACTGCTCAACGACCTCTACATGCGTCGCGTCATGCCACTGAGCGCCACGCTCATCAGCGGCGATCGCAGCGGCGCCTACCGCTACCTGCCGCGGAGCATCGACACCTTCGAGGCGCCCGAGGCCCTGGCCAAGCAGATCGCCGGCGCAGGCCTGGAGGTGGTGACCCAGGAGCGACGAACCTTCGGTGTCTGCACGATCAGCGTCGCCCGCAAGCCCCTCTAGTTTTACATAACACTGCGGCTGCTCAGAGCGCGTCGCGGATCGCCTCGACGTTGTCGCAGGCATCGCCGAAGAGCATCTGGGTGTTGTCGCGGAAGAACAGCGGGTTGGCCACGCCCGCGTAGCCGCTGGCCATGGATCGCTTCATGACGATGACGTGCGTGGCGTTCCACACCTGCAGCACCGGCATGCCCGCGATGGGACTCTCCGGGTCATCCTCTGCATTGGGGTTCACGATGTCGTTTGCGCCAATCACCAGAACGATGTCCGTCCGCGGGAAGTCCACATTGATCTCGTCCATCTCCAGGACGATGTCGTAGGGGATGTTCGCCTCGGCCAGCAGCACGTTCATGTGCCCTGGAAGCCGACCGGCCACGGGATGGATTGCGAATCGCACCTCCGCGCCGGCGTCCCGCAGCGTCTTGGTCACCGACGCAAGGGCGTGCTGGGCTTGCGCCACGGCCATGCCGTAGCCGGGCACGATGACGACGCGTTTGGCGGCCTTGAGGAGCGTCGTCGTGTCGGCGACGCTGATGGACCGCGCCTCTCCCTCGATCGCCATGCCGCCACCTTCGCCGGTCCCGAAACCACCGAGGATGACATTCACCAGCGAGCGGTTCATCCCGCGACACATGATCAGGCTCAGGATCGCGCCGCTTGATCCGACCAGCGCGCCGGTGATGATCAGGAGATCGTTGCTGAGCATGAAGCCCGCCGCAGCAGCAGCCCAGCCGCTGTAGCTGTTGAGCATCGAGACGACCACGGGCATGTCCGCGCCGCCAATTGCCATGACCAGGTGGATGCCGAGGATCGCCGTGATGGCCGTGGCGATCAACAGCGGTTCCAGCCCGCCGCCGGGGGCCGCCTGGACGTACCAGGTGCCCAGCCAGGCAATCGCAATGACCGCCGCGAGGTTCAGGAGGTGTCGGCCGGGAATGAGCAGTGGAGACCCGCCGATGACACCATGGAGCTTGCCGCAGGCGATCACCGAGCCAGTAAACGTGATGGAACCGATGCAGACGCCCACGAAGATCTCGATCTCGTGGATGGTGGCCTCTGCGCCTGCCAGATCCCCGTCGCCATGGAGATGAAGCGCGATGGCCACGAGGACCGCCGCAAGCCCCACGAAGCTGTGCAGGATCGCCACAAGTTGCGGCATCTGCGTCATCTGCACGCGCCGCGCCAAGGTCGCCCCGACGATGACGGCCGGGAACAGCGCGATGGCGAGCATCCCGTAGGCAGTCACCTCGTCGCTTGCCGCCGCTGCTGCAAGGGCGATGATCATGCCCGCGATGCCCATGGAGTTCCCACGGCGGGCCGTCTCCTGTCGACTGAGCCCCCCGAGGCTCAGAATGAACAGCGCCGCTGCGGCGATGTAGCAAATGGTGACCAGCGCCGCGCTCATCGCTTGAACATCCCGAGCATACGGTGGGTCACGAGGAACCCGCCGCTGACGTTGATGGCCGCAAGCAGCACGGCTGCTGCGCCGAGTATCGTCGTCATGGAGGACGGCTCGCCGCTGATGAGGAGCATGCCGCCGATGATGATGATGCCACTGATGGCGTTGGTGACACTCATCAGGGGCGTGTGCAGCGCGGGGGTGACGTTCCAGACGACCTGCCAGCCCACGAAGCACGCCAGGACGAAGACCGTGAAGTGGGAGAGGAACGAGTCGGGCACCACGCTGCCAAGCAGCGCTAGGACCACCGCGATGGCAAGCAGCCCCAGCCAGATCCCGATCGAGGACGACTTGGCCTCCTCGGTCTCGGCGGCTGCCGCGGCGACCTTCGCCTCGTCATCGGGTCGCGCGCCCGTATCCACCGAGTAGGGGACCGGCGCAGGCTCCGACGATGGCGGCGGCGGCGGCCAGGTGACCTCGCCGTCATGGGTGATCAGCGCGCTGCGGACCACGTCGTCCTCCATGTCCACGTGGAACGCGTCGGCACCGCCCATGAGTTCAAGAAGGTTGGCGATCGTCATGCCGTAGAGGCGCGACGACACCGCAGCCATGCGGCTGGGAAGATCGGTGTAGCCGATGATCGTCACGCCATGGTGCTCGACGCGCCTCTGGGACTCCGTGAGCGTGCAGTTCCCGCCGCGCTCAGCGGCGAGATCGACGATGACCGACCCCTCCTTCATGCTCTCGACCATGCCCGCTGTAATGAGCTTGGGCGCCTCGCGGCCAGGGATCAGCGCGGTCGTGATGATGATGTCCACCTCGAGGGCCTGCTTGGCGAAGAGCTGGAGTTCTGCCTCGACAAAGGCCTCGCTCATGGTCTTGCCGTACCCGCCGCCTCCTTCGCCCTCCTCCTCGAAGTCGAGCATCAGAAATTCTCCCCCGAGGCTCTCGACCTCTTCCTTGACGGCAAGGCGTGTGTCGAAGGCGCGCACGATGGCGCCCAGGCCGCGGGCGGTGCCGATGGCCGAGAGACCCGCGACGCCGCCACCGATGACCAGCACCTTGGCTGGATCGACGCGGCCGGCGGCCGTCATCTGGCCGCCGAAGAAGTGGGGGAAGGCGTTGGCCGCCTCGACCACCGCCCGATACCCGGCGATGTTGGACATCGCGCTGTTGGCGTCCATGGACTGCGCGCGGGTGATCCGCGGCACGCAGTCCATGGCCACGGTGGTCACCCCTCGCTCGGCGAGGCTATTGAGGGTCCCGGGGTTGTCCGCGGGCCGGATGAAACCCACCAAGGTGCTCCCCTTGGCGAGCATCTCTACCTCAGCCTCGGAGGGCGGATTGACCGTCAGGACGACGTCAGCGCCCCATGCGTCGGCGGCGGAGTCCACCATGGTGGCTCCAACCTCCTCGTAGGCAGCGTCGCTGCGATCACTCAGGTCGCCGGCACCACGCTCAACGAGCACCTCGAACCCGAGTTGCTGGAGCGTCTTGACGCCACTGGGCATCGCCGCCACGCGGCGTTCGCCATGGGTTGTCTCAGCCGGTATGCCGATGCGCATGGGGGGTTCCAAGTCCGCCGCCGACGGCGAAGGGGCGACAGTGTACCCAGCGGCGATCTGGGCGTTTGGCGTTGATTCGAGGATTCCAAGTGTCAGAATGGGAAGTCGATGGCAACACCCCACCCGCCTCTGGCGGCCGCCGCGTGCCCTTGATCGTCCGCTGGCCCGGAGAGGTGCTGCAGTCGTCTCTTGTCGACCAGCTCGTGGGGCTCAATGACTGCTACGCCACGTTCCGAGAACTGCTCGCCGACCCGACTGAGTCCAGGAACCTATGCCTCGCGCCGCACGACGTCGTTGAGCGCTTGTCGGCGCTGCTCGATCGCTACCTCGCCGAGGGTCGCTCGACGCCCCTGCGTCCCATGTGTTCGAGCACGATGGGCCACCCGGGGTATTGATCCTCGTCATCGGCCCCGGGCGTGGCCCAGCGCGGCCAGGCCTCCAGGCGCACCAGCCTCGTGCGCTTCGAGAGTCGAAGCAAGCCCCATCCCGGAGCGCGGTCATGGAGCGCCGCCGGTTCATGTCCGTAGCGGTGGGGATTGCTGACGGCCATGACGGTCACCAGGTTTCCAAAGCCATCGACGTGATCGCCGAGCATGGGCTTGTCCCTTGGCATCCAGCGCCGCGGCCAGGTGTTTGCGATGGCCGGCGTGCAGAAGACGTAGGTGGCATCGCGGTGCGCATGAAGGCCGTACTGCGCGACGAATCCAAGGTGCTGGTCGCCGCAGATGTGCAGGGCGTTGGCCGCCACGAGGAAGGCAAGGGCGCGGTCGCGGCCGCTCTGGGGCCAGCCGTTGCTGTCGGCGTCCGCCACCGGTACGTCGTTTGGCGCGATGCTTCCGAGAGGATGGATCTTCAATCCCGGCTGCTTGCCACCGAAGGATCCCTCCGGGAGCGTCTGGACGCAGGCCAGGGGGCTCTGGGAGAGCAATAGCTTGATCCAGTCGCCGTCGTGCCAGTGCGTGGACCACTGCGCAAGGAACGCTTCCTGGCGCCGCCCGAGCAGGGGGGCGTGCGGTGCATCGGCCTGCGTCACCGGGTGGAACCCATCCGCTCGGAACCAGCCGTTGGAGACGTCGCCGTCGGGCACGGCGATTGCGGGCGCTTCCTTGAACTGGCGATCGCCGAGAATGGCGCAATCGAGGCCGCCGTAGCGCAGGCGCGTGAAGTAGACGCTGTTTCCCTGCGCATCGCGCTGCGGGTCAACCGGGTCGGGCAGGTGGCTCACCTGCGTGCGGTGAACGGCGTTGATGAAGCGTGGGCCGTGCTTGTAGCCGCCGCTGTCCTGGCGCGTGAGTCCCTTGACCTGCTGCGCGTCGCGCTCACCTGCGCCCCAGAGATTCCCGTGATAGACGTCGTGGTCGTCTGGGATCGTGATGCAGGGGCGATCGCGCGCCAAGTCCCGGAAGGCCCAGCACCAGTGCGACCACTTGTAGAGGTAGTCGAGGATGTACTCGTCCTCGTTCACCTGCCAGGCGGGCGACAGGTCCCCCTCATAGATCTGGTCGCCGCTGAAGTACAGCAGGTCAGGGTCGGCGGCCTCGATGGCAGCCGCCGTATCTGCATGGGGGAACCACAGGCCACTTTCGTTCCATCGCAGTCCGCCGGTGTAGGTCTTGTGGCACGTCAGGGCTGCCATCTTCAGCGGCCAGCCGTCGGCGGCAGGCTCGGCGCGGATGGTGCCCTGGTACCAGCGATCGTCACCGGCAAGACCCACCGCGTAGGGCGTCTCCTTGCTGGGATCCCACGGCGCAATCGAGAACGTCGCCGTCCAGCTCTCGCCGTCAATTGGCACGTAGACGTCGTGGTCGGCGAATCGCAGGATCGCAGTGCGTGGCGATGCAAGTGGCGGAAACTGCGCCGTGAGCTTCAGCGTCCCCTCGCTGAGGGTGTGCATGGCGCAGAGCACCGGTCCAAAGGCGCGGTCGCCATGGTGCTGCACGCCACTGCCTGCAAGCGTCAGGTCATCAAACCAGTGGCCGCTGGTGGCGCCAGTGGGTCCATGATGCGAGACCAGGGCGATGGAGCCGTCCAGGAGCGACTCCTCCAGACCGCCGTAGACGCAGCGGCTGAGCACGTCGCCGCTGGACGGGTCGTGGGCGACAAGCACCAGGTCCATGCCCGCCTGCCCTGATGCCACGCTAGCCGAAAGGACAACTGGTCTCCTGGGGCCAGCTGCAAAGCCGTCGCCGTCTCGGCTCGCTGGCGCAATGAGGGGCAGGTCACCTGGGCCGATCTTCGTGTTGATCGACCACAGTGGCAGGCCGCCGACGGGCGCGTCGTTGCGTCTGAGGGCCACGTGCCCCTCGTGATCCACGAGGGCGATGATGCCGCCATCCTCGGCCGGGACGTGGTGGACCATGGCCGAGAGGCGATAGTCAATGGCGTCGCTGCCGGCACCGAGCAGGAACCCGCTCCAGGCGTTCTGGGCCCCGGGAAGATCCGCGTCAATGGCGGCGGTGGTCACCGCCGCGCTGTAGCTGCCGCCGGCTGCGATGTTGGCCGTCAGCAGGTGCGCGGTGCGCATCGGCAGCCGCGGCGACACCCGGGTGCATTCGACGCGTCCGTCCTCGACGCGCCAGTCCTGGAGGCGGTTCGCATGCCAGTTGGCGCCCAGCCACCGCCGATCATAAACGTCGTTGAAGTCCATGACCAGTGGGGGGGCAGCGAGGGCGATGGCAAGCAGCAGCATGGCGGGAGTCTATCGCGGCCGCGTAGGATGCCCGCCATGGCGATCGTGCGATGTAGATGGCTGCTGGCGCTGGCACTGCTCGCTGGCTGCCAGGCGGCCCAGCGGGTGGAGGTGCAAGACGGCGGCGAGGCGCGGTTCGCCTGCTACGTGCTGGGCCGGGCCCAGGACGGCGGCCTGCCGCACCTTGGCTGCGACAAGCCCTGTTGCGTGCTGGCACGCCGCAGCGGGCACGTCGAGACCCCCGCGTGCCTTGGTATCCACGACACCCAGACAGATCGCCTGGTGCTCATCGAGGCGACCCCAGCCATCGAGGCGCAGGTGGCGATGCTCCAGGACTACAGCGGCGTGCATCGTCGCGGTCGCGCGCCGGTAGACGCCATCTTGCTTACGCACGCACATGTCGGCCACTATGCCGGACTCATTCACCTGGGCCGCGAGGTCGCATCGACCAGCGCGATGCCACTGTGTGTCACGCCGCGCATGGCGGAGTTTCTCGCCTCCAACGGCCCCTGGTCGCAGCTTGTGGACCTTGGGCAGGTCGACCTGCAGGAGATCATTGTGGGCGAGCCGTTTGAACCCATCGAGGGCTTGTCCGTGACGGCGATCGCCGTACCGCATCGCGATGAGTTCAGCGACACGGTCGCCTTCAAGATCCGCGGCCCCCGGAGGACTGTCCTCTTTGTGCCCGACATCGATCGCTGGGAGGGCAACGGGGGGTTGCTGGCGACGCTCATGGACGGCGTCGATGTCGCCTACGTCGATGGCACCTTCTTTGATGGCAGCGAACTGCCTGGCCGGGACATGCGCGAGGTTCCCCACCCGATGATCATCGACTCTCTTGAGCGATTGATCACCTTCCCGGTGGATCTGCGCTTCATCCATCTCAACCACACGAATCCCGCGCTGCGCGACGAGGCGATCCAGCGGCGCATCCGATCATCCGGGGGCGCGATCGCCGCGGTGGGCGAGCGCACGAACCTCTAGGCGGCGGCAGCA